>CAMCZF010000020.1 GCA_945885775.1 Rhodoferax sp. OV413 | reverse complement strand
GAGGTGTTTGAGACCGACTGGATCAAGCTCGAGCTGATCGGCGACGACTACACGCTGCAGCCCGACACGCTCAACCTGCCCACGGCCGCCAGTCTGCTGATCCAGGCCGGCTTCAAGGTGCTGCCCTATTGCACCGACGATCTGGTGCTGTGCCAAAAACTGGTCGATGTGGGCTGCCAGGCCGTGATGCCCTGGGCCGCGCCAATCGGCACCGGCCGGGGCCCCATCAACCCCTATGCCCTGCGCAGCTTGCGCGACCGACTGCAGGTGCCGCTGATCGTGGACGCGGGTCTGGGCCTGCCCTCGCATGCCTGCCAGGTGCTGGAGTGGGGCTACGATGCGGTGCTGCTCAACACCGCCGTGGCGCTGGCGCAGGACCCGGTGGCCATGGCGCTGGCCTTTGCCCAGGCCGTGAGCGCCGGCCGCCTGGCCTGGCGCGCCGGCGCCATGCAGGCGCAAGAATCAGCCCAGGCCAGCACTCCGGTGCTGGGCACCCCTTTTTGGCACCAGACATGATGATGACCCCCAACCACCTCCCCGACGCAGCGGCCACGCTGGCCATCGACATCGCTCAGCAGCACGCCACCCTGCAGCTGGGTGAGCCCGCACCTTGGACCAGCACGGTACTGCCGGCAGACGCTGCGCTGGATACCTCTACCCAGGCGGTCCTGAGCGCCTGCCGGCGCCTGGGCTTTGTCGAGCACGATGCCCAGACCGTCGCCCTGGCCTGGGCCGCGCAAAGCCGCAGACTGGGCCGGATGGACCCGGCCGCCTGGCCCGCCGAGCCAGCAGATTTCGGCCTGGCGCCGTTCCCACGCGCCCAGTGCTTTCCGCCCTGCCCGCAGCGCCTGGGCCTGTATGCGGTGCTGCCCGACGCCCAGTGGGTCGCGCGCATGGCCCGGGCCGGTGTGCCCACGCTGCAGCTGCGCTTCAAGTCAGCTGACCCGGCGGCGATCAAACGCGAAGTGGCGGCGGCAGTGCAGGCCGTGCGCGGCACGCCGGCGCTGCTGTTCATCAATGACCACTGGCAAATTGCCGCCGAATGCGGCGCCTACGGGGCTCACCTGGGGCAAGAAGACCTGGACGCATCCAGCTTGGGCGACATTCAGGCCACTGGCCTGCGCTTGGGCCTGAGCACCCATGGCTATGCGGAAATGCTGCGCGCCGAGGCGGCCAGCCCCAGTTACATCGCCATGGGCGCGGTTTATGCCACCACCCTCAAGCGCATGGCCACCGCACCCCAAGGGCCAGGCCGGCTGGCGGCCTATGCACGGCTGCTGCGCGACTACCCGCTGGTTGCCATTGGCGGCATCGACGCGACCCGACTGCCCGAGGTGCTGGCCAGCGGCGTGGGCTCGGTGGCAGTGGTGCGAGCCATCACGGCGGCGGCCAACCCGGAAGCGGCGGCGACCGACCTCATACGGCGGATTGAGCGGCCTGCCGCCCATTAGGCGGCCTGCATTCACAGCAGCACTCCGCCTCGACCCAGTTGTGTGCAAAAATCGTTATCAATTAAACTGAGTCGAGGCAACATGAATCAACATCGACCGGTTCGAGCCGTGCTAAGAACCTTGGTGACTCTTGCTGCGGCAGCGTTGTCTTTTGCTGCCCTTGCTCAGCGGGCGCCATTTACCGTGGCAGTGGTGCCGCAGTTCCGCGCCGAGGAAATCCACCGCGTCTGGGCGCCCTTGCTGGAGCGGTTGGGCAAAGAAACCGGCCTGTCTTTTGTCTTGAGCGTGTCGCCCAGCATCCCCGCCTTTGAGGAGGGCATGCTCGCCGGGCGGCCTGATTTCGCCTATATGAACCCCTACCACCAGGTGATGGGCATGCGCGCCCAGGCCTATGTGCCGCTGTTACGCGACAGCAAACCGCTGAGCGGTATTCTGGTGGTGCGCAAAGACGATCCGATCAAATCAGTCAAGGAGCTTGACGGCAAGCAGATCGCCTTTCCGGCGCCCAACGCGTTTGGCGCCTCGCTTTGGATACGCGCCCTGCTGGAAAAGCGCGAAGGGATCAAGATCAAACCGGTTTACGTGAAGACCCATTCCAATGCCTACCGGCATGTCGCAACCGGCCTGTCAGCCGCAGCCGGGGGCATCGAGAGCACCTTGGGGGAGGAACCGGCCGAAATGCAATCGGCACTGCGGGTGTTGCTTGAAACGCCTGCCGTGCCACCCCACCCCCTGAGTGCCCACCCCCGCGTGCCACCTGCCACCCAGCGCGCCGTGAGCGAGGCCCTGCTGCGCATGGCAGCCGACCCATCTTTGAAAGCCTTGTTCGGCGATATCCCCTGGAGCAGCGTCGTTCGGGCCGACTACGCGCGTGACTACAAACCGCTTGAGAAGTTTGGCCTTGATGACTACGTGGTGCGAGCTCCGCCGTGATGCGACGCCTTGGTCCGCAGCGGATGCTCACGCAGCTGATGCTGATCACGGCCTTAGCCCTGTTGCTGGCTATCGTTGCGCACGCAACCTTTGTACTGCAAGAGCAGACCGCTGTCGCCAAAGCCAGCGTGGAGCGTCAGGCTGCGGCGCTGGCGCGTAACCTGGCCATCGGCAGTGCCGGGCCGATGGTGCTGGGCAGCCTTGATGCGATTGATGACCTGTTGCTGCGTTCGGCCGATTTTCCTGATGTTCGGCAGCTGCGCATCTGCAACCCGCAAGGGCTGGTGGTGGCCCATGTGGTCCACGACCCTGCGCAGCCACCTCGGCAGGTCTTCGCGGCGAACCAGCCACGCCTGACACCACCAGCGCAGATCAGCCCGTCGCTGACGCCATCTGGCGCCGGTCAAGACACCAGGTTGGTCGCCTGGCACCCGATTGAGGCCGGCGCCCTGTTGGGTTGGGTGCGGGTGGACTACGCCACCGACGCCATCGACGAGCTGCGCCGCCGCATCTGGACCACCACAGCGATCGCCGTGGTGCTGGCCGTAGGCGGCACCGGGCTGCTGCTGTACATGTTTTTGCTGCGCACCATGCGCGCGCTGAACCACGCGCGTCGTTTTGCCATGGCGCTCGACAGCTCAGAAGGCCGGACGCTGCCCCTGGAGGCTGCACCGCTGGAGATTCAAGACCTGCAACGCGCCCTGAGCGCAGCCTCGCTCAGGCTGCACAGCCAGCGTGAGCAGTTGGCCATAACCATTGGCAATGAGTTGCGGCTGGAGCAGGAAAAGAGCGTGGCCGAGCAGGCGACTCGGGCCAAGTCTGACTTCCTGGCCCACATGAGCCACGAGATCCGCACCCCGATGAACGCCATCATCGGTATGTCGCAACTGGCGCTACAGACCAACCTGGATGCACGGCAACGCAACTACGTCGAAAAGGCCCACCGATCAGCGCACGGGCTACTGGGCTTGATCAACGACATTCTGGATTTTTCCAAAATCGAGGCGGGTAAGCTGGACCTCGAACAAACCGATTTTCGGCTTGAGGACGTGCTGGAGACGGTGGTCAACATCCTGTCCGTCAAGGCGGAAGACCAAGGCCTGGAACTGCTGATTGACATGGCGCCCGAGGTGCCCACCACGCTGATAGGGGACCCGCTGCGGCTGCAGCAGGTGCTTCTTAACCTTGGCAGCAACGCCTGCAAGTTCACTGAAGCCGGCGAGGTGGTGATCCGCGTGCGCTGCGTGGCCCGGGACGATGCAGGTGTCGAGCTGCACGTGCAAGTGCGGGACACCGGCATCGGCATGAGCCCGGTCCAGCAGGAGCGACTGTTTCAAAGCTTTAGCCAGGTCGACAGCTCGACCACGCGCCGCTATGGCGGAACCGGCCTGGGCCTTGCCATTTGTAAGAACCTGGTGACGATGATGGGCGGCCGGATCTGGGTGGACTCAAGCCCGGGTGTCGGGTCAACCTTCCAGTTCACGGTCCGGCTGGGCGTACAAGCTGAAGCGATGGACCGGCGCCTGATCGTCGCCGAGCAACTGACCGGCCTGCGCGTGCTGGTGATAGACGACAGTGCCAACGCGCGCGACATCATTGGCGCCATGGCAACGAGCTTTGGCATGACCCTGGAACTGGCCAACAACGGCGCTGCGGGTCTACAGGCGGCAGAGGCTGCTAATGGGCTGGGACGCCCCTTTGATGTGGTGCTGACCGACTGGAAAATGCCGGGTATGGACGGCATTGAAACCATCCGGCGATTGCTCGAGCTTTCACCCAGGCCTCCCGCCATCATCATGGTCACCGCCTATGGCCGCGACAACGTGCTGGCATCCGCGCGAGAGCTTGGCGTCCAGCTGCCAACGGTATTGAGCAAACCAGTCACGGCCGATGGCCTGTTGGCCGCCATCGGTCACGCGCTGGGACAAAGCCCGCTGGTCGAGCCAGCACAGGGCCGGCGACAGAACCAGTCGGCAGAGGCCCGCAGCAAGCTCGCGGGTGCGCGCTTGCTGCTGGTCGAGGACAACGCTGTCAACCAGGAGCTCGCCCAGGAAATATTGGCGCAGGCCGGTATCGAGGTGGTGCTGGCGGCCGACGGTCAGCAAGCCCTTGACCGGCTGGCCAACGAGGGACCGTTTGATGGCGTGCTGATGGACTGCGAAATGCCGGTGATGGATGGCTATGAGGCCACCGCCCGCATTCGCGCCAACCCGGAATGGGCCAAGCTGCCGGTGCTGGCCATGACGGCGAACGCCATGGTGGGTGACCGCGAGCGCGTCATCGCGGTTGGCATGAACGACCACATCGCCAAGCCCTTGGACATCGACGAAATGTTCAATATCATCGGCCGATGGGTATCGCCGGCAGCGGGCAGGCGCCCCACGACCGCCCCACCCTCACCCCCCGAAGTACCGGTTGAACTGATTAGTCCAGACCAGTGGCCCGAACTGTCCCAACTACCGGGGATCGAAACAGCCGCCGGGCGGGCCCGCGCACTCGGTCGGCCAGAACTTTATATTCGGCTGCTGCGTTTGTTTCTCCAGAACGGGCAGCAGTTTGAGACGCAGTTTAGAGGCGCCCTAGCTGCGGGCTACGCCAACACAGCGCAGCGGCTTGCCCACTCGCTCAAAGGTGCTTCGGCCAACATTGAGGCCCCCGCCATTCGGCATGCCGCCGGCCTGCTGGAGCAGGCTTGTCAAACCGATCCCGAAGCGGTTGATCGGCTGCTGACGGCCACACTTCAAACTTTGGAGCCGGTCCTGGCAGGTTTGGTCGCCGCGCTGGCGGCGGTTGACGCACGCTCGCACGGGGCCCTGGTCGCGAGTGAAGGCACTATGGCACTGGGTCCGACTGCAGCCGATTCACGCGTGCCGCGCTTACTGCGCAAACTTCAGGTTGAGCTAGAGGCGGGCGAGGGCGAGGCGCAGCAAACGCTGGCGCAGATCCTTCCGCTTTTCGCCGGGTCTCCCCACGCAATTCGTCTGGAACCCATCACGGCCGCCATCAGCAACTTTGACTTTGAACAGGCTGGGCAGCTGGTGGGCGCCCTATTTAAAGAGTTCACCAGCCGGTCTTAAGCGCCCGGCCCTACGCGCCGGCCAACCGGCACCCATTGGAGCAGGGCAGCGAACAAGGCCTGCGGCACGACCGGTTTGGCAATATGGCCGTTGGTGCCCGCGCGCTCGGCCCGGGCGCGTTCCTCAGCCAATACGCTGGCGCTCATGGCCAGCACCGGCAGCCCCGCCCAGGCCGGGTTGGCGCGGATGTGGGCCGTGGCCGTGTAGCCATCCATCACCGGCATGTCCAGGTCCATCAGCACGCAGTCAAACGCGGCCTGAGCCAGCAGGGCCAGCGCCTCCTGCCCATGCTGCGCCACCGCCACCAGGCACCCGGCCTGTTACAACACCTCGACGGCCACCAACTGATTGACAGCGTTGTCTTCCACCAGCAGGATGCGGGCGCCCCGGATCGCCGCCAGTGCACTGGCATCAACCACTGACCGCGCCCGGTCGGCATGGCTGGCATCAGGCGCCTGTGCGGTGTGCGCCGTGACATCTTGGGTGAACGGCAGCTCAAAACTGAAGGTGCTGCCCTGGCCCGGCTCACTGTTCGCCCAGATGCGCCCGCCCATCAGCTCGACCAGTTGGCGGCTGATGGCCAGGCCCAGGCCGGTGCCGCCGAACGTGCGCGCAATCGACGCTTCGGTCTGCACAAAAGGCTGAAACAGGCGCGCCAATTGCGCTGCCGTCATGCCCAAGCCGGTATCGCGCACCGAAAAGCGCAGCAGCAGCGGCTCTGAGGGCTTTGACACCCGTGTCACCTCGACCACAATTCCCCCCGTTTCGGTGAACTTGCGGGCGTTGCTGATCAGGTTGGTCAGTACTTGGCGCAGGCGCTTGGGATCGCCCAGCAACTGGCACGGTACCTCAGGCGCGCAGATCAGCTGCAAGCTCAGCCCCTTGGCTTCCACCAAGCCGGTCAGCACTGCCGCAGTGCCATTGAGCACCTCTGACAGATGGAAGGGGATGACCTCCATCTGTAACTTGCCGGCCTCGATCTTGCTGAGGTCCAGCACATCGTCGAGCAGATCCATCAGGGCGTGGCCCGCAAACTTGACCTTGCCCAGATAGTCTTGCTGCTGCGGTGTCAGTTCGGTGCCAAGGGTCACTTCCGTCAAACCGATAATGGCGTTCATCGGGGTACGGATTTCATGGCTCATGTGGTTCAGGAAATTGCTCCTGGCCCGGCCCTTGAGGATGTCGCTGACGTCGACGCCAAACGAGTAATAGCGCTGGCCTTCCGCTCGGGGCGGCCCGGCTAGGCGATTGACCCGCAGGCTGACGACGGACCGGCCAACGATCGCATCCACCGGGTGCCCCAGCAGGTCCGCCAGCTCCTGGTTGACAAAGACATAGCGCGCGTCATGGTCCAGCACCGCGATGATGCCGGGAAAGCTCGCCAGCAGCGCCTCGTACTCGGCGCGCTGTGCCATGCTGTCGGCCAGCGCCAGGTCGAGCTTGCACTGAGTTTGCTTGATGGGGGTGAGGTCGGTCCACATGCCGACCGAGCCCAGCTTGACGCCGGCGGCGTCGTAGACCGGGGTGGCGTTGTTGAAGCATTCGACACGCGAACCATCGGGTCGCAGCAGGCCAATCTCGTAGCCCAGCTTGTGGCCTTGCTTGCGGCGTTCGAGCTGCACATTCAGGATCTCCAGGTCTGGTCCCGAAAAGAAGTCGAACACGCTTTGGCCCAGGATGTCATGACGCGGGCGCCCCAGCAGACGGCACATGGCCGGGTTGACGTAGACCGTCAGCCCGGCGTTGTCGAGATGCCAGATGCCTTGCTCGGTGTTGTCGAGCAACTGCTCGCGCTGCCAGAGCAAGGCCTTGGCCTGGGCCAGTTCGGCCTGGAGTTGCTCCAGCTCAGTCATGCCCCAAGCGCGGCGATGCGCCGCGCGAGCCTCATTCGACGCTTGCCCAATGGGTTGTTACTCACCTTGAATTCTCCCCGCCATGGTTCATGAGCCACTACTGCGATGGTTTGCAGCCGTTTTTTTTAAACCAAAAAGTATGCAGCAGATGCGCCCGGTGTGCTACACGTGGAAACCCGGGCCCAATTCATCGGGGCGCGACCAGCGCCAGCCTGGGGAAGCTTGGCAAACTGGACTAGTGGCGCAATGGCCAACGCAGGTATTATAATTTTAGAGTTTGGTAATACAAACGGATTGAATGAACACCCTCACCCTCAAAATCCCTGACGCGTTAGACGCTGCACTGCAACTCGCAAGTGCCCGCCGTCACTTGAGCAAGTCTGCCGTGGTGCGCGAGGCCCTGGAAAAGGAGCTTGCCGACGAACTCAGTCAGACCTCACCGGCGGCCAACTGGCTGGGGCAGTGGCGCGGGGCATTTGCCGCCCAGGCCAGGGAGCCGGCTAAAAGTGCTAAGGCGGATGCCGCAACTGATGCCCGTGTGGCCCACATCCTGCGCAAGCACCTGCGCTGATGTTGCTGCTGCTCGACATCAACATCATTTTGGATGTAGTCTTTCAGCGTCCGGGCGAGCCCGCCTCCTCAGCCTTGATTGGCTCTTGCGGTGAGCAGCACCAGGCCTGGGTGGCCTGGCACTCGGTCGCGACGCTGGCCTACCTGATCGAGCGCGAACGCAGCCCGGCCGTGGCGCGTGAGGTTGTGACCGGCTTGCTAACCTGGGCCAGAGTGGCGACCACCGGGCACCAGGACGCGGTACAGGCGCTGCAGCTGCCCATGTCGGATTTTGAAGACGCCTTGCAGGTGAGCGCTGCGCAGGCTTGCGGGGCCGACTACATCATCACGCGCAATGGTCGGGACTTCGTGCAATCACCACTGCCAGCCTTATCGCCGGACGATTTTTTGACCCGGCATCCGTTGACCTGACATCGGGTCAACTTGGGCCTTGGCGGCCTACACCCTGCCGACAGGGCGCTACCTCCCGTCAGGGCACGACCAGCGCCAGCCTGGGGAAGTAGCCGCGGTAGCGGGCGGCATCACGGGTGAGCAACTGCAAACCACCCAATAGGGCGTGTGCGCCAATGTAGAAGTCAGGCATGGGTGAGGTTTTGAGCCCCTGGGTCTGGCGATACACCTTGAACGCCTGGCCGGCCAGAAAAGCCGCGTCCCACGGCAGCGCCTGGCGCTGCAGCGGCAACTGGGCCAGCGCGGCCTCCAGGTCAGCGGCCCGCTCAAACCGCGGGCTCAGCTCCGCCAGGATCAGCGGGTTGATGATGAGTGGCCCGCGGCTGCCACAGCGGTCCAGCTGCTCCAGCGACCAGTCGGCCCAAACCGGGTCATCGGCCAGCACATCGATCAGCACACAGCTGTCTACCAGCGTGCCCTGCAGCTGCGCCGGTTGCAAATATCGCGCATCCGGCTCGCGGGCTGCCAGCTTGCTCACGGTGCGGTGCCTTCAGGCGCGCAAAAAAGCCATGAATTCGTCGGTGCCCATGCCCTTGAACTGGCTGGCGTTGGCGCTGCCGCGCACCCGCTCAAAGGCCGCACGAACGCT
Source organism: Rhodoferax sp. OV413 (assembly GCA_945885775.1). Lineage (GTDB taxonomy): Bacteria > Pseudomonadota > Gammaproteobacteria > Burkholderiales > Burkholderiaceae_C > Rhodoferax. Next base: position 15,284 of record CAMCZF010000020.1, on the reverse strand, counting down.
GGCGACCGGCGCCGCCACTGGGCGAATGACGACATCGCCATTGGCGAGTACCTCAAACTCCACCTCGCTGTGCGGGTGCAAGCCCGCCTGCTCGCGCACGGCCTGCGGAATAGTGACCTGGCCTTTGCTGGTAATTTTCATGACTCACTCCTGATTCTTACTTTTAGCAGTAAGAATCTTACCCGATACCGTGCTGAGCACAAAACCAGGCCGGCGTCACGATAGCGTAGTGCGGGGCCAGCACCAGCAGGTTCTTGTCGCCGGTGACCAGGTAGTCGGCGCCAGATGCCAGCAGGGTGCCAAGCACGGGGCCATCCGCAGGGTCGCGCAAAGCGGGCCCGCCCATGGGCGCAGCCTCAGCAGAAGGCTCGACCAGATCGGCCAGCAGGGCCAAGGTGTCAACCATGTCCAGCATGTCCTCATCGCGCCACTGCAGGCGGTGGTTCAGGCGGGGCAGGACGCGCAGCAGCTCAGCCAAGATAAACCGGGACAGCACCACGTCTAAGCGGCCACCACGCCATGCACCCACAATGCGACCCGGCACACTGGTGGGGTAGGCCAGGCCCGACACCAACACGTTGGTGTCGAGAACGATGCGCAGCCCCGCCATCAGCCGGCGTCGCGCGGTGTCACGGCCTGACGCTCTGCAAGCACAGCGGCGTCAATTTCTGCCAGCCCCTCGTCAGCCGGCACCGCGCTATAGGCCTGGGCCAGGCGCTGCGACAGCGCGTCAAAGCGCTCCTGCATCTGACGGATGCGGCCAAACAGGCGGGCATCGACCAAGGCAGCCACCGGCTTGCCGTCTTTTTTAATGAGGATGCTGTCGTTCCGGTACTGCACCAGGTTGAGCATTTCGCCCAGGTTTTGCCGGAACGCCACGGCGCTGGTTTCAGTGATCATGCTTAACTCCATATTGATCGATATGGTCATTATGATCGCATGGACCACTCTGTCAACCCGCCAAGGCGGCTCGACTAGAGGGGTGCTCGCTTGCGCACGGTGCGTTTGGCTTGGCTGGTGGCCGTGCTTTGGGCTTCAACGTAAGAATCCAGCAACCGGCGAATCATGCGCTGGTACTGAGTCTGATGCTTGGATGCCTCAGACTTGAAAAAATCAACACTGCTCTTGCTCAGGGCTAGCGTCACTTTGACGCCATCTTCCTTGAATGCCAACTCCGCAGGTGACGGCAGAAAATCCGCGACAACCTCAACGTCGCCCATGGGCTCATCGGTGTAAACGATCTTCTTTTTCATAAATTGCCTTTCCTTTGCGCCAATACGGCGGCCATTGAAAGCATCGACGCAGACGCCTGTGTCGACATTTCGGTCAGAAGTTGCTAACCCACCACCCCCTGCGCGCGCAAACCAGCCACCACGTCCGCCGCCAGCCCAAGGCCGGCCAGCACCTCGTCGGTGTGCTCGCCCAGCATGGGCGGGGCCCGGTGCAGCACCGGTGGTGTGGCGCTCAGCCGCAGCGGGCTGGCCACGCTTGCTATGGATTCAATAGCCGTAGTATCAATAGTGGCGGGGGCTAGAGGCTGATTTAGCTTCAAACCCCGGGCCTGCACCTGGGCGTCGGCAAAGGCCTGGCCGATGTCGTTGATGGCGCCGCACGGTACCGCCTTGTCTTCCAGCAGCGCAATCCAGTCCGCCGTGCTGCGGGTGCGGGTCACGGCCTCCATGGCCGAGATCAGCGCGCTGCGGTGTTGCACGCGCAAGGTGTTGCTGGCGTAGCGGGCGTCAGCCGCCCACTCGGGGTGGCCGGCGGCTTGGCAGAAGCGGGCAAACTGGCCGTCGTTGCCAATGGCCAGCAGCATGGCGCCATCAGCGGTGGGAAAGTCTTGGTAAGGCGCCAGGCTGGGGTGACTGTTGCCCATGCGCTGCGGCACGGCGCCGGTGTTCAAAAAGCCGGCGGCCTGGTTGGCCAGGATGGCCATGCCCACATCCAGCAACGCCATGTCGATGTGCTGGCCCTCGCCGGTGCGGTGCCGCACCTCGATGGCGGCCAAAATGGCGCTGCAGGCATAGACGCCGGTGAACAGGTCGGTCAGCGCCACGCCCACCCGAAGTGGGCCGCCGCCGGGCGCCTCGTCCGCCCGGCCGGTGATGCTCATCATGCCGCTCATGGCCTGGATCATCAGGTCGTAGCCGGCGCGCGGCGCGTAAGGGCCGTCTTGCCCAAAGCCGGTGACCGAGCAGTAGATCAGCCGGGGGTTCAGCAGCTTCAGGCTGGCGTAGTCGAGGCCGTACTGCGCCAAGCCGCCGACCTTGAAGTTCTCTACCAGCACATCGCTTTGCAGTGCCATCTGGCGGATCAGCGCCTGCCCTTCGGGCTGCGCCATGTCGATCGCCACCGAGCGTTTGTTGCGGTTGCAGGCGGTGAAGTAGGTGGCCTGACTGGTATCTTGCCCCTGGGCGTCCTGCAAAAACGGGGGGCCCCAATGTCGGGTATCGTCCCCCGCACCAGGCCGCTCGACCTTGACCACATCCGCGCCTAGGTCGGCCAGCATCTGGGTGCACCAGGGGCCGGCGAGCACGCGGGACAGGTCTAACACCTTGATGTGGGGCAGCGCCCCGGCTTGCGTTGTCATGGGCTTACCTCAATGGGCCAGCAGCCACCGGCCCGGTTCAATTGGGGAATCAGTCGGGGAATTCGTTGGCAAATCAGTTGGCAAACGCCGCAATCCCCGTCTGCGCCCGGCCCAATATCAGCGCGTGAATGTCGTGCGTGCCTTCGTAGGTGTTGACCACCTCCAGGTTCACCAGGTGGCGCGCCACGCCGTAAGAATCAGAAATGCCGTTGCCACCCATCATGTCGCGGGCCATCCGGGCGATGTCCAGGGCCTTGCCGCAGCTGTTGCGCTTGAGGATGGAGGTGATCTCCACCGCCGCTGTGCCCTCGTCCTTCATGCGGCCCAGGCGCAGGCAGCCCTGCAGGCCCAGTGCGATTTCGGTTTGCATGTCGGCCAGTTTTTTCTGGATCAGCTGGTTGGCGGCCAGGGACCGACCGAACTGCTTGCGGTCCAGCGTGTACTGTCGCGAACGCAGCCAGCAGTCTTCGGCTGCGCCCAGGGCGCCCCAGGCGATGCCATAGCGCGCTGAATTGAGGCAGGTGAACGGGCCCTTGAGGCCTTGCACCTCGGGGAAGGCGTTTTCTTCGGGGCAGAACACGCCCTCCATCACGATCTCGCCGGTGATGCTGGCGCGCAGGCCCACCTTGCCGTGAATCGCCGGGGCTGACAGGCCGGCCATGCCTTTTTCCAGCACAAAGCCGCGGATCGGACCGACCTGGCCGCCCTCAGACACCTCTTTGGCCCAGACCACAAACACATCAGCAATCGGGCTGTTGGAGATCCACATCTTGCTGCCCGACAGCTTGTAGCCGCCGGGCACCTTGTGGGCGCGGGTGGCCATGGAGTTGGGGTCAGAGCCGTGATCTGGCTCGGTCAGGCCGAAGCAGCCGATCCACTCGCCGGTGGCCAGCTTGGGCAGGAATTTCTGGCGCTGCCCTTCGGTACCAAACTCAAAAATGGGCAACATGACCAGCGAACTCTGCACGCTCATCATGGAGCGGTAGCCGGAATCAACCCGCTCCACCTCACGGGCAATCAGGCCATAGGCCACGTAGTTCAGGCCCGGGCCGCCGTAGGCCTCAGGGATGGTGGGGCCAAGCAGGCCGAGCTCACCCATTTCGCGGAAGATGGCCACATCGGTCTTTTCGGCGCGAAAGGCCTCGGTCACCCGCGGCAGCAGCTTGTCCTGGCAGTAGGCGGCGGCGGCATCGCGCAGCATGCGCTCCTCATCGCTGAGCTGGCTGTCCAGCAGAAAAGGGTCTTGCCAGTTGAAAGCAGCGTGCGCCATAGGGTTCTCCAGATAATGCAAGGGGGTAGGGCATGCCCAAAAGGGCAGATGCCCTATGGTAGTGGCGGATTGGCCAGCCAGGCAAACGAGTTATTGGCATCTAGATATGATTTTTTTACATTTCTTGGTGCTGTCGATCTCCGCAGTAGGCCGACTAAACCGCAGGCCAAATCAGCCCTTGAGTCTCGTTTTTATTGGTGGTTCAGCTATAAAATCAGGAGTGATTAGCAGTGCAACTCGTTTTAATGTTATGTGGGATAAGCACCTTATGACCCAAACCCTACGCCGAATGCTGTGCGCAGCCCTGCTGTTAACCGGATTGAACGCCATGGCCATTGAAGAACCCAAGTTCACCGTGCTGTCCAAAGACGGCGTGATCGAGCTGCGACAGTACGCGCCGTTTCTGATCGCTGAAACCGTGGTGGAGGGCGATATGGACGAGGCCTCCAACCGGGGGTTTCGGCTGATTGCCGACTTTATTTTTGGCAACAACCAGGCGCCTGGTGACGCGGGCGGCTCGGCCAAGATTGCCATGACAGCGCCGGTCACGGTGGTGCCAGAAGCGCCCTCGCAAAAGATAGCCATGACCGCCCCGGTGACCATCGCACCGGCGGACCTGGCCGCCAGCCCGATGGCCGGCAACCGCTGGCGCGTGCACTTTGTGATGCCCAGCGCCTACACCCTGGCCACCCTGCCCAAACCCAAAAACACCGCCGTCACGGTGCGGGAAGTGCCAGCCAAACACTTTGCGGTGTTGGGTTACTCCGGGTTCAACACCGAGTCGCGGATTCAGCAGCGCACGGCCGAACTGCTGGCCTGGGTCAAGGCCAAAAACCTGAGCCCCATCGGCGCGCCACAGCTCTCCCGCTATGACCCACCCTGGACGCTGCCGATGTGGCGGCGCAACGAGATCATGCTGGAGCTGCCCGCCCCCTGACCCGACGAACGACCACCGACCACCGACCAACGACGACCCATCACCATGACCCAACAAGCCCTGAATGTCTTGGGCACCGCGCTGGTGCCCTGCTCGTTTGACCCACTGACCGGCTTTTACCGCGACGGTTGCTGCAACACCGACCAGGAAGACCACGGCACCCATGTGGTGTGCGCCCTGGTCACCGACGAGTTTTTACAGTTCTCCAAACTGCGCGGCAACGACCTCTCTACGCCGCGCCCCGAGTACCGCTTTCCCGGCCTGAAAGACGGCGACCGCTGGTGCCTGTGTGCGCTACGCTGGAAAGAAGCCTTTTCTGCCGGACTGGCGCCCGAAGTGGTGCTGGCGAGTACCCATGCCAAGGCGCTGGAAGTCGTCACCCTTGAGCAGCTGCGGGAGTACGCCGCAGCTTAAGCTGCCCCCGCCATGCGCCGCAAAATCCCCAGCCTGCAGGCCCTGGCCTGTTTTGATGCCGCCGCCCGGCACCAGAGCTACACCCGCGCCGCGCAAGAGCTGGCGCTGACACAGGGGGCGGTGTCGCGTCAGATCGGCGCACTGGAGGCCTTTGTCGGTGTGGCGCTGTTCCAGCGCACCCGCCACGGCGTGGCCCTGACCGAGCGCGGCGCCGAGTACGCGCTGCAGGTGGCGGGCAGGCTCCAGGGGCTGGAACAGGACACGCTGGAGGTGATGGCCGGCCAAGGCCGCAGCGGCAGCCTGCAGCTGGCCGCCGTACCCACCTTTGCCACGCGCTGGCTGATCCCCCGGTTGCCGGCCCTGGCCGCCGTGCACCCCGAGCTCACCGTTCACATCGAAACCCGCACCCGGCCCTTTTTGTTTGCCGACACCGCCTTTGACGCGGCGCTCTATGCCGGCACCGCCGAGCAGGTGGCCAACTGGGCTGGCACCCGGGCAACACGCCTGCTGACCGAAGACATGGTGCCGGTGTGCAGCCCGGCATTGACCGCCGGCCTGGGGCAAACCGCGCCACTCGCCCCCCAGGCACTTGCCGGGCTGCCGCTGCTCCAGCAAAGCACCCGCCCCACGGCCTGGCGCCAGTGGTTTGACGCCGCCGGCGTGGCGGCGCCCATGGCCCTGAGTGGCCCACGCTACGAGTTGTTTTCCATGACCGCCGCCGCCGCCGCCCAAGGCCTGGGCCTGGCTCTGGTGCCGCGCCTGTTGGTCGAGCCAGAACTGGCCCGCGGCGAACTGGTGGTGGCCTGCGACCAGGTGCTGCCGGGCGACCGGGCCTATTACTTGGTGCAACCGGAGCGGGCGGAGGAGCGGCCGGCGCTGAGCGGGTTTAAGGCTTGGTTGCTTCAGGCTAGCGCAACCCGGGGCAAGACGTAGCTTTCTAGGGTTGCCAGCAGGTCAGCCCCATTGGCCGTTGACTTTGGCGTATGGGCGTAGATGTGCGCCGGGCGCTCTTTTCGATCGAACCAAATTGACCCCACCACCTTCTGCAGCGGCCGCGCGTCGGCCAGCCACACGATGGTGTCGGCCCCTTGGTAGTGCTGGCGCAGCACCGACTTCAGGGTGGCGCGAAAACGTGGCATGGAGCGCCCGACGGCGGCTGTATCGACCCAGCCCGGGTGCATGGTGTAGAAAGACTTGCCAGTTCCGGCGTATTTCTGGCTCCAACAGCTGCTCAGCATGACCTGTGCTCGCTTGGACAAGCCATAAGCACGCACCCCCAGGTAACCTGGGCCCGTGATGTTCAGGTCTTTCACCACCATGGCGTGGTTGTACATGCCGCCAGAAGACACCTCGATCACCATAGCCTTGTCGGTCAATAGGTTTCGCGCAAGCAGCTCACGTGTCAACAAATAGTGCCCCAGAATATTGGTGGCAAACGACGTCTCCAAGCCCTCTGCAGTCATGATCTGGTCGCGCTTCTGGATGCCCACGTTGTTAATCAGCACATCAAGCCGCGTGCCACCGGCTTCCAGTCGATCCAGCAAGGCCCAGATGTCGCTCTGCAATGACAGGTCTGCCACTTCCATGAGCAGCTTGCCCGGCCCCTGCACCGACGCCGCAAAGGCCTTGAGTTTGTCGCCGTCGCGCGCCACCGAGATCACGGTTGCGCCGCCAGCTATTGCTGAGCGAGCGGTCGACCCGCCAATACCTTCAGAGCCCCCAGTCACGAGCCAAGTTTGCCCTTTGAAATCTCCCTTGATGCGCTGCCAGAATAGTCTGCGCGCATGGAAGCCGATCGCGCTGTAGCTGGGGGTAAAGCGGCAGTAGAAGCTGATTATTTTCTTGAGCGACGCGTTGGTCGGCCTGGCGGGAGCAGTAGCCATGCTGGGTCTGCGACTCAGTCTACTTTTTCGCCACGGGCGCGCAGTAGCTGTTGACGGTCGTAGTACTCACGCCAGAGCGAAATGAAAGCGCCATCGAACTCCATGATGCCGACCACCGGTAGCGTACGGCTGACACCGTCAACAATGATTTCATCCGTGCGTTCTGCAAACACGGCGCCATTGATCACGCCGATACGGTGAATGTGCATCCGAACCTGCTTGTTCGGCTTTTCCAAACTGACCATCCGCTCAAAGAACACCTCGCGCCCGACTACCGGCTCCAACATCATCGATTGCAGCACGCTATCAGGGGCCATCATGTCGGCGCAGCGGCGCCATTGCTTGGCCTGCCAAGCGTCTTCCATAGCCCGGAATGTGGCGATCTTCTGTTCGTCGGTCAATTCAATGGTCATGGGGGAGTTGTGGGTATACCGCCAGTTACGTTCAGCGTTGGATCATAGGTAGTGGCCAACCGATTGCAAATGATTTCTTAGCCGGTTCTCAACATATGGGAATATTTCACTCCCGCCACGCCAATGGCTGCACTTCTCGCATCAGTTCGGCACCTAATTCCATCCGCCGTTGTGCTGGCATCCGCGAGTTGATGGCGGCAATACTGATGCCGACGCTGCTGTTGCTCGAAAGGCGGAATGCACAACCGACACCACTGGTTTCATGGGTACGGAAATCCTGCGTCTCGGCAAAACCGCAGGCACGTGCCGCCTTCACCATCTGCGCGAGGCGTGTCAGGTGCAGCCCTAGTGCTGCGTACTCAACGACATGCCGACCGTAGTTGCTTGCTGTCTGCGCATCTGGCAAGCTGGCCAAGAACGCCACCCCGACAGAGCTGAATCCAAGCAGGCGCCTTGTGCCTGGCTCAACCACAAAGGCTTTGATCGGGAAAGATCCCTCCTCTCGATGCAGGCAAAGGGCATGGTCACCGCTGCGCACGACCAGAAAAACGGTGTCACCCGTACTGCGCGCGAGGCGTTTCATCACCGGCCGAAAGCGCTCAACCATGGGGGCAAGCCCATCTGCGCCCAGGCCCAGCTGCATGGCCTCCATATCGAGGCGGTACAGCTTGCCAAGCGACGAACGTTCCACAAAACCTTCTTCGACCAGGCAGGCCAACAGGCGGTGCGCGGTCGATCGGTCCTGCCCGCTTTCGGCGATGACCTCCTTGAGCCGGACCCCATGCGGGTGGCGAGCGCCGACGATCTTCAATAGTTTGAGCACCTTGCCGGCACTTTGGGCGCCGCTAATAGGCCCGTTTTTCTTATCCATTGGGAAAAAACTCAAATTTGGTTTGAAGCGCCACGCTCATCAGATTCTAATGACCGCAATAAGTCGCTTGGGGGCATGGCGTGACGCATCACCCTTGCCATATTTTTCAGTAAGTTTCAGGATTAACTAGCATGACCATAACCAGACGAAAAACCCTGCTTGTCCCTCTGTGCTTTGCAGCCTGTGCCGCCCTAGCCAGTGGCTCGGCGTTCGCTCAAGCCTACCCGAGTAAGCCGATCCGCATGATCGTGCCCACCAGTGCCGGCGGCGGCAACGACTACATCACCCGCACGGTCGCCAAAAAACTTGAGGAACTGCTGAACTGGCAGATCGTCGTGGAGAACAAGGTCGGCGCCAGCGGCATCATCGCCACGGACTATGTGGCCAAGGCAGCACCTGATGGTTACACCATCTTGTTCAATGGTCCTTTGTTGGTACAAGCGGCGGGCTTGTACAACAAGCTGCCATATGACCCCTTGAAGGACTTCACCCCGTTAACCGACATCATCCGCACGCCATTGTGGTTTGCTGTCAGCACCGCTCGGGTCCAGGCCAAGTCCCTCAAAGAGTTCTCGGAACTTACAAAAGCTAAAACCCGGGACGATAGCTATGGCTCGATCGGTCCCGGTTCCTCGCACCATTTGTATGCCAACAACCTGAATGAAGCCGCCGCCCTGAATATGATCCATGTGCCCTACAAAGGTGGGGCGCCGGCCGTGCTGGCTCTGGTGAGCGGGGAAATCTCAGCGGTCATGCTCGACCTCGTCAGCCTTAAGCCTTATGTTGCCAATGGCAAGGTCCGCCTTCTGGCATCTACCGGCACCAAGCGGTCGGCGTTGACGCCAGATGTCCCCACGCTGTCTGAACTCGGCTACCCCGGGTTCGAGTCCTACGGCTGGGGGGCCATGTTCCTGCCTAGCAAGACGCCACCCGACATCGTTCAGCGACTGGAAACAGAAATTGGCAAGGTGCTGCAACAGCCCGACGTGATCGCCAAATTCAAAGACATGGGCTTCGAGATCGGCGGCACACCACAGGCCCAGTTTGCCACCCAGGTGGTGGGTGATCACGACCGTTGGACCCGCTTGATCAAAAAAGCCGGCGTCACGCTTGATTGAGTTCTTGTCCGCGAATAAACCATCCCAGGAGCCAGAAACATGACATTGACTACGCGCAGAACGGCCATCGCGCAAGGCCTGTTAGCCCTGAGCGGCGCCACTTTGTCGAGCGGGTTTGCGCTGGCACAGGACTACCCGAGCAAAACCATCAAACTGATCGTCCCATTCGGTCCTGGCGGGCCGAGCGACCTGATCTCACGCATGCTCGCCATCAAGCTGGCAGATGCCATGAAGCAGCCGGTCATTATTGAGAACAAGCCCGGTGCCAGCGGCATAGTCGGCGCCGATCTGGTCGCCAAGGCAGCCCCGGACGGTTACACGCTGCTGGTCATCAACCAGCTGTTGGTACAGGTGTCTGCTCTGTATGCGGCGGTGCCATTCAACCCCCTGCGTGACTTCATCCCCATCACCGACATTTTTTCATCGCCTCTGTGGCTGGCCGTCAATACGACCAAAACCTCGGCCAAGACCATGACCGAGTTCGTGGCACAGGTCAAGGCGCAGCCCAAGACCCACAGCTATGCGTCTGTCGGCAACGGCTCCATCGGCAGCTTGTACGGCTATAAGCTCAACGAGGTGGCCAGTCTGGACATGGTGCACGTGCCCTACAAGGGCGCCGGCCCGGTGGTGCAAGCATTGCTCAGCGGGGAAGTATCGGCAACGTTTGTTGACTACGCCACATTGAAAGCGCATATCCCGAGCGGCAAGGTGCGCGCACTGGCAGTCTCAGCGCCAATTCGCTCGGTCTGGACACCGGACATCCCCACCTTCACCGAGCAAGGCTTTCCGGGGTTCGAGGCCTTCAGCTGGGTCGGCGTTTTCGTCACCGCAAAAACGCCGCCCGATGTGGTTAGCAAACTCACCGCAGAGATCATCAAGGCGCTCAAGCAGCCAGACATGGCATCAAGGCTCAGCGACTTGGCGCTAGACCCCGGCGCCATGCCTCGCGAGAGGTTTGCGGCGATGGTCACTGCCGATCATGCGCGCTGGGAGGCAGTGATCAAAGCCTCGGGCATGCGGCTGGAGTAGGGTTCCCTCGCCAAGTGCTGGCTGATTCCACGGCTGCGGGCCCTGGCCACCGTCCACACGGAACTCGACTGGCTTGCTGTCGAAGATTGTCATGGATCGTTTTAACGCTTATTTATGCTGTCAAAAACCATTTAAACAGCCTTAAAATGCGTTTTAATGAAGGTCCTCACCCCACCGCCACTGCCTGTTTCGCGTAGCCTGAACCGCCTTGGCCAGGCGGTTTCGCTGGCCCGCCGGCGCAGGCGCCTGACTCAGCAGGACCTGGCCGAACGCATTGGAGCGTCTGCCAACACCGTACGGCGCATGGAATCGGGCTTCCCAGGGACCGCGCTGGTCCATGTTGCAAGGGCGCTGCAGGTCTTTGGTGAGCTCGACAAACTCGACCAATTGTTGGATACCCCACAGGACGCCATTGGTTTGACGCTGATGGACGAGCAACTGCCGCAGAGGGTTCGCAAACCGCGCAAGACACCGGAATCGGGGGCATTCTGATGGCCAACAAGCCCGTCTTCAAATCAACCCCCCAGCGAACCCCTTTGGAGGTCTTTCTTGGCAAGGCAGAAAAGCCCTTGGGGCGCCTCATCTTTGTCAAAGACGGGCAGCGGGAGTTTTCTCAATTTGCGTACAACGAAGCCTGGGGTGGGCGCCCTTCGCTTACGCGATGACATCGGGCAATACCTTCGCCGTGTGGCTGACGGCGCGCGCGACAACCGACAGCTGTGGCGACGGCTCGTGTTCAACCACCTCATCACCAATGTGGACGATCACCTGCAGAACATCGGGTTTTTGTATGTCGGGAACCAGCAATGGCGGTTACCGCCAGCGTTTGATCTGAACCCCTTCCCAGATAAAGAACCGGAATCTAAAACCTGGCTGAGCGAGGACACGGGCCCGATCACTTCGGTGGCACAACTACTGGAACAGGCCTTCCGCTTGGAGCTGTCACCTGTTCAGGCCCAAGCCATTCTGGCCGAGGTGCTTGCGGCGGTGAAACACTGGAAAGAAGTGGCCATGACACCGGAAGTCGGCTTTCAAGCCCATGACATCGCTGAGTTTGCGCCTGCGTTTGAGCGATAAGGTGCCGCCAGCCCAGCAAAGGGTTTGTACGGATGTCCAATTAGTTTGTACGCTCGTACAGTGGCTTGCATATGAGCAGCACCCAGGCCCAGTACCCCGTACCCTTCAAAGCCGGTGCGCCCAAGGCGGTCACCGACCGGCCGGACCGGCGAGAGGCTATTCTGCTGGCGGCCGAGCGCCTGTTCTCGCAGCAGGGTTACCACGCGGTGAGCCTGCGCCAGATTGCTCAGGCGGCTGACGTGCCGCTGGCCCTGGTGGGCTATTACTTTGGCCCCAAACAGGCCCTGTTCCATGCTATTTTTGAACACTGGCAAGCAACGATCGCACGCCGGTTGCAGGGTCTGCAGGCGGCCGGCCAGGCCGGCGACAGCGAACAGACGCTGACGGCCATCGTCGAGGCCTTTGTGGGCCCGGTGCTGGAGATGCGCGCCAGCGCCGAAGGCGAGTACTACGCGCTGCTGGTGGCGCGCGAACTGGCCTTTCGCACGCCCGAAGCGCAGTCGGTGCTGGAAGACTACTTCGACCCACTGGCCCACGCTTTCATTGATGCGCTGGCAGAACTGTTTGCCGGCGACTGCCGGGCCCGCGCCGCCTGGGCCTACCAATTTGCGCTGGGTGCCTTGATCCATCACATCAGCGACGACCGGGTGGCGCGGCTGTCACTGGGCCAGAACCAGGCCAACGCACCCGACGCCGGGGCCTGGTTGGTGCGGTTCATCAGCGCCGGTATTCGTGCCGTGATGCTGGCGCCCCCACTGTCATCCCCCTTACCCCACTGACCCCTTTATAACCACCGGAGACCCCCATGAAAAGACGCATCCTGAATGCCCTGCTTGTCGCCACTGCCGCCAGCCTGGCCGGGCCAGCCCTGGCGCAGCAGACCATCAAGCTCACCGCTGGCGCCGGGCACCCGCCGGTGTTTCTGTGGATCAAGACCATGGACGAGGTATTCATCCCTGAGGTGGACAAGCGCCTGACTGCTGCCGGCAACAAGTACAAGATCGAGTGGACCAAGGCCTGGGGCGGCACTCTGATGAAGCTGGGTACCGAGTCCAAGGGCGTGGCCGACGGCATTGCCGATGTTGGGCTGGTCAGCACTGTGTTTGAAGCGCCCAAGTTTCCGATGCAAAACATCAGCTACTTCACGCCGTTCGGCACCGACGACATCAACCTGATGAGCCGCACCGTCGCAGACCTGCAAAAAAACATCCCCGCCATGGGCGACGCATGGACCAAGAACGGCCTGACCTACCTGAACGGCATGGCGCTTGACACCTACCATATCTTCACCAAGTTCCCGCTGACGCGAATCGAGGACCTGCAAGGCAAAAAAATCAGTGCGCCCGGCCCGGCTGCGAACTGGATCAAGGGCACCGGCGCCGTGGCGGTGGCCGGCTCGCTGAACACCTACTACGAGGACATCAAATCAGGTGTGTCAGATGGCGTGGTGGTGTTCTCCACCGGCGCTTGGGCGGCCAAATTGCACGAGGTAGCGCCCTATGTCACCAAAGTTAATTTCGGCTCCATGTACTCGGGTGGCGTGGTGGTGAACAAATCGCGCTTTGACAAGCTGCCACCCGAGGTGCAGCAGGCGCTGCGCGAGGCCAGCGACGTCTGGTCGGCCAGTTATGCCAGGGCCCAAACCGCCGCCACCGGCGACGCCCTGCAAAACATGAGCAAGGCCGGCGCCAAGGTCAGCGAGCTGTCGGACGCCGAGCGCAAGCGTTGGGCCGACACCTTGCCCCAGGTCGCCAAAATCTGGGCCGATGACGTCAAGGCCAAGGGCATGCCCGGCTACGACATCCTCACAGCCTACGATGCCGCCCTGGTTAAGGGTGGCGCCAAGCTGCCGCGCGACTGGAACAAGTAAATGGGACCGGTTGCGACTGAGCCAACGCTGGCCAGCATGGACTCTTACCAAAGAACCATGCCGCTGGGCCTGCATCGCCTGATGCAGGCCATGAATGCCCTTGGCACGCTCTGGATCCTGGCGCTGATGGTGTTGATCAACAGCGACGTGATTGGCCGCAACCTTTTCAATGCGCCGATTCTGGGCGTACCGGAGATGACCTCGCTGTCGATAGTGGGCATCGTGTTTCTGCAGTTGGCCGATACGCTGCGCTGCGGCCGCTTCACAAGGGCCGAGATCCTGCTGGACAGTCTGAAACGGCGGCGACCGGCAGCGGCCGACCTGCTGCAGGCCGTGTTTCATGCCATCGGCGCGCTGCTGATGGCGGCCATCCTCTGGGCCGCCTGGGCGCCGCTGGTCGACGCCGTGCGCATTTTTGAGTATGTTGGCGCGGTTGGATCGTTCCAGATCCCGGTCTGGCCGATTCGGCTGATCACGCTGCTGGGGTTGGCCACCACCCTGATCTGTTTTGCGCTGCTGGCGAGCGCTGACCTGCAACGCCTGTTCCGGCGCCGCCACCATGAGTAACACCACCATTGCCCTTTGCTCCCTGTTGTTGATGCTGGTGTGCATTTATGCCGGCATGCATGTGGCCATCACGCTGGGCGTGGTGAGCTTCATTGGCGTCTGGCTGATCCGCGGTGACGTGGAGATCGCGGCCAATTTGCTGGCGCAGGCTGCCAGTGATGCCATTGCCAGCCATATTTTTGGCGTAGTGCCGCTGTTTGTGCTGACGGGCTTTCTGGTGGCCTATGCCGACATCGGCAAGGACGCGTTTGATGTGGCCAACCAGCTGTTCCGGCGCATCCGGGGCGGCCTGGGCGTGGCCACGGTCGCGGCCAACGCGGTGTTTGCCGCCATCACCGGCATCTCGATCGCGTCGGCCGCCGTCTTCACCCGGGTGGCGGTGCCGCAGATGCTGCGCTTTGGCTACCAGCCCAAGTTTGCTGTTGGCGTGGTGGCGGGCTCCTCGGTGCTGGGCATGCTGATCCCGCCCAGCCTGCTGATGATTCTGTATGCCTTTTTGTCGAACCAGTCGGTGGGTGACATGTTCACCGCCGGCATCGTGCCCGGGCTGCTGTTGGCGGTGGCGTTCTCGGTCGGCATCGTGGCCATGTGCTGGCTCAAGCCCGAGCTGGTTTACCTGAACGGCCAGCACCAGGACATTCCGGCCGACTCACTGATGTCCTGGTCCGAGATGGGACTCAAGATCATTCCGCTGGCGCTGCTGATCGGCTTGGTGCTGGGCGGCATCTATGCCGGCTGGTTCACCGCCACCGAAGCCGGCGCCGTCGGGGTGCTGCTGGCGCTGCTGATCGCGCTGGTGCGGCGCAAGCTCACGCTCAAAGGTTTTTGGGGGGTACTGACCGAGACCGGCCATGTGACGGTGTCTGTCAGCTTTCTGATCATCTGCGCCAATGTCTACACCCGCATGCTGGCCATGAGCGGTACGCCGCAGGCGCTGGTGGAGTGGATGTCGATGGCCGGCTTTGGCGTGGTGATGTTCATGTTTTTGTATGTGCTGATCATCCTGCTGCTGGGCACCATCATTGACTCGTCCTCCATCATGCTGATCGTGCTGCCGCTGATGTTGCCGATTGCGCAGCAGTTCGGGCTGAACCTGGTCTGGTTTGGCGTGGTGACGGTGGTCGCGGTGGAGATCGGGCTGCTGACGCCGCCATTCGGCCTGAGCGCCTTTGTGGTCAAAAGCTCGCTCGATGGCAGTGTGCCGCTGAGTATTGGCGACGTGTTTCGTGGCACCGCGCCCTTCAC
>CAMCZF010000019.1 GCA_945885775.1 Rhodoferax sp. OV413 | reverse complement strand
AGCGCCTGCACCGCCCGCGTGCCTGCATCCGGGTCGTCTTTAGGTGCTTCGCCAAAAATATCGGGCACCGCAGTTTCCAGGTCGGAAGCCTTATCAGTCCAGAAAACCGTAGAAGCATCCCCGATCTGAATGCGCTGGGGTGAGTCTTTGCGCAGCAGGTGGTTTAGCGCGGTGGTGTAGGCGAAGGCGGCGGCTTTGCTGACGGGTGCGTTTTCCCCTTGGCGCTCGGTTTTGCCGTAGGACTCAAACGCGCGGGCGTTGAACGAAACGATATTCGCCCCCGAGGTTTGGGCGTCCCACACACCTTTTATGGAAGCATGCAAGCGCTCTACTGGGGCTTGTTCGCCGCTCACCAAGCACATGGCCAGGTGCTCGTCGCTTGATGCTGGCACGTTCAACGCGGCTTGAATGACTGCTGGGCGCTGACACACCAAATTGACATCGCCATGGAGGCGAAAGCTCAGAATGGTATTGCCCTCCAGCGCATCCGCCCATGCCGGCTGAAGCTGCAAAGTCTCCAAGTCGAACCCATCAAAGAATTTCTGCACGGCTTGAATGCCTGCATCATCCCGTGCCGACGCTGGCAATGCATCAATGCGTTGGCGAAATGCTGCGTGTTGTTCGATCACTCGCTCGGGTTTGCCTTTGGTATCTACTCCCAGCACGTATTCCAGCGTATCCCACAATAAATTGGCTGCCACGCCCGAGGTTTTTTTCACGCCCTGCGGCACTCGGAAACTTTGCGCGACCTTTTTCTTGCCGTTGGGTGTGCGTGTGTCGAGAAGCTGCACCAGTTTGCCCTGGGCATTTATCTCCAAAATAAAAGGAATTTCCTTTTGCTCCAAGCCGAAAGACGGCAAGTGTTGCGCGGGGTCAGGGTCATCGCACTTGCGACGATAGTAGTCATTGAGTGCTTGCAGAATCATCCCACGGTCTCCTCAAACGGGGGCACTTCAACCACACCCGAGTTCATGTTCCCCCTGAAAAAACGCGGTTGCGGGTCAGATGGGTGGGTGTAGTCCATGTCGTGCAGCATCCAGCCCAAATCCCGGGTATCGGCAATGGGCTGTGCGGGTGGCGTATCGACGGTGACCAAGCGGAAGTCGGCTGAAAATTCGCGGCAACCCAAATACGGCTGGTTCACGCACTGGCCTTTGCTGGCGCGGCGAGTGAACATTTCGGTGTACTTGATGAGCGGGTCAGTGCCCTTGCCAGTCAGCGACAACTCGGCGTGGATGCGGTAGGCGACGTCACGTAAAAAGTAGCCGGCGCGTTGCTGGCGTTCATCTTCAATGTACAAAGCCAGCATGCCGCTGCCAGCGTTCATGGCCTGCTGCACATTGCGGGTGGACACCACGGCGCTAACCTCATTGCGTCGCAAGTTCACCCATCGAATAGGTTTGAGCACCTCAATGCGAAAAACTTGCCATCGCATTTGCGGCTTCCACAAAACTGCCTCAAAAACCGCACGCGCCGCCGAGGGTGTCATCACGTCATACGAAACGCGCTCCACCTTCATCTCAGGTCGGGTAAAACAGGCAAACGGTCCTGAGACCTCAAGACAAAAACTGCGCATGATTTTCCTTCAAACAGTAAAGCCGCCAGGGTTGTAAATATCATCGTCCAGCTTTAGGCCGAGGACCGCGTCATAAAGGTTGTCCGTATCCACCTGCACATACAGCCCGGGCATGGGCAGCATCAGGTCGCCCTGCGCCAGCATCTTGTCCGCCATACGTTTGTGGATACTGACGGTGTAGCGCTGCAGTTTTCGCATGAGCCAGCGCGCCGGGCCTTCTGCGGCCAGAATGCCGAGCAATTTTTCAATCTCTGGACCCTGGGCGGCGTAGCGCACCACGACCATGGCAGAGTCTTTATCGTCAATCAGACGAAACGCATCTGCTGCAGATCGAAACTGCACGCTCAGTGTCTTGGGTTCCACCTTGAGCATGGGAACAATCTTTTTGGCGTCCAAATCCACAGCGCTGTAAAACTGCGTGAAGTAGGTGGCAAACAACGCGCGTGCCAGCGGGTCTGCACGCTGGCCATGCAAGGTGCTAGTGCAAGCCTGCACCGCCTTGCGTAAGTGCCCTGCCGGGGCGGGCTCGGGCGGCACAAACACCACCACGCGGCCTTTCTTTGGCAAGCCTTTTTCCAGCAAACGCCCTTCGCGGTTGCATCGCCCGGCGGCCTGGGCGATGGAGTCCAGCCCCGCCAAGGCACGAAACACCACAGGAAAATCAATGTCCACCCCCGCCTCTACCAGTTGGGTGCTGACCACGCGCAACGGCTCTACATCATGCCCAGCGCGCTTGGCTTGCAGGCGGGCTTTGATTCGGTCGATGACCACCTTGCGGTGCGCACCACACATCAAGGCGGACAGGTGCAATGTGTCTTTAGGCAGCAGCCTGTGCAGTTCGCGTGCGGCCTTACGGGTGCTGACAATGGCGAGCACGCAATCGTCCTGTTCGATTTGCTCGGCAATGTCCGCCCATGGCGTGGTGGCGTTCAAGTCGGATGGCAATTCCACTTTGACACGGTCGAGGGCCGTAAACAGTGCATCAGGGTTGTCCATGATTTCACGCACCTTATCTAACCCACGCAAGTTGTTGCTTTTGTCGAAATAGTCAGTGCTGTTGAGGGCAGGCTGAGTAGCGGTACACAGCACCACAGTCACGCCGTAGTGCTTTACCAGCAGGTTTAGCCCGTCCAGAATGGGCTGCAAAAACTCTGGGGGCAGTTGCTGCGCTTCGTCCAGAACAATGATGCTGTTCACGATGTTGTGCAACTTGCGGCAACGCGAGGTTCTGGCTGCAAACAGGGACTCGAACAACTGCACATTGGTGGTAACGACCAGCGGCGCATCCCAGTTTTCGCATGCCAGACGGCTGCGGGCGGTCTCATCCCGGTCAGCGGCGTCGGCCTGGCTGTGGTGCTCTATCAAGACTTCATCGCCCAGTGTTTTGAACACACCGCGAAATACGTCGGCGGTTTGCTCAATGATGCTGGTGTAAGGGATGGCGTAGATCACGCGGCGCTTGCCGTGGGTCTGCGCGTGGTTCAGGGCAAATGCCAGACTGGACAAGGTCTTGCCGCCGCCGGTGGGCACTGTGAGCGAGAAGAACCCGGGCGACATCGCCGCCTTGTCACGGCACTGACGCAGGATGCCCGCTCGCAGGGTGTTGACCAGCGTGTCGTCGACCGGCAACGCAGCCATGTGGGCATCAAACGCCGATCGCATTTGGTCCAGCGTCGGAAAGCCATCGCGCCTGGCCGGCTTCCCGGCGTCAAAATGGGTTTCAGTGTCTAGAAAGTCAGCGTCGACGAGGCAGGAAAACAGCATTCGGACCCAGAGAGAAAAGCCTACAGGGCCGGCGGGAATTTGACGCAGGTCCGGCACAAAGTCGCCCGTCTCAAGGATGCTGGTCGGGGGCTTGGCGTCTTTGGCTTCCTGCAGTTCAGTCTGGCAATCGGCTTGCGCCAGCCGCTGATTGAGGCCACCGTCCCAGTCGTCCAATCCCGCATGGTGACCCGCAATCAGGTAAGCCAGAACGCGGGCAGCCAGTTTCCCATTTGCACCATGCGATTTTTCAAGCGTTTCTATTGCCCAAAGTGCGCCAGCCGCGGAGTGTGTTTTTTCACGCCCCGCCACTTTGCCTTCGATATGCGCATCCGGGTTGTCCGACTGCCTCAAATAGTGCTGAAATCCGGGCCGGTATTTGCCGAGGTCATGCCACAACCCCGCCATATAGGCCCAGCGTTGGGTATCAGCGGTGGCATCAAATTGCTGTGAAAAATCGCCAGCCATGCTCGCAACGGCACGCAGATGGTCTACAAGCAAATGTCCGCCCGAGTGGGCCAACGGCTCTGGCATGTCGCTCCCCCTATGAATCTTGTATTTCGATAGAGCTTACTCTTCGCCGAGCTCACAGGATGATCCTGCATGAGTCTTTTTGCCAAATTGCACTGGCCTGCGCGCCGTAAATAGGCGACTCGTGCATCGCAGCGCTTGCATCCATGCATCTGCCAGCGGCGTCCGCCCGCGTGGTGCATGGTTTACACCGCTCCCAGCTCATGGTGACACCGAACATGCCGACCCGGTGTAGCCTTTCCCCTGGCTGCGGAACTGGCGGGCACCAAGCGGCCTTAAACAGCTATGGGCTGGCGGGTGGCCGAGTGACTGGGTAACCCTCTTCTCCAATGACCTCCGCCAAGGCCGTCCAGGGCTGTTCTGAGTTGACTTCAACCCGACCGGTGGGGCGATCAATGCTGATGGTGGCGTTATCGTCAAGCTCAAGTACGGCGCTCTTGACGGCCTTTTCGCAATGACCACAGGTCATCCCGCTGACAGAGAATAGGTGTAACAAAATAAGTTCCTCGCTGTGGGTTTAGCGCCCAAGAAGTTCTGTACTTCCCTGCGCAGAGTCAAGCACGTTTGTAGCAGAATTAGTGCGCATTGCTGGAAAAGGTTTAGGCTAGGGCCCCATGACCCTTCTCTCATCTTTGACGCCCGAGGCGCCCGCAGTAGCCCCCGATGGTCTTGATATCGGTATCGGCGGCATGACCTGTGCCTCCTGCGTGGCCAGGGTAGAAAAAGCCCTGCTGAAAGTGCCTGGCGTTAAAACCGCCAGCGTCAACCTGGCCACCGAGTCCGCGCGGGTACTGGTCTCTGCCGATGGGCCCACTGAGGCACGCTTGCGCCGCGCCATTCGGGATGCCGGCTACGAACCCCGCGCGGCCGACACGGTGATGCAACCCTCCGATGCTTCGGCATGGGCTGGTTTTGCACCGGTGGGGGTCGGCATCGCCCTGTCCCTGCCGCTGGTGCTGCCGATGCTGCTGGACGCCCTCCCCGAGGCGTTACTGAACCAAGTGGGCATGCACCTGATGTTGCCGGCCTGGTTGCAATGCCTGTTAGCCACGCCGGTTCAGTTCGTTCTTGGCGCCCGTTTTTACCGGGCTGGGTGGCATGCACTGCGGGCCGGAAGCGGCAACATGGATTTGTTGGTGGCCATTGGGACCAGTGCCGGTTGGGCTTTGTCGATGTGGTTGTGGCTGAGCGCGCCTTCGGGTGCCATGGTGCATCTCTATTTTGAGAGTTCTGCCGTCGTCGTCACGCTGGTTTTGCTGGGCAAGTGGTTGGAAACACGGGCCAAACAACACACCACGGCGGCGATCCGCGCCCTGCATGGGCTGCGGCCAGCCGTGGCCCATTTGCTGGGTCGCGATGGCGAAGTTGATGTGCCGATTGGGGAGGTACTGGTCGGTGACCGACTCGCGATCAAACCTGGCGAACGGGTTCCGGCAGACGGCCTGGTGTTAGAGGGACAAACCGAGGTTGATGAGTCCATGCTTACCGGCGAACCCCTGCCAGTCCATAAGACCGCCGATACCACGCTGACCGGGGGCTCCATCAATGGCGATGGTCGGGTCGTGATGCAGGTCACCGCAGTTGGTCAGGAAACGGTGCTGTCGCGCATCATCAGGCTGGTGGAGGATGCGCAAGCCGCCAAGGCACCCATCCAGCGTCTGGTCGATAGGGTCAGCCGTGTGTTTGTCCCGGTGGTTATTGTGCTGGCGGCGATCACACTGTGCGCTTGGTGGCTGACGGGTCATCCCTTTGAGCAGGCTTTGATCCATGCCGTGGCGGTGCTGGTGATTGCCTGCCCCTGTGCACTCGGTCTGGCAACGCCAGCGGCGATCATGGCTGGCACGGGCGTGGCCGCCAAATATGGCATTTTGATCAAGGATGCTCAGGCCCTGGAACTCGCCCACCAGGTGGACATCATCGCTTTCGACAAAACCGGTACCTTGACGGTCGGTCAACCTCGACTACTGGCCATTTACATCAAACCCGACGCGTTGATCGCCGCGGCGCAGCCGCCTGAACCCGAGCTCTTGCAAATTGCTGCTGCTATTCAGAGTGGCAGTGAGCACCCGCTCGCAGCAGCTGTTATGGTGGCTGCGCGAGCCGCCGGTTTGAGCATCACCACCGCCAGCCAAGTGAGCGCAGTGCCCGGACGCGGTACCCTGGGCACCGTGGGTGGCCAAGCTTACAAAATTGGCAGTTTGCGCTGGATGGATTCACTTGGGCTTGATCTGGGGCCCTGGTTGCCCTTGTCTAACCAGTTACAAGAGCAGGGTGCCACCGTGTCCGCCCTGGTGAGCGAAAGCCCCTTTGGACTGGAACTGTGCGCCTTGTTGTCTTTTGGCGATGAGCCCAAACCTGGAGCCAAAGAAGCCTTGGCCGCTTTGCGTCAGCGCGGTATGCGTATCGTGATGATTTCTGGCGATAACCAGGGGGCGGCCGAGGTGATGGCTCTGCGCCTTGGCCTTCGACCTGATCAGGGTGAGGTCATGGCCAACGTCCTGCCGGGTGAAAAAGCAAATCGGGTTCAGGCGCTGAAGGCGGGTGGCCATACCGTGGCCATGGTCGGAGACGGCATCAACGATGCACCGGCCCTGGCAGCAGCCGATGTAGGCATGGCCATGGGCAATGGCACCGATGTTGCCATGCATGCTGCTGGCATCACGCTGATGCGCGGTGATCCTTTTTTGGTGGCTGCCGCTTTGGCAATTTCAGACCGTACCGTCCGCAAAATCCGTCAAAACCTGTTTTGGGCCTTTGTTTACAACGTGGCTGGCATCCCTTTGGCAGCACTGGGTTTTCTTAACCCGGTATTGGCTGGTGCTGCCATGGCCATGAGTTCTGTCAGCGTAATGAGCAACGCCTTGTTGCTCAAACGCTGGAAACCCTGAAACCATAGCGGTTTCAGGTGGATTTAACGAGCATCAGGCAGCTCGATTTTTACTTCCAGCACCTCAAGATTGTCCTGCCGCTCTAGGTTGACCTTGATGTCTGCAGGATTGATCTTGATGTATTTGCTAATGACGGCAACCAAATCGCGCTGCAAATCTTGCAGGTAATCAGGCTCTGCCGCATTGCGTCCACTGCGCTCGTGGGCCAGGATGATCTGCAACCGTTCTTTCGCAACGCTGGCAGTTTTCTTTTTTTCACCCAGTAAAAAAGAGAGAAATGACATGGTCTTACTTTCCGCCAAAAAGCCGCTTCAACAGACTCTGTTTGGGCGCTTCCGTGAACCGCATTGGTTTGTCGGTACCCAGAAAACGATCGATGACGTCTTTGTAGGCCTCTGACACATCACTGCCCTGCATGTGCACTGCCGGTATGCCCTGGTTGGAGGCCTGCAACACCGATTCACTTTCCGGAATGACACCAATCAGCTTGATACGCAAGATGTCCTGAATATCTTCTAGCGACAACATCTGACCCTGGTTGACACGCGCCGGGTTGTACCGGGTGATCAGCAAATGCTCTTTGATGGGCTCCAGTCCTTCAATTGCTCGTTTGGTCTTGCTCGCCAGCATACCCAAAATCCGGTCTGAATCCCGCACCGATGAGACTTCGGGGTTGGTCACCACCAGCGCCTCATCAGCAAAATGCATGGCCATCAGAGCGCCAGTTTCAATGCCTGCTGGTGAATCACAAACAATGTATTCAAAGTCCATGGCTGCCAGATCATTGAGCACCCGTTCCACGCCTTCCTGTGTCAAAGCGTCCTTGTCACGGGTTTGCGAGGCGGCCAGCACAAACAAGCCTTCACATTGCTTGTCTTTGATGAGGGCCTGGTGCAGGTTGGCTTCATTGTTAATGACATTGATCAAGTCATAAACAACCCGACGTTCGCAGCCCATGATCAGGTCAAGATTGCGCAAGCCCACATCAAAATCGATCACCGCTGTTTTATAGCCTCGCATGGCCAATCCAGTTGCAAAACTGGCACTGGTTGTGGTTTTGCCAACACCACCCTTACCGGAAGTGATCACAATAATTTTTGCCATGAATATGCTGTCTTTCAATAAGAAATGGTCAGGGCGTTGATCAACAACTTGTCCTGCCCATCATTGCTCAATTGCACTTGCGCCGGCTTGCCGTGAACATTGGCTGGCAAGGGATTTTCACTGGTCCGGTACACACCCGCTATCGATATCAGTTCTGGTTCCAAAGACAATGAAAAAATACGCGCATTCACGTTGCCACTGGCCCCTGCCATGGCCTTGCCACGCAGCGGTGCATAAACATGAATATTGCCATCGGCCACCACCTCGGCACCCTGGTTCACCATGGCCAATACCACCAGATCACAGCCCCGGGCATACACTTTTTGTCCGGAACGCAAAGGTTTGTCGATGACCATTGTGGAAGTAACTGCTGGCCGCGGGGCGGCGCTGGCCACGGTTTGCACTGATGGCGTTGCTGCAGGTGCCTGCTCTAAACTTGGCCGAGTTGGTTCCGGTTCAGCCCAAACCAAGCCTAGATTCTGTGCCATGACCTGCCACGTTCCATGCGCAGCGCGCATGGCAACCGGCACCAATCGACAGTCCTTCAAGACAGTCATCAAAGAGGACAAATCTTCAACTGGAACCTCTAGAGACCAATGCGATACGTCGATCACGACCGGATCCTGATCAAAAAATTCAGGGTTTTCGCCAGCTTGGCCATATTGCTGGCGTAAGTCTTGACACAGTTGGGCCAGATTGCTGGTCTTGACCATTAATGCAAGCGCAGCCAGGCGTGTACTTTTGATTTCAAAGCTTGGGATAGAAGCGTCAGTCGCGGCGCTGGCAGAAAAAGAAGGCATGCGTCTGAATGAAAAATCGGTAGCTACAACACAGGGCGACATAGGCCGGGGCCAGCTCTTGCGGACAGAGCTGCCAAGTTTACTTGATGCATGCTGCCAGTTCACTGTTAAGCCGTTTTTCTTTGGCCAACTGGTCGCAGATCAAGAAGCATAGTTTTTTGAGCTGCGAAGGGTGAATCTGTATTCCTTGTTTAAATTTCTTTTATAAAGATAGTAGTAATAGATAAGGGGCCTCGCGTGCTGTTGACAAGCCGTTCTATCCCTTAACAATCAAACACTTGGAACACAACGAACCATGTGTATTCAAGCCTGGTTTGTGCCGTCGTGGCTATGAACAACTTGGCCAAGCTGGCCTGTGCTGTGGATAAGTGCTCAGTTGTTGAAACTTTGTTAACAGACTTATGCCTTGACAGCTGGCAAACAAATGTCTAGGTGCAGGTGCAGGCGCAGTTGCAGGCATAGGATTTAGGTCTGGTTGACTACAGTCAAAGTGTTGACGCTGAGCAACTGGCATGCTGTTGTTCAACTGGAGATTGACCATGGTGCATGACAGTATGCGAACAATCATTGATGAACACAGTGCGTTAGGCGCCATGTTGCGATCATTGATCATGATGATGGACAGAGGGCCAATGGACGATAGCGATCAATTTTTTGATGTGTTGCGTGCGATGTTGTTCTACGTGGATGAATTTCCAGAGCGTTTGCACCACCCTAAAGAATCGGCGCTGTTGTTCCCCAGAGTGGCTCAATTGGTGCCGGAAACTCAAGAGACTATCCGACAGCTTGACAACGATCACGCCAAAGGAGAGTCTTCGGTAAGGGAACTGCAGCACCTTCTTCTGGCTTGGGAGTTGCTGGGTGAATCGCGCCGGTTTGCCTTCGATCATGCTTTGCGTGCTTATTGTTTGTTTTACCTGGAACACATGCGATTGGAAGAAACAGTGATCCTGCCGGCGGCACAAAAAATGTTAACGGAGGCAGACTGGCAAGCTCTAGATGAAGCCTTTGTCCTGAATACCGATCCTATGGCTCAGAAGAGCATGCGAGACCCAAGTTTTGACCTGCTGTTTAGCCGAATCGTGATGCAAGCGCCCTCGCCCATCGGTCTGGCGGATGCTTGATGCTGACGTCTCTGGTGTTATATCCAACCTTTGAAACAGTTTTGATTGGAGCAGGCAACTGCTGAGCTTGCAGACAACGCAAAATAGGGGCGCTTATGACATCGCCCCCTTCTCAACCGACATGGTCTGAACCGCATGTGTTGCGCTTGGCATTGGCATTGTCTGCCGGCGCGGCCCTGTCTTTGGGCATAACCCGGTTTGCCTATGGCCTTTTGCTACCCACCATGCGGGCTGACCTGGGTTGGTCCTACACCTTGGCGGGGGCCATGAATACCGTGAATGCGCTGGGTTACCTGTTTGGTGCTCTCCTGATGCCGCGCCTGATGCGGGTATATGGTCCGTCTCGCCTGCTGTGGCTGGGGGCGGTGTTAGCCAGCAGCTTCATGGGTTTGAGTGGTTTTTTCACCGACGCGTGGGCCTTGTTATTGCAACGCTTGCTGGCAGGTGCGGCCAGTGCCCTGGTATTCATAGCGGGAGGCCTGCTGGCAGCGCGTCTAGGTACGGTACAGCCACAGCGCAGCGGGCTGGTTATCGGTTTGTATTACGGAGGCACTGGCTTTGGTATCGTGGTCTCTGCCCTGCTGGTGCCACAGGTGCTGGGCTGGGCTGGCCAACAAGCACACAGCTGGGCCTGGGCCTGGTGGGCGCTGGCCTTGGTCTGCATGATGGCCACACTGCTGCTGCTGTGGCCGGCCCGTGTGTTGCAATGCCTGGCGCCCCCGGTGACGACTGGCTTTAACCCTACAAACCTATTTCGGTGGCGCTGGTTTGCGTTTGCCCTGGCTGGTTACGGCATGTTCGGGGTGGGTTATATCGGCTATATGACCTTTGTGATTGCTTTGCTGCGGGAACAGGGCGCTGGGGCGACGTCCATCACGGTGTTTTACGCGCTGTTGGGGCTGGCGGTGGTAGCCTCGTCGCGCATCTGGGCCAGTCTTTTGGACCGTTACAAGGGTGGTCAGGTGCTGGCACTGCTCAATGCCCTGCTGGGTCTGGCCACACTGTTGCCAACCTTGAGCGCCCATTGGGCCGTGATTTTGGCGTCCGGACTGCTGTTTGGCGCTGTGTTTTTGTCTTTGGTAGCGTCCACCACTGCGTTGGTTCGGCACAACTTGCCGCCGGCAGCCTGGGGCAATGGCATCAGCGCCTTCACCATCGTGTTTGCGTTTGGCCAGATCGTCGGACCGACCGTGGTGGGCTGGATCGCCGATGGGCCGGGTGGGCTCCCACGTGGGATGGTGTTCTCCGCTCTGGCGCTGTGGTTGGGCGCCATTCTGGCCTGGCGCCAGCGTCCACTGGTCAGTTCAGCAGCCCCTCAGCGCGCAGTGCCGCCTGTACCGCCGGGCGCCCCCGCATCCTCGCCATGAATTCCCCCAGGCGGGGCATGGCAGAGATGTCCAAGCGCACCAGCCGGCTCCAGCCGACCACGGTGAACAGGTAAGCGTCGGCTACCGTGAACTGCTGCCCCATCAGATAAGGCCTTTCGGCCAGTTCACCTTCGACCCACTGCAGTCGAGCGCTCAGGCGGGTTAGTGCCGCTGTTTTGACTTCTTCCGGCATGCCGGGTGTGAACAGTGGTGAAAAGCCCTTGTGCAACTCGGTCCCAATGAAGGTCAGCCATTCCTGCAACTTGTAGCGCTCGAAACTGCCCGCAACGGGGGCCAGTTGTTTCTCTGGGGCCTGGTCGGCAATGTATTGCACGATCGCCGGCCCTTCGCGCAATTGGCGGCCGTCGTCAAGCACAAGCAGTGGCACATAGCCCAGCGGGTTGATGCTGTAGTAGTCTGTGCCGTCCGCCAGCTTGTGGGTCTTGGTCGGCGCGGCAATTGCCTCGAAGGCCAGGCCGGCTTCGTGCAGCGCAATATGGGGGGATAGGGAACAGGCGCCAGGGGAGTAGTAGAGCTTCATGGGCGGATGCTACCGGATTTTGTGCGGACGCTGAGATAATCAAATCCCCATAGCCTGACTATTGACCGTCTATTGACCGCCTTCGGCAGATTGTATCCATGACCCCGTTCATCCCTCCCGCCACGCCCCCAACCGAATCCCCCACCCTCTTTCAGTTGTGGCGCCCGCTGGTCGCCATGACCCTGGTCATCGTGGTGTCCAACATCGCGGTGCAGTTCCCTATCAATGAGTGGCTGACCTGGGGTGCTTTTACCTATCCTTTTGTGTTCCTGGTGGCTGACCTGACCAACCGGGCCGTGGGCGCCCAGGCGGCACGGCGGGTGGCCTGGCTTGGCCTGTTGCCGGCCTTGTTGCTGTCGGCCTGGTTTGCCAATTGGCACATCGCGCTGGCTTCGGGCACCGCGTTCATGCTGTCGCAATGGATGGACATCGCCGTTTTTAACCGCTGGCGCAGTCAGTCGTGGTGGAAGGCGCCGTTTATGGGTTCGGTGGTGGCCTCGGTGGTCGACACCCTGGTGTTTTTCTCCATCGCCTTTTATGCCAGCGAGATGAACTGGCTGATGCTGGCCGCTGGCGACCTGGCCATGAAGTGGCTGATGGCGGTGCTGTTGCTGGCACCTTACCGGCTAATGCTGCCTCGCATCGGCCTTTGGGTTCCGCAGGCGCGCTGAGCGAGCCATTGGGCTTCAGGCGTTGCGGCCCAGGATCAGATCTACCGCCTTTTCAGCAATCATGATGGTGGGCGCGTTGGTGTTGCCTGTGGTGACCTGGGGCATGACCGAGGCATCCACCACCCGCAGCCGATCTACGCCGTGCACCCGCAGCGCGCTGTCGACCACTGCCATTGGGTCACTTGCCGGGCCCATTTTGCAGCTGCCACAGGGGTGGTACTCGGTGTCAGAGTTTTGGCGCAGAAACTGGGTCACAGCTTCGGGGTCGTCGCGTACAAACGGGTAGAGCATGGCGCCCCGGTAAGGCGCCAGCGCCGGGCTTTGCATGATGTCATAGCCCAAGCGGGCACCCTGCGCCAGGGTGGAGACATCCTGCGGGTGCGCCAGAAACTGCGGGTCGATCAAAGGTGCATCCTGTGCCCGGGCGCTTTGCAGGGTGACCTGGCCGCGGCTTTTGGGCCGCATCAGGGTCACGTGCAGGGTGTAGCCGTGGCCCAGATGGTTTTTGCGGGTGTGGTCGTCTACGATGCCGGTGCACAGCGCTAACTGAATATCCGGCGCAGGTGCCGCCGGGTCAGTTTGTAAAAAGCCCTGGGTTTCGGCCACATTGCTGGTGATCAGACCGCTGCGCTGGCGGCGCCATTCAAAAATGCCGCGCACGATGGCACCAAAACCGGCAGCCGACAGCCCGAAAGTGGCCTCCTGGCGCGGGGTGCGGTAGATCAGGACTGTGGTGAGGTGGTCATGCAGGTTTTGCCCCACCCCGTTCAGGCCGTGCACCACCGGCAGGCCCAGCGCCTGCAGCGCCGCCGCCGGCCCGAGGCCAGACAGCATCAATAACTGCGGGGAGCCAAAGGCGCCACCGGCCAGCAGCACCTCGCGACGGGCCCGCACCTGCCGCAGCGTGCCGCTCTGCAGGTATTCAGCGCCGACGGCCTGGCGGCCCTCGAACATCAAGCGTTGGGTATGGGCCCGGGTGATGACCTGCAGGTTGGGCCGGCCCAGGTGCGGCGTCAAGTAGGCCCGGGCGGCGTTCCAGCGCTCGCCGCCCTTTTGGGTCACCTGCGCTGGGCCGTAGCCGAGCTGCTGCGCGCCGTTGTAGTCGGGGGTGGCGGGCAGGCCCTGTTCGGCACAGGCTGCCTCGAAAGCCGTGTTCAGCACACTAGGGCTGCGCAGGTAGCTGATGTTCAGTGGTCCGCCACTGCCATGGTAGTCAGTGCCGCCAAAACACTCGCTGTGCTCGGCGCGTTTGAAGTAGGGCAGCACGGCGTCAAAGCCCCAGCCTGGGTTGCCGAGTGCGGCCCAGTGGTCGTAATCAAAACGGTTGCCGCGGGTGTAGACCATGGCGTTCACCGAGCTGCTGCCGCCCAGCACTTTGCCGCGCGGCTGGTAGCCCCTGCGGCCGTTCAGCCCGGCCTGCGGCACCGTCTGGTAGCGCCAGTTGTGCAGCCCAACTGCCGCTGTAGCGGCAAAGCCCAGGGGGGCGCGGATGAAGACCGAGTCGTCCGAGCCACCGGCCTCTAGCAGGCAGACGCTGACGCCGGCGTCTTCGGACAGTCGCCCGGCCAGCACGCAGCCTGCGGAGCCACCGCCAACAATGATGTAGTCAAACTCTGTCATGGTGCAGCTCAGGTGCGGTAGCCGGGGTCAGTGCGGTCTAGCTTGCGCAACAGCGCCGGCCAGACCAGGCCAGCGCCCAGCCCGGCGGTGACGACTTTGAGCACACTGGCGATGCCGGTCACGATGGCCGGGTTAACGTAAGTCAGTTCGCCGCCGGCCTGCGCGTCAATTTGGATGCGGCAGGTGTTCTCAAAGGTGTACATCGCCAGAAAGGCGTCGGCGATGGTCTTGCCCACGGTTAGCAGGCCATGGTTACGCAGCATCAGGTAGTTGGCCTCGCCCAGGTCTGCCTGCAGGCGCGGCTTCTCGTCGTCGCGCAGCGCCACACCCTCGTAATCGTGGTAGGCCAGGGATCCGATGACAAAGGTGGATTGCTGGCTGATCGGCAAAACGCCGCATTTTTGGGCGCTGACCGCGATGCCGGCTCGGGTATGTGTGTGCAGCACACAGCCCGCATCGTCGCGCGCCTGGTGAATGCAACTGTGGATGGTGAAACCGGCCGGATTGACCGGGAACGGCGAGTCACTGAGTTTGTTGCAGTGCTGATCAACCTTGACCAGGCTGGAGGCGGTGATCTCATCGAACATCAGCCCATAAGGGTTGATCAAAAAGTGATGTTCGTGACCCGGGATGCGGGCGCTGACATGGGTGAACACCAGGTCGCTCCAGCCGTAGGCGGCCACCAACCTGTAGCAGGCCGCCAGATCACAGCGCAATTGCCATTCCTCGGCGCTGACCTGGTCGTGCAGGGAGGGGATGTGCATGGTGGTGTCCTCGGTGTTTGTGTCAGATTCAATGCCAAAGCATTCATGATCGCAGAATACGCCAGTGCGCTCAGGACAAGAGTCAAACAGATGACAGACCAGTTGGCCCCTTAAGTCGTTCATAGTTCTGGCTTTGGTGTTTTGCTTTTGGCGTTGGCGGGGCTGGCGTGCCTGATTCCGCTCATGTCCCCCGGATGCAGCAGCCTGACCGGCTGCCGCATCCTCCGCCTTGACTTCGCTGCATTAAGTACGCCACCCCCTCCCTGGCCGGGCAAGACGTCACGCCGGGACGCTGCTGCCCGTCATTCCCGGCCGCGTCTCGTCATTCCCGGCCGCGACCGGGAATCCAGGCAGTCAGGGGTCCTCGTTCGAGCCGAGGACGACGTGGTTTGCTAGGTATGACACGGCTCGCTCGAAATGGTCGTCAAGGTGGTGCCGGGCTGAGCGGCGGAGCGAGGTCAAGGGGGAAAGACGCAGGGGCCCGCAGGGCCACAGCGTCTGGAGGACACGAGCGCAGCCGCTCAGCCTGGCGCCACCTAGACCGGCGCGCCAGAAACGGGCGCAATCACTCAGCCTGCCATCACCTCAACGGCAGGCGCCTATCGCTACAAAAAATATAGCTATAACCTCAATAAAGACGTGGCCTAGAGCCCAATTTGTTCCGCATCGTAAAATAATCAGACTTGGTCCTTCGACAAGCGCTGGGCGCGCGCTCTGGTTTTGCGCCCGATGAAAAGACCCACAGCCATGCTTTACCCACAACACTTTGACGTGATCGTCGTCGGCGGCGGCCATGCTGGCACGGAGGCGGCGTTGGCTTCGGCACGCATGGGCTGCAAGACCCTGCTGCTGACGCACAACATTGAAACCTTGGGTCAGATGAGCTGCAACCCGTCGATTGGTGGCATCGGCAAGGGTCACCTTGTTAAAGAAATCGATGCGTTGGGTGGCGCTATGGCGGCGGCAACCGATGAGGCCGGTATTCAGTTTCGTATTCTTAACTCGTCCAAAGGCCCGGCCGTGCGGGCTACCCGCGCTCAAGCTGATCGGGTGCTGTACAAGGCAGCCATTCGGCAACGGCTGGAGAACCAGGCCAACTTGTGGTTGTTCCAGCAGGCGGTCGATGACCTGCTGGTGGTGGGTGACCGGGTGGTGGGCGCAGTGACTCAGGTGGGCATTCGTTTTTCGGCCAGTGCCGTGGTGCTGACCGCGGGGACGTTTCTGGACGGAAAAATTCACGTTGGCTTGAACAACTACGCTGCCGGTCGGGCAGGTGACCCGCCCGCGGTAACGCTCAGCGCTCGGCTCAAGGAGCTCAAGCTGGGCCAGGGTCGCCTCAAGACCGGCACGCCACCGCGGCTGGATGGCCGCTCGATTGACTTCAGTCGCTGTGAGGAGCAGCCGGGTGATGGCATGCCGGGCGGCATGAGCGCTCAGATGCCAGTTTTCAGTTTTCTTGGTCGGGCGGCACAGCATCCAGCCCAGATGTCATGCTGGATGACCCACACCAACGCCCGTACGCACGAGATCATCCGCAGCGGTTTTGACCGCAGCCCGATGTTCACCGGCAAGATTGAAGGTGTGGGGCCACGCTACTGCCCGAGCGTTGAGGACAAGATCAATCGCTTTGCGGACAAGGAGAGCCACCAAGTCTTTTTGGAGCCTGAGGGTTTGACCACCCACGAGTACTACCCCAACGGCATTTCCACCAGCTTGCCGTTCGATATTCAGTACCAACTCGTTCGCTCTATGGTCGGTCTGGAAAACGTGCACATCCTGCGGCCCGGCTATGCCATTGAGTACGATTACTTTGATCCGCAACAACTCAAAAGCACGTTTGAAACGCGGGCTTTGGGGGGGCTGTTTTTTGCCGGTCAGATCAACGGCACCACCGGCTATGAGGAGGCAGCGGCGCAGGGCTTGTTTGCAGGTGTCAATGCCGCGCTGCAGGCCGGTGCGCGCACTGCATGGGTAGGCGACCACTGGCTGCCAGGGCGTGACGAGGCCTATCTGGGCGTGCTGGTGGATGACCTGATCACCAAAGGTGTGACCGAGCCTTATCGCATGTTTACCAGCCGCGCCGAGTTTCGGCTACAGCTGCGCGAAGACAATGCTGATAGCCGGCTGACTGAAAACGGTCGGCAACTGGGCTTGGTGGATGATCTACGTTGGGACGCCTTTTGCCGTAAGCGCGACGCGGTTTCACGTGAAACAGAGCGTTTGCGTGGGCTTTGGGTTAGTCCAAAAAATCTACCAGCGATGGAGTCTGAACGGGTTTTGGGCAAGGCCATTGACCATGAGTACAGCCTGGCTGAGCTATTGCGTCGGCCCGGCATCCGGCACGCTGATCTGATGTCGCTCGACGGGGGGCGATTCGGCGAGGGGTTGTGCCCCATGGTTTCACGTGAAACGTCAGCCGGTGATGAGGCGCTGTTCCAGCAGTCGGTCATCGAGCAGGTTGAGATAGCGGCCAAGTACTCGGGCTACATAGACCGTCAAAAAGGGGAGGTGGACCGCGCTGCCCATTTTGAGAGCCTGCGTCTGCCAGCAAGCTTGGACTACCTGCAAGTCACTGCGCTGAGCTATGAGGTCAGGCAGCAGTTGACGCGGTACCGGCCGGAGACGCTGGGCCAGGCCTCGCGCATGTCCGGCGTCACGCCGGCGGCGATCTCACTGCTGCTGATTCACCTGAAAAAGAACAACTTCAAGGGCTTTGCTGCAGCACGTGACGCCGGCATGGCTGCAGCTGATGCAAATCCCTTGGTGGTCTGATGCGTGAGTTGGAGGCGCCGCTGAGAAGCGGCCTGGGTCTGCTGGGCTTGAGCCTGAGCGATGAGCAGGTTCAGATGCTGCTCGATTACTTGGCGTTATTGGCCAAATGGGGCCGTGTCTACAACCTGACAGCCCGACTCGAACCCGCTGAGATGCTGACCCACCACTTGTTGGACAGCTTGGCGATTGTTATGCCGCTGCGTCGGCGATGCCCAAGTGGGCCAATGCGTGTGCTCGATGTGGGCGCTGGCGCTGGGCTTCCTGGTGTCGTGCTGGCCATTTGTTACCCCGACTGGCAGGTTGATTGTGTGGATGCCGTGGCTAAGAAAGCCGCCTTTGTCCAGCAGGTGGCAGTCAGTTTGCGACTGCCCAATTTGCGTGGCCGCCATGCACGGGTGGAGCAACTGACGGACCGCTATCCCTTGGTGACCTCACGCGCCTTTGCCTCCTTGGCCGACTTCACCCAATGGTCTGCCCAAGCACTGGCCGAAGGCGGGGTATGGGCGGCAATGAAGGGCAAGCACCCTGCTGACGAGATCGCTCAGCTGGCGCCGCCTGTGCATGTGTTTCACGTGGAACCGTTGGCCGTGCCTAGCCTGAATGCGGAGCGCTGCCTGGTCTGGCTCAAGCTGCAATGAGCGGTTTTGCCTCGCGAAATTAGTGCCGTCGGGTTCCGGCAAAGGCGTCACGTAAACTCAGGCCCTCGCCTGAAAGAAATGCCCCATGTTTTTTGGTATTGCCGACTACCCCGCCTTTGCGGCCGCCATTCTGATTTTTTTGCTGATCCCGGGCCCGGGCAACCTGGCCTTGGTCACCTCCACAGGCAAAGGCGGCATGCGTGGTGGCTTGGCAGCGGGCTTGGGGATTATTCTGGGTGACCAGATTTTGTTATGGCTGGCGGTGGCTGGGGTTGCCACTGTGTTGACCACTTACCCGACCGCGTTTGCTGCCATACAGTGGCTGGGTGCCGCTTATCTGGCTTGGCTGGGCTGGCGCATGCTCACCGCCAAGCCGGGTGCGGCACCGGTGCTGAACATCAAACCGCGTCATTACCTTCGACAGGCCATGGGCATCACCTTGCTCAATCCCAAGGCCATCGTGTTTTACATGGCCTTCTTTCCCTTGTTTGTCGATCCGGCGCAGCATCAGGGCTTGCTCACCTTTGCTGTCATGGCGCTAACCATCGCTGTTTTAGGCTTCTCATACTGTCTGGTGCTCGTGACCTTGACGCATACCCTGGCAGAACGCCTGCGCGCTAACCCACTCATCACCACAGCGTTGGAGAAACTGGCTGGCGTTTTTTTAATAGGCTTTGGTATCAAGCTGGTGGTTTCTCGCTAAAGGCTTGAGCCCACACCCACCCTTTTCTCCTCAGAGACCCGCTTATGGCCAAAATATTCTGTGTCGCCAACCAAAAGGGTGGGGTAGGCAAGACCACCACCACTGTTAACTTGGCGGCCGGGCTGGCCAAGGTTGGCCAGCGGGTGCTGATGGTTGATCTTGACCCACAGGGCAATGCCACCATGGGCTCGGGTGTGGACAAGCGCCAACTTGAGCTGTCGATCTACGACGTACTGTTGGAGTCGGCAACCGTGGCCGAGGCCCGGGTCAAAAGTGACAAGCTCGCGGCGGCTGGTTGTAGCTATGACATCCTGGGCGCCAACCGCGAACTGGCCGGGGCTGAGGTCGAGTTGGTGGACGTCGAGCGCCGGGAAAAGCGGCTCAAGCAAGCCTTGGGCGCCGTGGGCGACGACTACGACTTCATTCTGATCGACTGCCCGCCTTCGCTCTCTATGCTCACGCTCAACGGCCTGTGCTGTGCGCATGGGGTGATCGTGCCGATGCAGTGCGAGTATTTTGCGCTGGAGGGGCTGGCAGACTTGGTCAACACCATCAAGCAGGTGCACGCCAACATGAACCGCGACCTGGCCATTATTGGTCTGCTGCGCGTCATGTTTGACCCCCGCATCATGCTGCAGCAGCAGGTCAGCGAGCAACTCAAAACCCGCTTTGGCAACAAGGTGTTCGACACCGTCATCCCACGCAATGTGCGCTTAGCCGAGGCGCCGAGTTATGGCCTGCCCGGCGTGGTGTTTGACCCGTCTAGCAAAGGTGCGCAGGCTTTTGTCAGCTTTGCCGAAGAGATGGTGGCGCGCATCAAAACCATGTAGTCAAATCAGGCTCCAGCCCTTGTGCCACCTGCCTTTTGTGCTATCAAAAATATAGTGATTGCCGATTCTGACGTTCTGATACTGCCCGGCTGGCAAAACTCTGGCCCGCAGCATTGGCAGAGCCGCTGGGAGGCCCTTTACGGCTACCAGCGGGTGGAGCAGCACGACTGGATGCGACCCCTGCGCGGCGACTGGATCGCCCGGCTTGAAGAGGTGTTGCTGGCGCGGGCCTCACCCATGTGGTTGGTCGGGCACAGCCTGGGCTGCCTGCTGGTGGCAGCCTGGGCCGCCCATTCAAAACAGACCACTCGGGTGGCGGGCGCTTTGTTGGTGGCGCCTGGTGACCCCGAGTTGCCGGTGCTGCGCGCTGCGCTGCGCAGTTGGGTGCCAGTGCAGCAGGTGCGCCTTCCTTTCCCAGCATTGTTGGTGGGCAGCAGTAATGACCCCTATTGCAGTCTGGCTCGCGCCCAGCAGTTTGCCAGCGATTGGGGCGCCGGCTTTGTATCGCTGGGCGCGCGCGGCCACCTCAATGCCGATTCTGGCCTGGGCGACTGGCCCGAAGGCCACCGGTGGCTGGGTCAGCTTCAGGCTGAACCGGCGGGCGCAGTATTCCCCTCCCTCACACCAACCCTCATCTTCGACAAGGAACAAGCCCATGGCAACTAAGAAACTCAAAGGTTTGGGCCGAGGCCTGGAGGCTTTGCTCGGCCCCAAGGTCAGCGAAAACGCGGCCGATGACTCTGCCACCAGCAGCGCCAGCCCAGGCCTGCCGGCCTCATTGCGGCTGGTCGATTTGGTGCCTGGCATGTACCAACCCCGCACCCACATGGACGAAGGCGCCTTGTACGAGCTGGCCGAGTCAATCAAAGCCCAGGGCATCATGCAGCCTATCTTGGTGCGCCAACTCAAGGAAGGCGCCAATCAGGGCCTGTACGAAATCATCGCCGGCGAGCGGCGGTTCCGCGCGGCGCGACTGGCCGGGCTGGACAGCGTGCCGGTGCTGGTGCGTGACGTGCCCAATGAAGCCGCCGCCGCCATGGCGTTGATCGAGAATATCCAGCGCGAAGACCTCAATCCTCTGGAAGAAGCCCAGGGTTTGCAACGCCTGATCAAAGAGTTTGGGCTCACTCACGAACTGGCAGCCCAAGCGGTTGGCCGCTCGCGCAGCGCGGCGTCGAACCTCTTACGCCTGCTCAACTTGGCCGAGCCGG
Organism: Rhodoferax sp. OV413; assembly: GCA_945885775.1. Classification (GTDB taxonomy): domain Bacteria; phylum Pseudomonadota; class Gammaproteobacteria; order Burkholderiales; family Burkholderiaceae_C; genus Rhodoferax. Next base: position 4,352 of record CAMCZF010000019.1, on the reverse strand, counting down.
TGCAGACCATGCTGATGGCCGGTGACCTGGACATGGGGCATGCGCGTGCGCTTTTGGCGCTGGACCGCGCGACCCAGATCACAGCCGCCAGCCAGATCAGCGCGCGCAAGATGTCGGTGCGCGAGGCCGAGAGCCTGGTGAAAAAACTCAGTGCCGAGTTCACCCTGACCTCGACCAAACCCAAAAAAGAGAAGTCGCGCGACCTCAAACGGGTAGAAGAAGAGTTGTCCGACCTGCTGGCTGCCCAAGTTGAAGTGCGAGTGAAAAAGCGTGTCAAGCGCGCCGGCCGCATGGAAGAGATGGGCGAACTCAGCATCCAGTTTGGCTCACTCGATGAGCTCAATGGGCTGATTGATCGTCTGCGAGGGAGCCGCGCGGCGTGAGCTTGCGTTGGCCATTGCCGGCTTTGTTAGCCTGGGCGGTGGCCTGGGGGCTGTTCATGGGGCTGCGCTCTGCGGGAACCCCCGTGCTGCTGGCTATGGTGGGTGGCACCCTACTGGGGGTGGTCGGCAGTGTATGGGGCGGCAGTTGGTGGCGCCGCGCCGTGGTCGCTCTGGGCTTTCCCTTGTCATTGGCATTGTCCGGCGTGCTGGCGGTGCCGGCCTGGGCTTGGCTGTTGCCGTTGGGGCTGTTGTTGCTGGTCTATCCGATCAACGCCTGGCGTGATGCACCTTTGTTCCCTACGCCCGAGGGCGCGTTGGATGATCTGCCGGATCTGGCCCCTCTGCCACCCGGCGCGCGCGTGCTCGATGCGGGTTGTGGGCTGGGTCAAGGCCTGCAGGCGCTGAGCCGGGCCTACCCGCTGGCCCAGTTGCATGGGCTGGAGTGGAGCCGGCCGTTGCAGCTGCTGTGTGCCTGGCGCTGCCCCTGGGCTCAGGTGACCCAAGGCGACATCTGGCGGGCGGACTGGTCTGGCTACCAGCTGGTCTACATGTTCCAGCGGCCCGAGAGCATGGCGCGTGCCCTGGCCAAGGCGCGCGCGGAGATGCAGCCCGGTGCCTGGCTGGTCAGTCTGGAGTTTGCGGTGGACGGTGTGCCGCCGACGGGCCGGCTCAATGGCACGCAGGGTCGACCGGTTTGGCTCTACCAGATGACGTAGTTGCAGGGGCAGGCCCTGACTCAACCTACGTTATGCACCACCCCGTCCACCCGTGCGGCCGCGCGGGCGCGCACCAGGTCGTCCAGCAGTGCATCTACCCAGCGCGAAAAATCTAGGTTTGAAAAATGCTGCTCGTAGATTTGGGCAAAGTAGGGCGTAGTCCGGGCCCAGTGGACCAGGGCCTCGGTGTCTATGGTCTGCCACTCGAGCAGCTTGAATTTCAGCAAGACCTTGACGCCATGGCGCAGGTGCCGCGCTGGGTCTGCCACAAAGCTTTCAAGCCGTGACCGGGCGTAAGCCAGCGCGGCGGCCGCGTCAGAAAACACCGCGCCATGGCCCGGGATCACCACCGCCGGCCTCAGCGCCTCGATCACATCCAAGGTGCGAGCCACGGCGTCAAAGGCCTGTACGCCTTCGAGCTCAGGAAAGACAACGCCAAAACCCCGCTCCCACAGGGCATCGGCCGACAGCAGCACCCGCGCTGTAGGTTCAAACAGCACCACGGAATGGGTGTCATGCCCGGGGGCAGCATGGATCTGCCATAGCCGATCGCCCAGCCGAACCTCTGTACCCGGCTGCATCAACGTATCAAACCGGTATTGCTGACAATTTTGACCGGTGGGCGCGTAGGTGAGCGCGTCCACATCCCACTTTTGCACGGCCTCTGCCAACCCGGGAGGTATAGCGGTCCGCAGGGCTGGGTAACGGGCTTGCAGGGCGGCGTTGCCGCCGCAGTGGTCGCTGTGCAAATGGGTGTTGACCAATTGGTCCAGCACCCGGTCGCCCAGGGCCGACTGGAGCAGGGCCAGGGTTTGCGGCGCATGGGTGATGTAGCCGCTGTCGACCAGTGCGGTGTTGTCCCGCCCGAGCAGCAGAACATTGTTGGACGACAACCAGCCGCGCTCGAACACGCGGATGTCTTGGGGCAGCAGGTTTGATGGCACGGACCGCTCTGTGGTGGTTGTACCGATGTTTAAAGCGTAAAAATCTTTCCCGGGTTCATGATGTTGTGCGGGTCCAGCGCCTGCTTGATGGTGCGCATCATGGCCACGGCGCCGCTGCCAGCCTCGGACAGCAAGAAGTCCATCTTGTGCAGGCCTACACCGTGTTCGCCGCTGCAGGTGCCCTCCAGCCGCAGCGCCCGCGTCACCAGCGCGTGGTTGAGTTGCTCGGCAGTAATGCGTTCGCTCGGGATGTTGGGGTCGAGCAGGTAGCCAAAGTGGAAATTGCCGTCCCCCACGTGACCGACCAGAAAATAGGCCAGCCCGCTGGCGTCGGCCTCGGCCACTGAATCGAGCAGGCAATCGGCCAGTCGGCTGATCGGTACACAAGTGTCGGTCGAGATGGCGCGGCAGCCGGGCTTGGACTGGATGGCGGCAAAGTAGGCGTTATGCCGGGCGGTCCACAAGCGGGTACGGGCTTCGGGCGTGGTGGCCCATTCAAAGGCATTGCCACCGAGCTCGGCGGCAATCTCTTGTACCGACTCGGCCTGCTCTTTCACCGACGCTGGTGAGCCATGAAACTCCATCAGCAACTGCGGCTCTTCGCGCAGCGTCAGTTTGGAGTGGGCGTTGACCATGCGCACGGTGTTGGCGTCGATCAGCTCCACCCTGGCAATCGGTATACCCATCTGGATGATCTGGATGGTGGTGCGCACCGCCGCCTCGATGCTGGGGAAAGAGCAGACCGCCGCCGAAATCGCCTCGGGCAGCGGGTAGAGCTTGACGGTGACCTCGGTGATCACGCCCAGCGTACCTTCGCTGCCGACCATCAGGCGCGTCAGGTCGTAGCCGGCGGATGACTTCTTGGCGCGGGTGCCGGTGCGGATGACCTCGCCACTGGCGGTGACGACCTCGAGCGCCAGCACATTCTCACGCATGGTGCCGTAACGCACGGCATTGGTGCCGCTGGCACGGGTGGCGCTCATGCCGCCCAGGGTGGCGTCGGCGCCGGGGTCGATCGGAAAGAACAGCCCGGTGCTTTTGACGGCTTCATTGAGCTGCTTGCGGGTCACGCCTGGCTGCACGGTCACAGTCAGGTCTTCGGCGTTGATGGCTAGCACCTGGTTCATGCGACTCACATCGATGCTGATGCCGCCCTGCACCGCCAGCAGGTGGCCCTCTAGCGAGGAGCCGACGCCAAACGGAATCACGGGCACCCGGTACTGACTGGCCAGCGTCACCACCTCGGCCACCTCTTGGGTACTCAGTGCATACACCACGGCAGCCGGCGGTGGCACGGTGGTGAACGCCGATTCGTCACGGCCATGCTGTTCACGCACCACCAGTGCGGTTGAGCAGCGCTCGGCAAAGCGCGCCTTCAGGGTTGTCAGCAGGGCGTCGGGCACCTCGCGCTGCAGAATCGCGGGGGCCAGGTGGGCGGAGGGTGTGGGGGCGTTCATGCGAGTGGGCTTTCAAAAGCGTAATGTTTGCATTTTGCTGCAACAATCGCCCGATTCAAAGGAAAACCATCATGGGACAACGACTGACACAAATTGCCACCCGCACCGGCGACGGCGGCACCACTGGCCTGGGCGACAACACCCGGGTCTCAAAAAACAGCTTGCGCGTGCACGCCATGGGCGATGTGGACGAACTCAACTCGAACCTGGGCGTGCTGCTGTGCGAGGACATGCCCGCCGGTGTGCGGGTGTTGCTGGTGGAGATCCAGCACCAGCTCTTTAACCTGGGGGGCGAGTTGTCGATCCCCGGTTTTGAGCTGCTCAAGCCCGAGGCGGTGATTGCGCTGGACGAGGCGCTGGCCGAGCACAACGCCACCTTACCGCCATTGGCCGAGTTCATCTTGCCGGCGGGCACTCGCGCCGCCTCGGTGGCCCACGTCTGCCGCACCGTGGCGCGCCGCGCCGAGCGCGCGGTGGTGGCGCTGGGCAATGAAGAGGCGCTGAAAGACACACCGCGCCAGTACCTCAACCGCCTGTCCGACCTGATGTTTGTGCTGGCCCGGGTGCTGAACCGCCACCGCGGCGATGGTTCGGTGGGCGATGATATCTATTGGAAGAGCGAGCGCATGGCCAAGGCGGAGAGCCAATAGGCGCTGCGCCATGTGGCCAAAGTCTGGCTCAGGGCGCTACCGCTTCAAAGAAGCGCACCGTATTGCGCCCGGCGCTTTTGGCCTGGTACATCGCCTGATCGGCTTGGCGCAGGATTTCATCCATGCCCAGGCGCTGATCGGCAAAGAGCGTGACGCCGACACTGGGTGAGCTGCGGACACTGTAGCCCTTGATGCTGTAGGG
>CAMCZF010000018.1 GCA_945885775.1 Rhodoferax sp. OV413 | reverse complement strand
GGCGGCGATTTTAGGCAACCACGTGATAGCGGCCGGTATGCTGTTGTCATCGGCCTTGGCACTGGAGGACCCTGCCCCTCAGTACCGTATCATTTTGGTGGCTCGCAACGACGTTGCCAAAGGCGAGCTGATTAAAAAGCTGGTGACCGGTTACAAGTCAAATGAGTACCGCCGATTCGTCGAAAACGACCCGAAAGCCAAAGGCTTCTCCCGCCCTGAATACTGGCGTTAAGGTCGAAGTCATGAAACCTCCCGCCCCACAAGCCGCCAGCAGTGCGGAGAGGGCCTGTCAGGTCATCCGGGATGCGATCCAAAGTGGTCAATACCCGGGTGGCTCTTGGCTCAGGGAGCAATCGATCGCTGAGCGAGCTCAGGTGTCTCGCACCTCGGTGCGTCAAGCGTTCAATATGCTGGCGGCCGAGGGTTTTGTCGAGCTTCACCCTAATCGTGGCGCGATGGTAGTGGACTGGACCGAGGAAAATTTGTTGCAGGTGTTTGACCTGCGTGCCATGCTGGAGGGCTATGGCTGTGAGTTAGCAGCCATGAACCGGACAGAACAAGACCTAACAGCACTGCAAGCAGAGGCTGACGTTTTCAGCAATCTGCTGCTCACTCAGGCTGTCGCTGAAAGGCAGTTGGTGGCAGAGTCAAACAACCGATTTCATCGGCTGATTTTGAGCGCCGGCAGGAATCCGCGTCTGGCTTCCCTGCTGGTCGCCGTCGTCCAAGTGCCCATCGTTCGACAGACGTTTGGTAAGTATGACCAAGTTGCCCTAGAGCGTAGCGCACTACAGCATCAGGATCTGGTCCTGGCGATCCGAGCTCGGGATGCGCAGTGGGCACAGGCCACCATGCGAGCCCACATCCTGGCGGCAAAAAATGTCATTTTTGACAAATCAGGCACTTGACCACAGGCTGCCTTCCTCAACACTCAGTTATTCACACGTTTACTTTGATGCCAGTGCTAAATCCACAAGCTGATGCCCAACGTGCCATGAAGGTCATGCAGGACGGTGGCATTGCCATACTGCCCAATGACGTGGGTTATTCACTGATTGCAGCGACAGCCCCGGCGCTTCAAAAAATATTCAGGACGAAGCGACGGGCACCACAAAAGCTCAATGCGATGCTTGGCAATAACGACCTGCATCGCGAACTTCATGTTGTGAGCGAACGCGGAAAGTCGATCGTCGAGGCCATTACTCAAGACTACGATCTGCCGCTTGGCTTAATTGCACCTTGTCGCGGTGACCACCCGCTTCTCCGCAGTCTGGACGCCGACACCTATGAACGCAGCACCAAGGACAACACGCTGCTCATGCTGCTTAACGCGGGACCATTTCATCGCGAGATCACTCGCTTGAGCATAGATCGGCAAACGCTATTGTTTGGATCATCGGCTAACCTATCGATGCACGGGACCAAGTTTCGTGTCGAAGATATGGAGACCGAGATTACCGACATCGCCGACCTTGTGGTCGACTACGGCCTGATGAAATACCATCTCTGGCAAGCCTCATCAACCCTGCTGCACTGCGAAACGCTGGAGGTGGTTCGCTACGGGTCTTGCTTTGAAAACATTGCTGACATTCTGAAACGGCACTTTGGTATCGCATTGCCGGCCCGGCCGCCGAGGGAAAAATCATGACCGGCTGCGGTGGCTCTAGGACCATAGACACACAGTGCGCGACTTTGACATGGTGCCGATCTGAGTGACTGAGACCATTGCGCCAGAAAAATCCGCGATCCATGCCCTGCAGGTGCCTCTTACCCTGCCAGGAGGCCTGACGCTTCCCAACCGCGTGGTGCAGGCCCCTTGCACCCGTAACCGGGCGACGGCTGACCTGTCGCCATCAGCTGGTGCGAGTGACTACTACGCAGCCCGAGCGGAGGCGGGGTTGCTGATCACAGAGGCAGTGTTGATCACGCCCGACGCACAGGGCTATCTGGACACGCCTGGCCTATTTCTGGACTCGCACGTAGCGGCTTGGTCCGTGGTAACCCGAGCCGTTCGCGAACGTGGTGGGCGTATTTTTGCGCAACTGTGGCATACCGGGCGAATTTCACATTCGCATTGGAGCGGCTGCCAACCGGTGTCGGCATCCGCAGTACTTGATCCTATCCTTCGTCGACAAGCTGGGGCCAACACGCTGTACAACGAGATGCCTCGTGCGCTGGGTAACGATGAAATCGGGGGAGTGGTCGCCTTGTTTCGGCGCGCGGCACAGCGCGCCCTGGAAGCGGGTTTTGATGGTGTTGAAATCCACGGCGCCAACGGCTACTTGATCGAGCAATTTTTGCGACAACACACCAACCGACGGGATGACGATTGGGGTGGCAGTGTTGCGGGGCGCTCCCGGTTCGCTCTGGAGGTGGTCCGGGCCTGTCTGGCAGTATGGGGGGCGGGACGGGTCGGCTTGCGGCTATCGCCGGCAGCCTACTTTGGCGAGATGCAGTGGCGTGACGGCGACAACAAGACATACATCCACCTGTTGCAAAACTTGGCGCGCGAGGCCGTTGCCTATGTTCACACAGGCGTGGTGGAAGATAAGTTCTATCCTGAGCTTGGGGCTACCTCGTCCGGCTTTCTTCGCCAGCATTGGTCGGGGGTTCTGATTGGCAATGGTGGCTACAGCCCGGAAAGCGCGGCCCGGCAGGTGGCCATCAAGTCGTTTGACCTGATCGCATTTGGCAAGCTATTTTTAGCTAATCCAGACCTCGTCCCGCGTATTTTTGCCTTGACGCCACTGCGACCCTATACCGACGAGACGATGCAGTCCTTGCGCTAGACCCAAGCAGCGATACACCATGATTGAGCCCTTGGTAGTCGAAAGACATTTTTGCCGAGTCCAAGACCACTGGATCCACTACCGGCGTCTTGGGCAGGGTCCGGCTGTCTTGTTGTTTCATCAAACGCCGCAGTCGTCGCAGACGATGGAGCCGCTCATGCGCCTGCTGGCAAAGCAATGCACGGCGATCGCGATCGACACCCCCGGCTTTGGTCAGTCGGATGCCTTACCTGACAAAGTCTGGAGCATGGCGGCGCTGAGCGATCTGATGCTGGCGTTCATGGACCAATTGGGACTTGACACCGTAGGCGTGTGCGGTCAACACACTGGCGCGGCCATGGCCGCAGAGCTGGCGCGCCGCCACCCTTCGCGCGTGCTAGCACTGGCGCTCGACGGTATTCCCCTGTTCAACGCGCAAGAATGCCAAGCTATTTTGCCGCATCAACTGTACCGCTTCGTGCCGGTGGCAGATGGCAGCCACCTGACCTGGGCCTGGTCCCGATTCCGCGATGGCTGGATGTTTTTCCCATGGTCGGAGCGCCATCTCATCAACCGTCGTGATGTGGATTTGCCCAATGCCGACACCATGCACCGCAGCCAAATCATGGAATTGCTGCGTTCCCGTGAGAATCATCTGCATATTTACCCCGGGGTGTTTATGTGGGACGGCAACGCTGCACTGGCCGCGCTCACCCAACCTGCCTGGCTGGGCACTACCGCCGACGACCAACTGTTCCCTCATCTGGGGCGTATTCCAGAAGGTGTCCCAAGGCGGGAGATTCATCGCCTGCCCCATCAGGACAGAGAAGTCTTGCGGGTGGCACAAGCCGACTGGATGTCTAGGCAACTGAAGATAGCCTCTGCGCCAGCGGCCCCCGCCAACCCACCGCTGGATGGTTTACCCACCTCGGACGGGCGTTGGCGCGCGTATGTAGCCGGCCGCTGCCTGTCGGCCGAGCGCTGGGAAACAAATAGAGCGGTCACTGTCGTATTGCATGGCGCGGGCAGTGCAGCGCGTTGTGAACTCGAACGGTGTCGGACGCTAATCGCTGGGCCACTATGCGCCATTGATCTGCCTGGACACGGCGATGACACTGGGGACTTGATGAGCCCGACGGCCACCGCACAGGCCCTTCAGACCGTGCTCACGTCGCTCAACGTACCGTCCTATCGCCTGTGGGGACGGGGCCTGGGCGCGGCAGTAGCACTCGAGTGGGCGGCAGATGCGCGCGCTCGTGAGCGGCCGCTTCCTGAAGCGCTCACTGTGTGCGAGCTCAAACGATGGACCGACGCTGAGCGCTCAAGCTGGCCATCTCAGTACACACTGCCTTTGACGCCTGACTGGGATGGCTCCTACCTGATTCGACTTTGGCATCAGATCCGTGACCGGGAGCTGTTCCACCCCTGGTTTGAACGCAAACGCGCCACGATCAGGCTGGTAGAACCGCAGCTAGATGCAGACCTCTTGACGCATGAGGTCTTTGCAGCTTTATGCTGCCGCGACTGGGCAGGCAGCCATCGGTCATGGCTGAACTGGCGTGCCGACAGGGTAGGTGCGATCGCTCCGGTCGATGTGAGTTTCTTGGCAACGCCAGGAGATGGATGGGCCCGTGATGTGCCAAGCCTACGAGCCCTGTTCGCAGCCGATGCGGCCCGATAAACTCACACTTCGGGTGGCAGCGATGCCAACAGCTTTTGGGTGTAAGGATGTTCAGGGGCTTGCCAGACCGCGTCGGTATCGCCGGTTTCCACAATGCGCCCCTGGTGCATCACCGCAATGCGGTCAGAGATGTAGCGCACAACTCGCAGGTCGTGCGAGATAAAGAAATAGGATAGCCCCAATTCTTGCTGTAAGTCGCGCAGCAGGTTCAAAATCTGCGCCTGGATGGACACATCCAAAGCCGACACTGGCTCATCGCATACCAGTACCTTAGGCCGTACCGCCAGAGCACGTGCGATAGCCACGCGCTGCCGCTGTCCTCCCGATAGTTCGTGAGGAAATTTTTCGATAGCGCCGGATGACAAGCCAACCTGTCTCAACAGCTCGTCAACATCCGACTTCTCTTGGTCTGGCGTGGTCAACTTGTGCAGGCGCAAAGGCTCAGCCAGTAGGCTGCGAATGCGCAACCGTGGATTCAAGGAACCATGGGGATCCTGGAACACCATTTGCACGCGCCGCGCTCGCGCCAGGCGTGCCGCTGAGCCGGGTTCAGCGACGTCAACACCCAAAACGCGAACGCTGCCTTGGTCTGCCCGCAGCAAGCCGACGGCGATTCTGGCAAGCGTGGATTTTCCGCAGCCCGACTCGCCCACAAGCCCCAGCGTTTCGCCCGGCCCAACAAAGAGCGTGACCCCGTCCACGGTTGGCTTGGTGGCCCCGTGTCCTGCGTACGCAAAGCGCACGTTGTCGATCTGTAACAAAGGCTCACCGCGCATCATGAACCACGCAGCCACTTTGATGCCCCCGACCGTGGTCGGTAAAGTCGGGCAGGCGCAGTCGGCAGATCGGTTGCACCTGATCACAACGGGATGCAAATGGACAACCTGCGCCGCGTTCCTGAGGTGCAGGAACTAAGCCTGGTATCTCAGCGAGGCGCTGCAGACGGTCTTGCCTTGCGCTAGGTCTAGCCCGTAACAGGCGTTGTGTATAGGGGTGACGGGGGTCAGTCAGGACCTGACGAACGGGGCCCTCTTCAATCTTTCGGCCGGCGTACATCACCAGCACCCGATCTGCAACCTGCGCGACCACACCAAAATCATGAGTCACAAGCAGCATGGCCAGTTGCCTTTTCCGTTTTTGTTCACCCAGAAGCGCCAGAATGTCGGACTGAACGGTCACATCCAAGGCGGTCGTGGGCTCATCGGCAATGAGCAACTGCGTCGGGCACGCCAGCGCCATGGCAATCATCACTCGCTGTCGCTGCCCGCCCGACAGCTGATGGGCATAGGACCGCAGTCGGGCGCCAGGATCGGGAATTTGAACCATGTCCAGCAGGTCATGCGCTTTTGCCAACGCTTCCCTGTCCTTGAGTTTCAAGTGGCGCTGCAACACTTCCTGCAGTTGCTCGCCAATCGATAACACCGGGTTAAGAGAGGTCATCGGTTCTTGAAAAATCATCGACATCCGGTATCCACGCATGTCCCGGTAACGCTGCTCAGGCCAGGTGCCAAGATCCTCGCCCTGGAAGACCACTCGACCACTGGCGCGCCTGATCCCAGGCGGCAGAAGGCCCATCAGCGACAGTGCGGTCAGGGACTTGCCGCAACCTGACTCACCCACAATGGCCAAGGTTTCACCAGCATGGATTTCGAAGTCAAGGTCTTCAACCAGCGGCACATCATCAGGCAACGCCAGTCGGAGAGATTCGACCTGTAGCAAGACCGGATCAGTCATGCTGCAGGCGGGTGTTGAGGGCATCGTTGAGCCCATCACCCATCAGGTTCAGAGCCAGCACACTGGCCATGATGGCCAGTCCAGGAATGACCACGAGGTACCAACCGGCACGAAAATCAGAGCGACCCATGCCGACCATGCTGCCCCAGGAAATCACATTCGGATCGCCCAGCCCAAGAAATGACAAACCCGACTCTATGAGGATCGCACTGGCCACCATGATGGAGGCACTGACCACAATCGGCGCCATGGCATTCGGGAGCATCTGGGTCAGGATAATGCGGGTATCGCTCATGCCAAGCAAGCGGCAGGACGCTACGAACTCGGCCTCACGCAGGCGCATGAATTCAGCACGCACCAGCCGAGCTACGCTTGGCCACGATATCAGGGCTATGGCACCGATGGTCGCAGCGACACTGGGGGTGGTAATCACCACAACCACAATCGCCAACAAAAAGGGCGGTATGGTTTGTACCGCGTCAGTCAGTCGCATGAAGGCATCGTCAACCAAGCCGCCGTAGTAGCCTGTCACGGCACCAATCGCCATACCCAGGCTCAAGGCGGCCACTGTGGCGGCTACACCAATCCAGAGCGAAACCCGAGCCCCATGCAGCAGACCGGCCAGAATGTCGCGGCCAAGCGCGTCAGTTCCCAGCAATAGGCCGACACGATCCCCTGGCCAGGTCATGGGCGGCCCGACCATACCCCACGGGCCCTCCGGATAGAGCAGAGGGCCGGCCGCCGCCATCAGCAGCAGGGCCAGCAGCAAGCCACTGCCGACGACAAAGGTCAGGCTGCGACGCAAGCGCAAGCGAAGCGAGTTCATGGTCAGCGCAGGCTTATCCGCGGGTCAAGCCGCGTGTAGATCAAGTCGATCATCAAGCTCACGCTCAACACCAGCACCGAGCTAAACAGAAGCACGCCCATCACCAACGGCACGTCCCGCTTAAAAACAGCCTCGAACGCGAGCCGCCCTATACCAGGCCAGCCGAAAACTGTCTCGATCACGACCGAGCCCCCCAACAGGGAACTGACTTGCAAACCCAGCATCGTGACCATGGGCAGCATGGCGTTGCGCGCCATATGACGCCAGACGATGCGCAAAGGCATCAGGCCCTTGCTGCGTGCCGTGCGCACATAGTCCAAGTGCATGACCTCCAACATCGACGCCCGCATGAGCCTTGTGTACACAGCGACGTAAAAGAGGCTCAAGGACACCATGGGCATGATCAGGTGCCGCCCAATGTCAAGGGATTGTGCCCACCAGGGGCTGTCACTGTACAAGTCACTCATCCCTGACATCGGAAGCCATTTCAGTTGCACCGTGAAGAGCAATATCATGCCGATACCCACCAAAAAACCAGGCGTCGCATAGAAAATTAAGGCAGTGAAAGTCACCAAGGTATCGGCCAGTCCCCGTGCCCGCAGGGCTGCCCAAATGCCGAGCGAGGTGCCAAGCACCATGGCCATCACAATCGAGGCCACCATCAACAGCAAGGTTGCCGGCAGACGCTGGAGAATCAAATCAAGCACAGGCGCATCAAAAGAATGCGCCTGCCCCAGATCAAGGGTGACCACCCGTTGTAAATGCAGCCCCAATTGAACCCAAAGCGGCCGATCAAGGCCCAACTCTAAGCGCAGTCGCCTGACGAACTCGGGATCGGAGGCCTGGGCCTCGCCGGCTATCACGTCGGCCACATCGCCAGGTGCCAACTGCAGCAGAAAGAACTGCAGCACCACGACGATCGCCAAAACCAGGACGGCCTGGCCCAAGCGTCGCAGCAGGTAGCGCGAAGACGGCGACTTCAGCAAACGCGGTGTACTCAGTTGGGCGCGATCCAGACGTCGGAATAGCCAGAATAGACCCCATCAGCCAAGGTGGAGTGATTGCGCACCCGCTTGTTGACCACAGAGAACTGGTCAATCGACACAAGAGGAATGACGGGTAGCTCGGTGGCCAAAATCCGCTGAATGGCCGCAAAATGACGGCGCCGGATCAGGGGATCGGTATTTAGGGAGGCTTTTTCAAAATATTCGTCGAGCTCGGCATTCTTGAAGTGGGTCCCGTTGGTGAAGGGTGTACCGGGCACAATGTTTTTGGACCAATAGGCGCGTTGCACCCCGATCGAAGGGTCCGATGCATTGGTGATAGCCGACATATTCACCATCCAGTCGCGCTGGGTCCAGATACGACGCACCCAGGTTGCAAAATCGCTGTTTCTGATCTCGGCGTCGATACCGATCTGAATCATCTGCTGCCGCACGTACTGGGCCATTTTGGGGTACTGATCTCCAAACGGCACGTAATCAATGACCAGTTTGAAGCGCTTACCGTCAGCGCCTTTTTTGAATCCGGCCTCATCAAGCAATTGTTCAGCGCGTTTGAGGTCATAGGCATATCGGGGCACGTTATCGGTATAGGCGTGCTTCAAGTTGTCATGGATCGGGGATGTGGCGACCCGCCCAAAACCCATCCAAACGTTATCCAGGATGAACTGGCGATCAATGGCATGGGCCAGCGCACGTCGCACCGCCGCCTTGCCCATGATGGGGTGCTCGTTGTTGAATTCCATGAAAGCAACAGTGGAGTCGAAGAAATACCCGTCGGTGGTCAATTCCAATTGTTTCAGCGCACCAAGCCGGCGAGCATCCGAGGCCGCAACCGTGCTATGGAACACCATATCGACGTCGCCCGACTCAATAGCCGCACCCCTAGACTGGGTGTCGGGGATCACCTTGAATACGATTCGATCAAGGTAAGGCTTGTTTGTTTCGAAATAATTGGGGTTACGCACCAAAACGATGGCGTTGCCGCGCCGCCATTCACTGAACATAAAGGGGCCTGTCCCCACTGGCTTCAGGTTGGCTGGATTGCGCCGGATATCAGTGTTGTCAAACAGGTGCGCCGGCAGGATCGTCGCAGTGGCCACCGGCAAAGCACTCATCAGGGCCGCGGCGGACTGACTCATGACAAGCACAGCTGTATGCGCGTCAGGTGTCTGAACCGACTGAACATTGGCGAAAGTAGAGCGCACCAGTCCGTTGTTGGGGCCGAACCCTTTCATGATGGAATAAGCCACATCGGCGGAGGTGAAGTCGCGGCCATCATGCCACTTCACCCCTTTACGCAAGTTAAAGGTAATGCGAAGGCCATCCGGTGAGACGCTCCAAGACTGCGCCAGGTCAGGCTGCATGTTCATCTTCAGGTCGTACTTGATGAGCCCGTTGTAAATTTTCCCAGCAACCACCTTGACCTGCTGCGTGGTGTCAATCGCCGAATTGAGATGGGCCGGCTCAGTGGGCAACGCAATGGTCAGGGTGCCGCCGCGGCTAGGGCTTGGGGCTTGAGCATGTACACCCATCCAGATCGACAGACCTACGATCAAGCACAGCAAGCGAGACAGATATTTCATGGCACTCCTTTTAAATTCAACGTTCAATTGGATCTGAAATGGTAGCATGACCCGGAAAGTTGCATGCAATTATGTCGGTATATGCTCGTATTTAAATTAATATAGAAAGAATTGCATACAAAATGAACACCTCCAAGCCAAAAGCACCGACCATTGGCCTTGACCACGTGGGCTTCATCATTCCGGACCTCGCCCAGAGTCACGCACTGTTTAACCATCTCGGGTTTATTCTGACGACCCGAGCCGATCACACCCGCACCAATCCCCAGGGGCAAGTGGTTTCGGCCGGCAGCTCCCAACACTCGATCATGTTGAAGTCGGGCTACATAGAGCTCATGCAAATCACAGACCCATTGGCCGGGCACCAACTGACGCCAGCCTTAGAGGTCCGCTATGGGCTGCATGTGCTTGCGCTGGCGACGCCCGACGCCGGCGCCTGGCATGCCGACTGCCTGCAGCGCCAGCTGCGCGTGGGACCGCTGCTGGACTGGTCTCGTCCCGTCAAGACTCCCGAGTGCGAAGGCTTGGCGCGGTTCTGTTTTTTCGACGCTCCCTGGCAAGCCGAGGATCCCTCCTACATCTGCTGGGTGCAGCACCTCACACCCGAACTCGTGCGTTCGCCCTCACTACTGGAACACCCAAACCAGGCGCAAGCCCTGCTCGGCGTGACCTATGGCGGACCCTTGGATGGCCTCCAGGGGTGGGGACAGCGCTTGCAAGCAGCAGGCGCCACGCCACCCAATGATGGCAGCAACCTGGGGCTTTGGCGCTTAACGGATGCCGGCCTGACCCTGAACGTGGACCCCAACATTCAAACAGTGCACCCGATGGTGCTGACGATGTCGTTTGACAACCTGAACGTGATCGTTCAGCGCGCCCAGGCGCTGGGCCTGCCCTGCCAAGCGCTCCAGGGCATGGAGACCGGTTGCCGTATCGACTTGCGTCAGAGTTGTGGCATTTACCTAGACGCACTGGTGAGCGGCAGTAGCGCCTGAGCCGGCCAGCGCACGATCAGCTCCCACACGGTGAGCGCGAGAATCTAGGCACGTTCCCAGGCTCACAGCCGCGTTTTGGCCGCAAAATCCCGCCATGACAAGAAACTCTCAACTCCTGCACCCACAACGCGACCCCGCGACCACCCGCCCCGCTGCCACCGTGCTGCTGCTGCGCGATGGCGCGGCGGGGCTGGAGGTGCTGATGACGCGCCGCTCTCTGACGGCCAGCTTTGCGCCGGGTGCCTATGTATTCCCGGGCGGCGGCGTCGATCCGCTTGATGTCGCCAGCCACCCCATGGCCACACGCCGCCCCGGCCAAAGCGCGCTGCACCTGACGCAGGCCATTGCAGCCATCCGCGAGAGCTTTGAAGAGCTTGGCGTATTGCTGGCGCAACACGCCGACGGCAGGCCTGCCGACCAGCAAGACATCGCAGCCTTGGATCGTAGCCAGCCGTTTGCCGCCCAATGTCAGGCGCGCGGCCTGCGGCTGGCTGCCGACTCGGTGTACTTACTGGCGCACTGGGTGACCGACCGCGACCTGCCGCGCCGTTTTAACGTGCCTTTCTTGGTGGCACGCATGCCAGCCGGGCAAACGCCAGTGGCCGACGGCCAGGAGCAGTTCGAACCGGTGTGGGTACGACCGGCTGACGCCTTGGCGCGCCACGGAGCCGGCCAGTTTTTCATCATCTTCCCGACCATCCGCACGCTGGAGCGGCTGCAGGCTTACGCCAATGTGGACGCGGTGTTGCAGGCCTGCGCCGCCACCGAGGAGCCGCTTTGGACCAGTTGCCCGCGCGCCGGGATGCTGGCCGGGCGCGAAGCCCGCTACATGGAGCACGAGCACCCCTATGGCGAGCTGGCACTCGTCTGCCCGGACGGCCAAATCGCGCACGCGCTGGACTGGCAGTGCGAGCAGCCGGTGCCGCTCTTGAAAAACCTGCTGCGCCTGACCGCGCCCAACCCAGGCGTGATGACCGGACCGGGCACCAACAGCTATCTGGTGGGCGATCCGCACACCGGCTACATTGCCATTGACCCGGGCCCGGCCGACCCGGCGCACCTGGAGCGGCTGTGGCGCGCCGCAGGTGGCGACATCCGCCTGATTGTGTGCACCCACTCACACCCCGACCATTCACCTGGCGCGCGACCCTTGCAGGCGCTGTGCCAGCCGCAACCGCCGATTTTGGGCCTGCCCTCGGCGCCGACCGCGCGCGAGAACAGTCGCTTCAGCCCAGACAGATCGCTACAAAATAGTGAGCTAATAACCCTTACTGGACGGGGGCTAGAGGCCAATTTGACCCATACTCTCATGGTGATCCACACCCCCGGCCATGCGGCCAACCACCTGTGCCTGCTGCTGCTCGAAGACGGTCTGCTGTTCAGTGGCGACCACATCCTCAACGGCAGTACCACCGTGATTGACCCGCCCGACGGCGACATGAGCGCTTACCTGGACTCGCTGGACCGCTTGACTGAAGCCTCGGAGCAGCACGGCGTCAATTTCATTTTGCCGGCACACGGGTATGTCATCGGCGGGCATGACGGAGAAGCCCGGGCGGCCATTGCCCATTTGAAGGCACACCGGCTCAAGCGCGAGGCCAAGATTTTGGCGGTGATGCAAGCGCACCCCGAAGGGACGCCCGACGACTGGGTGACGCGCGCCTACGACGATGTCCCGCCGCGCATGTGGCCGGTGGCCAAGCGTTCCCTGCTGGCCCATGTGGCGCGCATCGAGGCCATGGCGTGAGGACAGACGAGGGTGAACGCCTGGCCAAACGGGTTGCGGCGCTGGTTCCCTGCTCGCGCCGTGAAGCCGAACAATACATCACCGGGGGCTGGGTGAGTGTCGATGGCAGGGTGGTTGAAGAGCCGCAGTACCGCGTACAGCAGCAGGTGGTCACGCTGGACCGCGACGCCAGTCTGCTGGATGCCACGTCGGCAACCCTGCTGTTGCACAAGCCGGCCGGCCATGACGACGGCCGCCTGGCACCAGACGGCCAACGCCCCCGCCCGGGCGGGCCAACGCCGGCCCGGCAGTCGCTGACCCAGGCCAGGCAACTGGTCGGTGATGAAGCCAGCCAGCGTCTGCTCAAACGTCACCTGGTCGGATTGGACTCGCTGGTGCCGCTGGAATCGGGCGCCAGCGGCTTGCTGGTGTTCACCCAGGATTGGCGCGTTGCACGCAAACTGCAAGAAGATGCGGCGTTGATCGAGCATGAGGTGATGGTGGAGGTGGCCGGCGATGTCAGCCCCGAAACCCTGCGGCGGCTGAACCGCGCACCAGAGGGGGCTGCAGCAGCGCGCGCCAGCGTCAAGATCAGCCTCAACAGCAACAACGAGGGCAGCAGCCGCTTGCGTTGTGCCATCAAAGGTGGTCAGCCCGGTCTGCTGGCTGATCTGTTCGACCAAGTGGGCTTGCAGATGACCGGCATGAAGCGCATCCGCATTGGCCGGGTCATGCTGGGGGCCTTGCCGCCCGGTCAGTGGCGGTTTTTATCGCCACACGAGCGTTTTTGACTGTCCATCCCGTGCTAGGGGGTTCTGCCCCCCGATGCCATGGGCCCCAGCCGCTCAGTGGTCCAGCGCAGCAGATCAAACCACATCTGGCGCATCTCGGCGTCCAAGGGCGTGCGCAGCGAATTGGGCAGCTCTACCGTGACCACCGGCACACCCTTGTGGACCCCGCCGTAATTGCCCAGCGAGCCTGGAAAAATGCCCACCTGGTCCAGGTACAGGCGGCCCAGCCGGGATGGCGGTACCGAGGGTCCGTCGAAGTCCAGCACGCCATACGGGGCGTGGATGCTGACAATCAGTTGCGGGTTAAAGCTGCGCATCTGCTCGTGCAGGAACCGCGACTCGGGCTCTGACAGGGGCTGGGGCCCAGGCCAGCGCCGTGGATCACGCGACGTTCGTTTTTCCCAATAAATGCGGGCATCGCGCTGCCAATTTGGTGTGGGGAAATTGCGGTTCAGGTCCACACCATTGGCATTGACTCGGGTCGGCGGACGAGCCAGCACACCGTCGGGGTTGAGCACCGGCACAAAGCGCCAGTGGATCGATTGGGGCGTGTCGGCCGGGGGCTGGCCCGCCAGCCGGATCCAGTGCAAGGCCACCGCCGCCGAGGACAATTCGTCGCCATGGATGGCGCCCACCACCAGCACACGCAAACCTGGCTGGGCCGGCACGATGTCGCGGGCGTAGATGAGCCTGTTCCGTACCGAGCGCGCCACCGGCACCAACTGCGCCGCCTCACACAGCTCACGGCGCACATTGGGCAGGGTTGCCACCAGCTCGCCGCAAGGCGCTGCGGGGCCCATGCCCGCAGGCTTGCCCTGCCCGTTGGCAGCGCCGGCGACCGACCAAGCCAGGGCCATAGCCAACATGGCCCAGCCGGTGAATCTCAATGCATGCATGCCCACTTTGAAACTGAAAAAATGTGAAGCCCGCCGATAAGCCGGATTCTGTGCACGGCGGTTGCCCACCGTGTGACTGCCATTAATCTGGGCTGTTGGTCACCCAACAGCTCAATGCTACCTACCCGCACACTCCGGGGGCCCCATCAACGTGTGCCTACTTGGTATTGCTGCGCGTAGAGATTGCCCGTTTCACCCGTCCCGGGTTGCCCCGGCACGACTCGTCTCTGTTGCTCTAATCCTCACCTTATACCGCCCGCTTTCGCGCACGACTTTCAGTGGACAGCTGTTAGCTGCTACGCTGCCCTGTGCAGTCCGGACGTTCCTCCAGTGCCCTGTTTCCAGGATTGCACCAGCGGCAGTCTGGCCGGCTTCACGCGTTCATTATCGCGAGCTTTCATAACCATATGTCCAAGCCAATTGATCAAACCGCTGAAAATAGCCCTTCTACCACCCACTCTTGGAGCGCGCCATGAAGGCTGACAACATTCTGCACACCATCGGCAACACCCCCCACGTCCGCATCAACCGCATGTTTGGCCCGGGCGCCCAGGTCTGGATCAAGTCCGAGCGCAGTAACCCCGGCGGCTCGATCAAGGACCGCATTGCACTGGCTATGGTGGAAGACGCCGAACGCAGTGGCGCCCTCCAGCCCGGCGCCACCATTGTCGAACCCACATCGGGCAATACCGGCGTCGGCCTCGCCATGGTGGCGGCCGTCAAGGGCTACAAACTGGTGCTGGTGATGCCCGACAGCATGTCGATCGAGAGGCGGCGCCTGATGCTGGCCTACGGCGCCAGCTTTGACCTGACCCCGCGCGAGAAAGGTATGAAGGGCGCGATTGCCCGGGCCCAGGAGCTGGTGGACGCCACACCCGGCGCCTGGATGCCGCAGCAGTTCGAGAACCCGGCCAACATCGAGGTGCACGTGCGCACCAGTGCTCAGGAAATCCTGGCTGATTTCCCCGATGGGCTCGACGCGCTGATTACCGGCGTGGGCACCGGCGGCCACCTCACCGGCTGCGCCCGCGTGTTGAAAGCGGCCTGGCCGCAGCTCAAGGTGTACGCGGTAGAGCCCAGCGCATCGCCGGTGATTTCGGGTGGCGCACCCTCGCCACACCCGATCCAGGGCATCGGGGCCGGCTTTATTCCGAAAAACCTGGACACCAGCTTGCTCGACGGTGTGATCCAGGTCGAGGCCGAGGCCGCGCGCGAAATGGCCCGCCGCAGCGCCCGTGAGGAGGGTATGCTGGTCGGCATCTCCAGCGGCGCCACCTTGGCTGCGATCGCGCAAAAGCTGCCCGACTTGCCTGCCGGCGCGCGGGTGTTGGGTTTCAACTACGACACCGGTGAGCGTTACCTGTCTGTAGAAGGCTTTTTGCCGAGCTGATCCACGTCGGCGGGAGGGACGTGCTGGTGGGGACCCATCGCTGGATGGTGTGCTTTATCATGCTCAGCTGCTTGATCACCACGAGCCGCCCCAATGATTCGCCTGACTGAACTGAAGTTATCCCTCTCGGCCCTGCCGGTCGAGTCCCGCCGCGCCGCCGACGCACCCTCTGAGACCGAGGCCGACCGAGCGCCTGCCGCCCATCCACTGGCCGCGCTCAGGCGACTGAGCGCACAAGCCCTGGGCATCAAGCCCGACGCAATTGCCGACTTGCAGGTGTTCAAGCGCAGTTTTGACGCCCGCAAGGCTGACTTGCTGGCGGTCTTCATTGTCGATGTGACACTGCGGGAACCGGACCTGGAGGCTGCACTCATCACCCAGTGGGCGGGGCACCCGCACATTGACCCCACGCCAGACATGCACTACCAGCCAGTGGGCCACGCCAATGTGCCGCCACCCGTTCGCCCGGTGGTGGTCGGTTTTGGTCCCTGCGGCATGTTCGCGGCCCTGCTGCTGGCACAAATGGGCCTGTGCCCCATCGTGCTGGAACGAGGTCGCACTGTTCGCCAACGCACCAAAGACACCTGGGGCCTGTGGCGCAAACACGCGCTCAACCCCGAGTCCAACGTGCAGTTTGGCGAAGGTGGCGCCGGCACCTTCTCCGACGGCAAACTGTGGAGCCAGATCAAAGACCCGCGCCACCTGGGTCGCCAGGTGATGCAGGAGTTCGTCAAGGCCGGCGCGCCCCCCGAAATTTTGGTCGATGCGCACCCGCACATTGGCACTTTCAAATTGGTCAAGGTGGTGGAGAACCTGCGCGAGCAGATCATCGCGCTGGGCGGCGAAATCCGTTTTGAGCAGCGCGTCACTGATGTGCTGCTGCACGCCTGCTCGCCGGATGCCGGCGGCCAGACCCAGCGTGTGTGCGCCCTGACCGTGCTCGACGTGACTAGGGGGTCAAGCTACGAACTGCCCGCCGAGCAGGTGGTGCTGGCGCTGGGGCACAGTGCGCGCGACACCTTTGCCATGCTGCACGCGCGCGGCGTCTTCATGGAAGCCAAACCGTTTTCGATTGGCTTTCGCATCGAGCACCCGCAAGGCGTGATTGACCGTGCACGCTGGGGCCGGCACGCCGGCCACCCGCTGCTCGGAGCGGCCGAGTACAAGCTGGTGCACCACGCCGCCAATGGCCGTGCGGTCTACAGTTTTTGCATGTGCCCGGGAGGCACTGTGGTGGCAGCTACTTCCGAACCCGGCCGGGTTGTGACCAATGGCATGAGCCAATACTCGCGCAATGAGCGCAATGCCAACGCCGGCATCGTGGTCGGTATTGACCCGCGCGACTACCCGACGGACCCGGCCGCTTTTGAGGCCACGCTGGGCGCCGGCACAGGCCTGCTGCCCGGGCAGGCGCTGCACCCACTGGCCGGCATCGTGCTGCAACGGCAGCTGGAATCGCAGGCCTATGTGCTGGGCGGCAGCAATTACGAGGCGCCCAGCCAATTGGTAGGTGACTTTTTGGCGAATCGCCCCTCGAGCCAGCTCGGCAACGTGGTGCCCTCTTACAAGCCTGGCGTACACCTGGGGGACCTGAGCCAGGCCCTGCCCGGCTACGCGATTGAAGCGATCCGTGAGGCCTTGCCGGTTTTCGGCAAAAAGATCAAAGGTTTTGACATGGCCGACGCAGTGCTGACCGGGGTTGAGACCCGCACCTCTTCACCACTCAAGATCACTCGCGGCGAAGACCTGCAAAGCCTCAACACCGCTGGTCTGTACCCAGCCGGCGAAGGCGCCAGCTACGCCGGCGGCATCCTGTCGGCCGGCGTGGACGGTATCCGGGTGGCTGAAGCAATGGCACGGCGGATGCTGGTCTGAGGGCGACAGGGCCGACCGTCGTGCAGGGCCTCTTGCCTGAGTTTTTTTGCGCACCGGTCAAGGCGGCGCCGGGCCAACTCCGTCGTCCCCGGCTCGACCGGGGATCCATGAATTCCTGGATTCCCGGTCGTGGCCGGGAATGACGAGAAAAATGCAGGGATGGCGTGCCTGCCAACGCCAAAAGCAGACGTAAAAAGGGGACGTAAAAAAAACGCCAATCCCAGCCACGCCGGGATTGGCGCAGACTCACCCAGTATCAGGCTGTCTGCAGGGCAGCGATGCGCTCTTCGATGGGCGGGTGGGTGCTGAACAGTTTGCCGATGCCGCCGGCAATGCCCATGGCGGCCACGCTCTTGGGCAGTTCACCGGGCACCATGCCGCCCAGGCGGGCCAGGGCGTTGATCATGGGTTGCTTGCGGTTCATCAATTGGGCGGCGCCGGCATCGGCGCGGAACTCGCGCTGGCGGGAAAACCAGGCCACCACCATGGCCGCGGCAAAACCGAGCACGATGTCAAGTACGATGGTCGTTACATAGTAGCCAATGCCAGGGCCGCTGCTGCGGTCGTCACCCTTGCGCAAGAAGCTGTCAACCGCATAACCAATAACCCGGCTAAGGAACACCACAAAGGTGTTCATCACACCCTGGATCAGGGTCATGGTGATCATGTCACCGTTGGCGATGTGAGCGATTTCATGGCCGATCACGGCCTCAATCTCGTCACGCGTCATGCCCTGCAGCAGGCCGGTGCTGACCGCCACCAGGGCCGAGTTTTTGAAAGCCCCAGTGGCAAACGCGTTGGGGTCGCCCTCAAAGATGCCGACCTCGGGCATGCCGATACCTGCCTTGTCGGCAAACTTGCGTACGGTGTCCACAATCCAGGCTTCGTCGGCGTTCTGCGGCTGGTTGATAACGCGCACACCAGAGGTCCACTTGGCCATGGGCTTGCTGATCAGCAGCGAGATGATGGCGCCGCCAAAGCCCATCACCAGAGCAAAGCCCAGCAAAGCCCCCAGGTCGAGGCCATTTGAAGTCAGAAAGCGGTTGACGCCCAGCAAACTGGCCACAACGCCCAGCACTGTCACCACCAGCACATTGGTCAGCACAAACAACAATATTCTCTTCATGGTCATCCTTGATAAACGGTGGGCAACAGCCAACCAATGTCGCGAATGTTAGGGGCGCGGGCGCAAAAATCAAGCTTTGGCCCACTAATCCCACAAAATATCTGGTTATTGCCGGAGCCGAAATACCGTCAGGTCCTGGTAAAAACTGGGCGCCTCGTTGGCCGGCCACCAGCCCGGCACACCCAGCACCGGCAAGTTGGCAAATGGCTTGGCTGCCAGTTGGTCCGGATTCAAGGCGGCTGCCACCCAGGCGTCCAGATCCACAAGGGCATCGGTCGCCGGGTGTACCAGCAGCACGTGGGCGGTGATGCCCTTTCTGGGCAACACCAGTTTTTCCAGCAGGGCGTGGCCGAACAACACCAGATGCGACTGCGCCCACAGTGGTCGAAGCTCAGTGAATACCACCGACCAGCGTTTGGCCAACAGCGCCTCCCACAGTGGCGCAGGGGCACGCAAAAAAGCAATGTTCTCGTCAAACAGGGTCAGCGCGTCGCGTACCGGACCGCGTACTTGACCAACGCCGTCGGCCCCGATTTGCGCCGCCTGCAACTGGTTCAAGCGAGACTTGGTGCGGGGAAAGCTGTGCCACATCAATCCATTGAAAAAGTCGTGTAAACCCTCGCGGGTAGGGCATTGTTTGCTATGAAAAATGTAGCTTTCATAGGCCTCCCCGGCGGGCAATGCGCTTTGTGGCACAAAGCGCACTGGCAGGTCGCCGACTGGCGGGGCACAGGCGTTAAGCGCCTGGGGCAACAGCAGGCCGGCTTGGCAGTGGGCCAGCACCTGTTGGCCTAGCGCAGCCACGGGCGCCAACCAGGGTGCCTGCCAGTCGATCTGCGCTAAACCAGGCGCCACGGCAGGGTTTCGCCGGCGCGCAAGGGCTTGAGTTCAGCCTCGCCAAAGGCAAACGATTCGGGCGGGGTCCAGTTCTGGCGTTGCAGCGTGATGCGACCGGTGTTACGCGGCAGACCGTAAAAATCGGCACCATGAAAGCTGGCAAAGCCTTCAAGCCGGTCCAGCGCA
The DNA here is from genome assembly GCA_945885775.1 of Rhodoferax sp. OV413. Lineage (GTDB taxonomy): Bacteria > Pseudomonadota > Gammaproteobacteria > Burkholderiales > Burkholderiaceae_C > Rhodoferax. Next base: position 5,836 of record CAMCZF010000018.1, on the reverse strand, counting down.
CCGACCGCGTCAAAGGCCTCGGCATACAGCTCAAGCGCCGCGTGTGCGGTGTAACAGCCTGCGCAACCACTTGCATGCTCCTTCAGGTGCGCCGCATGGGGGGCGCTGTCAGTGCCCAGGAAAAACCTTGGGCTGCCACTGGCCACTGCCTGCAGCAGCGCCTGGCGGTGCAGCTCGCGCTTGAGCACAGGCAGGCAGTAGTAGTGGGGGCGGATACCCCCGGTGAAGATGGCGTTGCGGTTGTACAAAAGGTGGTGCGCCGTGACGGTGGCGGCAGTAAAGCCGTCCGCCCGCGCCACATACTGCGCCGCCTCCCGCGTGGTGATGTGCTCCAGCACGATCTTGAGTTCAGGAAAATCCTGGCGCAGCGGGATGAGTTGGGTCTCGATGAACACCGCCTCCCGGTCAAAAATATCAACCGCCGGGTTGGTCACCTCGCCGTGCACCAGCAGCGGCAGGCCGGCCTTTTGCATCGCCGCCAGCACCGGGTAAACCTTGCGGATGTCGGTCACCCCAGCGTCGCTGTGGGTGGTGGCGCCGGCGGGGTAAAGCTTGAGCGCCACGATGCCCGCCTCGGCTGCCAGGGCAATCTCCGATACCAACAAGTGGTCTGTCAGATAGAGCGTCATCAGCGGCTCAAACAACTGACCAGGCAACAGGGCCGCCTGAATGCGCGCCTTGTAGGCCAAGGCCGCCCCCGCCGTGGTGATGGGGGGCTTCAGATTGGGCATGATCACGGCGCGGCCAAATTGGGCCGCCGTGTGCGGCACCACCGTGCGCAAGGCTTCGCCATCGCGCACGTGCAGGTGCCAGTCGTCGGGTTGGGTCAAGGTCAGTGTGTCCATGCCGCCATTGTCCCAAATCCGGGGTGGGCACGGCGCAGGGCCCTGACGGCGCCGGCTTCAGGCCGCGGCCTGGCGCAGCAAATAGTCCCAGAGGGCCTGGGCATGACGTTTGGGCCCTGGCCCCGCACCCCGCATTGACTGCCCGGCTGGTTTGACTGTTTCCTTGGTCTGAGGGCGCTCACGGTAAGCCCGCACCTCCATCGTGATGTGCATATCCTGCAAAAAACCAGGCGCGGCGTTGACCAGTTTTTTGGCCCGTAAATCTCGCTCGACCGCGCTGAACGGCAGAAAGGCCACCCCATGCCCCTCCAGCGCCATGGCCTTGAGGCCCTCGGCCATGTCAGTTTCATAAACCCGGTCAAAGTGAATCGGTGTGCTGCTTTGCTTTAGGATCAGGTCCACCATTTGCCCCAGGTAGGCCCCGGGCGCATAACCCAGGTAGGGCAGCGGCCGCCCAGCGCTGCCGGGCAGCGCGTAAATCGGCTCGCCGTCGGCCCCGGGCTTGACATAGGCAGCCACCACCTCCTCGCCAAGGCTCACCATTTCATAGCGCTCGGTATCGAGCTGGTTGGGCTGCGCCGGGTGGTGGTAAGCGATCAGCAGGTCACAGCTGCCCTCTACCAAACGCATCACGGCGTCATGCACATTAAGCGCGATCAGCCGGCTCTTGATAGGACCAAAATTCTCGCGCAGAGCAGAAACCCAGGCCGGAAAAAAAGTGAACGCCAAGGTGTGCGGCACCGCAAATTCGATCACGTCCTGCCCCGCCGCCGTGTGGCCGCGCATCATGGCCCGCGTGCTTTGCAAGGCCTGCAGCATTTCCAGCGCTTGGTCGTACAAGGTCTCGCCGGCTGGCGTCAGGCGCGTGGGGTACGAGCTGCGGTCCACCAGATCGGTGCCAGCCCAAGCCTCGAGTGACTGGATCCGGCGCGAAAACGCCGGTTGTGTCACGTGGCGCAGTTGGGCCGAGCGGCTGAAGCTGCGGGTTTCCGCCAGCGAGACGAAATCTTCAAACCACTTGGTGTCCATGACCCTTACTCCGCGCTTTGCTGCAGCGCCCACATGGCGGCGTAGCGGCCATCGGCCGCCAACAACTCGGCATGGGTGCCGCGTTCGATGATGCGCCCGGCATCCATCACCAAAATCTCATGCGCATCCACCACGGTTGACAGGCGGTGGGCGATGACCAGCGTGGTCTTGTTTTGCGCCACGCTCTGCAGTTCGGCCTGGATGGCGCGTTCATTGGCTGAATCCAACGCGGAGGTGGCTTCGTCAAAAATCAGGATCGGCGGGTTTTTGAGCAGGGTGCGGGCAATCGCCACCCGCTGCTTCTCCCCACCCGACAATTTGAGTCCACGCTCGCCGACCATGGTGTCGTAACCCTTGGGCGTGGCGCTGATGAAGCCGTGAATATGCGCAGCGCGGGCGGCCTCCTCCACCTGGGACTGGCTGGCGCCCGGCTGGCCGTAGGCGATGTTGTAGGCCACCGTGTCATTGAACAGCACCGTGTCCTGCGGCACGATCCCAATGGCCTGGCGCACCGAGGATTGCGTGACCTGCTTGATGTCCTGCCCATCAATCAGGATACGACCCTGCTGCACGTCATAAAAACGAAACAGAAGCCGCGCCAGCGTGGACTTGCCCGAGCCCGACGGGCCGACCACTGCCACCGTCTTTCCGGCCGGAATCGTAAAACTGATGTCCTGCAGGATAGGCCGCGCCGGATCGTAGGCAAAAAACACATGGTCAAAGTGCAGGTCGGCGCCCTGCACCACCAGCGGTTGGGCGCCGGGCAGGTCGGCAATTTCGCGTTCCCGCTCCATCAGGGTGAACATTTTTTCCAGGTCGGTCAGGCTTTGCTTGATCTCTCTGTACAGCACGCCCAAGAAACCGAGCGGAATGTAGAGCTGGATCATGAAGGCGTTGACCATGACCAGGTCGCCCAGCGTCATGCGGCCGTCCACCACGCCCTGGGTGGCGCGCCACAGCATGGCCACCAATCCGGCGGCGATGATCAACTGCTGGCCGGCATTGAGTAGGCTCAGCGTGGTCTGGCTCTTGATGGCGGCGCGCCGGTAGCGCTCCAGATTCTCGTCATAGCGCTTGGCCTCAAACTCTTCATTGTTGAAGTACTTGACGGTCTCGTAATTCAGCAGCGAGTCGATGGCCCGGCTGTGCGCCGTGGAATCCATCTCGTTCATCTTCTTGCGAAACTGGGTGCGCCACTCGGTCACGATGATGGTAAAGCTGATATAGAACACCAGCGCAATGATGGTGATCCAGGCAAACCAGACGTCAAACTTGACGGCCAGCAGCGTCAGTACCATCGCCACCTCGATCAGGGTCGGAATAATGCTGTACAAGGAATAAGAGATCAGCGAATGCACGGCTCGGGTGCCGCGCTCGATGTCGCGCGTCATGCCGCCGGTCTGGCGTTCCAGGTGAAAACGCAGACTAAGACCGTGCAGATGCCGAAACACCTGCAGCGAAATGCTGCGCGAGGCACCTTCGGTGGCCTTGGCAAACACCAGGTCACGCAGTTCGGCAAACAAGGTGGTAGACAGGCGCAGCAGACCATAGGCTACCAACAAGGCAGCAGGCACCACCAGCAGGGCCGAGGCATCAATGCCGCCCTTGGGGTTCATGGTGTCAACCAGCTCTTTGAGCAGCAGCGGCACACCGACGTTGGCCACCTTGGCGCCAACCATGAAGGCCAGCGCCGCGATCACGCGCCATTTGTACTGCCACAGGTAGGGGAACAGGCGGCGCAGGGTGGCCCAATCGGAGCGCGCGGGATCGATGGCCGGCGAGCCGGCGGTGCTGGGGGGGGTGGGGGGGGTGGGGCTGAGTTCGCCAGAACGGCGCATGGGTGACAATCCAGATCGTTACTTAACCCTAGATTGTGCCCATGTGTGCAAATGCAAGTGCCAAGGAACCGCTCTCCGTCGCGCTGCCGACCGACCAGGAGCTGGTGCTCAAGGTCATCCCGATGCCTGCCGACTGCAACGCCAATGGCGATATTTTCGGCGGCTGGGTCATGGCTCAGGTCGATTTGGCCGGTTCAGTGATCCCGGCGCGCTACACCGGTGGGCGCATGGCGACGGTTGCAGTGAAAGAGGTCATCTTCAAGCAACCCGTGCGGGTGGGCGATATTCTGTCGTTTTTCTCCCAACTGACCCGCATCGGCCGTACCTCGGTCACAGTCAAGGTCGAGGTGTACGCAGAGCGCTTTCGCTCGCAGGGCAAGTACATCAAAGTTACGGAGGCCTCGCTCACCTATGTGGCCATTGACGACCAGGGACAGCCGCGCGAAGTACCCAAGCCCAAAGAATAAAGGGGCTTTGTCTAGGGTTTTCCTGAGCCCATCTGTCGGTAAAAACCCTGTCGGCATTCCCGACGATGTCCGCTATAAACAGACGGTCATCACAAGGGAGAGACAGTGCAGTTTGTTCAACTGGTGATCAGCGGCATCGCGCAAGGGTGCATTTACGGGCTGATCGCTCTGGGCTTCGTGCTCATTTACAAGGCCACAGAGACCGTAAGCTTCGCCCAGGGCGAGCTCATGATGCTGGGCGCCTTTGGCGGGCTCGCTGGCATGACCATGCTCGGCTTCCCCTATTGGCTGTCTGTGCTGTGCGCGATTTCGGCCATGGCGGTGTTTGGGATGATGCTCGAGCGCCTGGTGATCCGGCCCATCCTGGGGCAGCCGGCGTTTTCCATCGTGATGCTGACCATCGGTATTGGGTACGTGGCGCGGGGCCTGATCACCATGGTGCCCAACATTGGCACCGAGACCCACACCCTGCCCGTCCCTTATAAGGACGAGATCTGGAAAGTGTCAGGCTTGGTGCTGAATGTAGAGCAGATGGCCGTCATCGCAGCAACCGCCGTTTTGTGCCTGCTGCTGTTTGCTCTGTTTCGTTACAGCAAGCTGGGCATCGCCATGCAGGCGGCTTCGCAAAACCAACTGGCAGCCTATTACATGGGCATCCCGGTCAAGCGCCTCAACGGCATTGCCTGGGGCCTGGCCGCAGCGGTGGCTGCCATTGCCGGCCTGCTGCTGGCACCCATCACGTTCGTCCACGCCAACATGGGCTTTATTGGCCTCAAGGCCTTCCCGGCCGCGGTGGTCGGTGGCTTTGGCAGCCTGCCTGGCGCCATTGTGGGCGGGCTGATCATCGGGCTGGTGGAATCGCTGTCGGGGTTTTACCTGCCGGACGGCTTCAAGGACACGGCCGCCTACATTGTGGTGCTTATCATGCTGGTGGTCAAACCCACCGGCCTGTTTGGCGAAAAGCTGCGCAAAAAGGTCTGACATGCGCTTTATCTTCAAGACCGACTACGCGCAGGACATCCGGCTGGCCAAACACGGCGGTCAGCTGTTTTGGTACGGCGCCCTGCTGCTGCTTTTGCTGGGCGCGCCCTGGTTGGTGGCCGAGTACTGGCTGGCGCAGCTCACCTTTGTGCTGATTTATGCCGTGGCCGGTCTGGGCCTGATGCTGCTGGCGGGCTATACCGGGCTGTTCTCGCTAGGGCACGCCGCATTTCTCGGGGTAGGCGCATACACCCAGGCGGTACTGACCAACGCTGGTGTGCCATTTCCGCTGGCGCTGGTTGGCGCCGCAGCGTTGTCGGCGGCGGTCGGGTTTGTGGTGGGCCTACCGGCCCTGCGGGTCAAGGGCATCTACCTGGGTATGGCCACGCTGTCCTTTGGCTTCATCGTGGAAGAGGTGCTGGCGCGATGGGAGTCAGTCACCGGTGGCAATGCTGGCATCCACATCAAGAAACCCAATATGCTGGGCTGGACCCTGGACACCGGTGAGTCTTTCTACTTTCTCTGCTTGGTGGTCGCAGTTGTGGCCACTCTGGGCATCCTAAACCTGTTGCGGTCTCCGACCGGGCGGGCTTTTGTCGCTATCCGTGACTCCGAAATCTCGGCGCAGAGCATGGGCATCGACCTGGCGCACTACAAGACCCTGTCGTTTGCCATC
>CAMCZF010000017.1 GCA_945885775.1 Rhodoferax sp. OV413 | reverse complement strand
AGTTGCCTCTACAGTGCTGAAGAAGAGCGGGATTTTGTACGGGATCACCTGGGGCCAGCGTTGGCCCGAGCCGGGTTGGGCCACGTCAAGATCGTGGTCTGGGACCATAACCGCGACCATTTGGTTGAGCGCGCCAGCGTGGTGTATTCAGACGCTGAGGCTGCCAAGTATGTGTGGGGCGCCGGCTTTCACTGGTACGGCGAGGAGCATTTTGACCAAGTGCAACTGACGCACGACGCCTGGCCAGACAAGCACCTGCTATTTACCGAAGGCTGCCAGGAAGGCGGCCCGCATCAGGGGTCTTGGGCCTTGGGCGAGCGCTATGCGCGCGCCATGATCAACGACCTGAACCGCTGGACAGTGGGCTGGATCGACTGGAACCTGTTGCTCGACACAACGGGCGGGCCCAACCATGTCGGCAATCTGTGCAGTGCGCCCATGTTGGCAGACACGGGCCAAGACACGCTGATGGTGCAAAGCTCCTACCACTACATCGGGCATTTTGCCCGCTTCGTCAAGCCGGGCGCGCGCCGCGTGCTGTGCGCTGCCACTCGGCAGGACCTGGAATGCACCGCCTTTGTCAACCCCGACGCTTCAACGGTGGTGGTGGTCATGAACCGCACTGAGGCGCCCATTCGCTTTGGGTTGCGCGGGCTGGGCGCCAAAGCGGCGAGCACCTTGCCCGCCCGGTCAATCGCCACTTACCTCGTCAGCGGCTAAGCAAACGCCCGTCTGCCCCAAAAGCCAGCGCCCAGCTGGCGTCTGGCGCCAGCCCAACGGTCTGGCCCGCTGCGCATTGCGCCTGGTGCCCGATTGCCACCTTGGCGTTGAGCAGTTCGCTCACGCCTTCCACCCTCAAGTACAAGATAGACACGTCGCCCAGGTGCTCGGCCAGCACCACGGTGGCCGGAATACCCTGCCCAACCGGTGCCACCGTGAGGTGCTCGGGCCGAAGTGCGGCCCGCTGCGCCTGCGCCAAGCCAGCACCAGTCAGGGCATCCCACAAGGCCTGATGGGCAGGGGCGGCGCCAGAGGCGGGCCGGTCGATCAGGTTGATACGGGGAGCGCCCAAAAAAGTGGCCACAAATTCATTGGCCGGCTGGTTGTACAAGGCCATCGGGGCGCCGAGTTGCTCGACCTGCCCCTGGTTGAAGACGGCGATCCGGTCACCCATGGTCATGGCCTCCACCTGGTCGTGGGTGACATAAATCATGGTGGTGCCCAGTTCTTGGTGCAAGCGGGACAGTTCGATGCGCATGTTGACCCTTAGCGCGGCATCTAGGTTGGACAAAGGCTCATCGAACAGGAACACCTTGGGCTTGCGCACAATGGCCCGGCCAATGGCCACGCGCTGGCGCTGGCCACCTGAGAGCTCCTTGGGAAAGCGGTCCAGCAGCTCGCTCATGCGCAGCACCTCGGCAATGCGGCCCACCTGCTGCTGCCGCTCCTGCTTGGACACGCCCGCCATGCGCAGCGAAAAGCCCATGTTTTCCGCGACCGTCATGTGGGGGTACAGCGCGTAGCTCTGGAACACCATCGCCGCACCGCGTTCTGACGGGTGCAAGTCATTGGCTCGCTGGCCATCAATCAGGATGTCGCCAGCAGTTACCGACTCCAAGCCCGCAATCATGCGCAGGGTGGTCGATTTGCCACAGCCGGACGGGCCGACAAACACCAGGAACTCGCCGTCAATGACCTCCAGGTCAACCCCGCGGATGACCTCTACAGCGCCATAGCTCTTGCGGACGCCGCGCAGTACGACGCTGCCCATGTCAGGCTTCGGCCGCCAAAGCGCCAGCGTGAGCACGCTTGTGCTCTTGCAGAAAATCCCGGTACCACAGCGCGCTGTCCTTGAGCGTGCGCACCTGGCTGGCGTAGTCGACATGCACGATGCCGAAACGCTTCTCGTAGCCAAAGGCCCATTCAAAGTTGTCCATCAAGCTCCAGACCATGTAGCCGTCCAATCGCACGCCCTGCCGCATGGCCTCGGCCATGGCGCCGATATGCCGGCGAATGTAATCGATACGCGCGCTGTCCTGAACCCGCCCGGCCACCAGCTGATCCGGCATGGCGCACCCATTTTCGGTCACAAACAGAGGCGGCACGGCGTAGTCCCGGTGCAAGCGCAATAGCAACTCGGTGAGGCCCTCAGGGTAGATCTCCCAGCCCATGTCTGTCAGTGCCAGCCCACTGTTTTTGGTGTCCCACGGGCCCGCTGCACTGACTACTCCGCGAGAGTAGTAGTTAATGCCCAGGAAGTCCATTGGCGTCGTGATGGCTGCCATGTCGCCAGCCTGCACGTGCGGCGCATCGGCGCCCAAGTGGGCCAACACGTCCTGTGGGTAGATGCCCTTGAACAGAGGGTCCATGTACCAGCGCAGCAGCAAACCGTCTTCCAGATGAGTCTTGGCATGGTCTTCGGCAGAATCGGTGGCCGGTTGCAGGGGCGCCAGGTTGAGCACGATGCCCAGCTTGGCAGTGCAACCCTGAGCCCGCATGGCCTGCAATGCAAGCCCGTGGCTGAGCAGCAGGTGGTGTGAGACTTGCATGGCGGTGGCGCGGTCCTTGACACCGGGGGCGAAGATGCCACTTTCGTGCCCCAGAATGGACATCACCCAGGGTTCATTGTGCGTGGTGATGGAGGCCACGCGGTCGCCCAGACGCTTTGCCACACCACGGGCGTACTCAACAAAGCGGTATACCGTGTCCCGATCTGCCCAGCCACCATTGGCCTGCAGCTCATCGGGAAGATCCCAGTGGTTGAGGGTGAGGTAGGGCGTAACGCCTCGAGCCAACAGCCCATCAACCAGCCGCTCGTAAAAATCGAGCCCCTTGGCATTCCAAGCGCCGCTGCCGCCCGGGCGGACCCGCGGCCAAGAGACTGAGAACCGGTAGGCCCCAACACCGAGGCTGGCAATCAGATCCAGATCGTCAGCCCAACGGCGGTAATGGTCGCAGGCCATTTGGCCGTCGCTGCTGTCAGATATGACCCCTGGCTGACGGCAAAAACTGTCCCAAACTGAGGGGCCCTTGCCGTCGTCAGCGGCAGCACCTTCGATCTGAAAAGCGCTGGTGGCTACGCCCCAGACAAAGTCGGACGGAAAAGCGGCGGCCAATTCGGGCAGCAGGGGTGTGGCAGTGGGTGAGGTTCTAGTCAGCATGAGAGACACAAAAAGCAGGGACGAAAAAACTGGGCAACGGCGCGCGCGATCACTTCACCGCTCCTGCCGTCAGGCCGTCGATGAGACGACGCGACGAGATCGCAAACAACACCAGCAGTGGCAGGGTGGCAATGGCCGAGCCGGCCATGACAGCACCCCATTCGGTATTGACCGGGCTTTGCATGCTGCGCAGCGCCAGTGGCAGGGTGTACATGTCGGGCGAGCGCATCACAATCAGCGGTCCGATAAAATTGTTCCAAGAGGCGATGAAGGTGATCAGCCCGAGCGTGCCCAGCGCCGGCTTGAGCAAGGGCAGCACGATGCGCCAATAGATACCCAGCTCGCTGCAACCGTCCAGGCGCGCCGCCTCCACCAGGTCTTTGGGGATCGAGGTGCTGATAAATTGGCGCATCAGAAAGATACCAAAGGCGCTGGCCGCACCGGGGATGTAGAGCGCCCGAGGCTGGTCGATCCAGCCCAAGGCGTCCATGATCATGAAGGTGGGGATCATGCCCAGAAACGAAGGAATCAGCATGGTGCCCATCACCAGCAAAAACAGGGCTTGTTTGAACCGGAATTCAAACATGGCGAAGGCGTAGCCCCCCATGGAACAAAACAGCAGGGTGAGCGCCGTGGAGGCCAGGGCCACATAAAGGCTCCATCCCAGGCTTCGCCAAAATGGAATGCGCTCGGTCAGGATCTTCACATTCAGCAAAAAGTCATCGCCAAAAAAGAGTGGCGGCGGCAGACTAAAGATTTCCGTGCGTGAATGGCTGGCAAACACAAACATAAAGTAAAACGGCGCCAGCATGATCAGCCCGCCCACGGCCACCAGCACATAGGCAGCCAACGGCGCCAGCCGGTCACCTTGCTTGGCCAAGGCGCTCATGCCGACGGACCGCGCGGCTTGAACGCACGGTTGGTGAGCCAGGTCAGCAGGGCGACGAACACAAACAGCAACCACGACAAGGCGCTGGCGGCGCCGAAGTCATTGAACTCGAAGGCTGTGCGGTACATGTACATGGCGGTGGTCATGCCGGCTTGGTCGGTGCCGCCCCGACCGCCGGTCAGGATGAAGGGCTCCTCAAACAACTGCAGGCCGCCAACCACACTCAGCGTGACGCCAAAATAAATCATGGGTTTGAGGCTGGGCAGGGTGATGAAGAAAAACTGCTGCCAGCGGCCGGCGCCATCCATGGTGGCTGCCTCGTAGATGTCTTTGGGAATGGTCTGCAGCGCCGCCAGGTAAAGCACCGTGTTAAAGCCGACATAGCGCCAGAAGACCACCAGCGCGATGGCCGGCTTCACGTTCTCGGCCCGGTTGAGCCAGTCGATCGGGTCATCGGGAAAGAGACCCCCCAACACGGGCAGATTCGACAGACTGCGCAGGGTCAGGTTGATCAGCCCGTAATCTGTGGAGAACAACGTGCTGAACATCATGGCAATCGCCACGGTAGAGGTGATGTAAGGCAAAAAGTACGCGCCAATCACCGCGTTACGCGTGCGCTTGAACGAGGTGTGGATGAAATAGGCCAGTGGAATGGCGATCAGATGCTGGGGCACGCCCGAGGCCAGCGCCAGCCAGGCGGTGTTTTTGAGCGACTTCCAGAACCATTCGTCCGTGATGGCAAAGGCAAAGTTGTCCAGCCCGACAAACTTCATGGAGGCCAAGCCAGCGGTAGGCTCCCAAGTCTGGAAGGCCAAATAAAACGAGAAGCACAGCGGAAACACCCCAAACACCAGGAACAGCAGCACAAACGGGCTTAACAGCACGTAGGGCACGCTAGCAGGCGAGAGCCTGAAGGCGGTTAGAGACTTCATGGGCCAGTGTGGTGGCGCTGAGGCTAGGCTCAGCGCTTGACTCGCCGCTCCAGCAGGGCCTTGGCGTCGGCCAGCGCGGTACGTACATCCTTGCCCTGGTCCAGCACCTTGTCCATTTCGGTGTTGATGACTTCCTCGGCAATTGGATCAAGCTTATGCACATCCACCGCATTGATCTTGCGTGAGGCATCGCGCCACAGCAGTCGCGCCTTCTGCCCACCAAGGAACTCAATCGGTTGGTCAAAGAAGGCATCGTTATGCACATCGACCAGGGCGGGGAAGGCGTCCTGCGATTTGAACGCGCTCAGCTGCATTTGCGGGTCCAGCGTCATCATCTGGATGAAGTCCCAGGCCAACGCCTTGTTTTTGGCACCCTTGGGTATGGTGTAGAAGCTGCCGCCCCATGAGCCCCAGGCCTTCTCGGGCAATTGCGACGCTCGCCACAGGCCTTTGGTGTCGGGGGCCAGCCAGTTGTTGAGGTGGCCAGCCAGCCAGGCGCCGGACATCTGTGTGGCAATGGTGCCGCGCTTGAAACCTTCGGACCATTCGTTGGACCAGGCACTGATCTTGCCGTCGAGCTTGCCATCGCGCACTTTTTTGGCCAACTCAAAGGCCCGGACAAAGCGCGGCGAATCGACCAGCACGCGGCCTTTGGCGTCGATGTAAAGGCCTTCACCGGGTTTGATGTCAGAGCGGATGACGATGTCTTTCACATCGCGGGCATGTGCGACCAGGTAGGCGCCCGTGGCGGCTTTGATCTTGACGCCCGCCGCCACATAGGCGTCCCACGACTGCATCAGGTCCGCCTCGGTCACGCCGGCTTTTTTCAGGATGTCGGCCCGGTACAGCAGCGTGCCGGGGCCAATATCAGCGGGAACGGCCACCACCGCACCGGACGCAGCCGTGGCCTGCCGGAAGGCAAACGGCACAAACCGGGCCTGTTGTGCTTTGATGGCATAGGGCGCGGCGCCCAGGTCTTCCAGGCCGCCGCCCTCAGCAAAGCGGGCCACGTAGCCGAACTCGACCACCATCACGTCGGGCAAGTTGGAGGAGGTGGACAAGGCCGTGGTCATGGCGGTGTGGTGGTCGGCGAACGCCCGGCTGACCACCTTGACCTCGACCGTCGGATGTTTTTTCTTCCACTGCGTTACCGCCGCCTTGGCAATCTCGTCAACGGCCGGGTAAGCCGCCACCGTGATACTCTGTTGCGCTTGAGCCAGCGTGACAACGCAGCCGGCCAACAACAACCCCGCCCAGCTTTGGGCAGAGATCTTGAGCTTTTGAGTTGTCATGCGCATGGTGATCTCCGATTTAGACTGCGCCTACCTCGAACGTGAAAGCGCTTTCAAAGAATTATAGAGTTCAGGCCAGGAGTGTCAACCAAGGGAAATCCCGAAGAAATCTAAGGCGCAGCCGAATCCAGACGTCGGCTCGACTGCCGCGTGACCAAGCGCGGCACCGGCACCTCGGCGCTCGGCTTATCCCCTGCAATCAACTGCAACATGGCCTGGGCGGCAAGTTGGCCCAGCTCGTAGGCTGGGTGGTGAATGGTGCTTAAGGGCGGTATCGCGTAGAGCGCGGAGGGGAGGTCGTCAAAGCCAACCAGGGAGACGTCCTCCGGCACACGCATCGAGTGGCGGTGCAGCGCCAGAGCCGCACCAAAAGCCATTTGGTCATTGGCCGCAAAGATGGCGGTGAATTGCTGTTGCGATGCCAACAGACGGTCGACGGCCTGCTGGCCGCTCACCTCATGGTATTCGCCAGGAACCACCAGCGCCGCATCAAATGGTATGCCGACATCGTCCAAGGCCGTCCGGTAGCCACGCAAGCGGTCGTTGGCATCGGGGTGCGCCGGGTCACCCGTGATGAAAGCGATGCGCCGGTGACCGAGCGCGATGAGGTGCTGGGTCGCCAGCAGGCCACCCGTGTAGTTGTCAAAGTTCAGGGAAAACAAACCGGGCGCCTTGAGGGCGCGACCGGTCACGACCACTGGCAGCGCCTTGGCGCAGTTTTTCAAGGCCTGGTCGCTCAGACGACCGGTCAAAACAATGATGCCGTCCACCCGCCGTGAGCGCAGGACTTCAATGCATCTGGCCTCTGCGGCGGCGTTCCATTGGCCGCTGACAAACAAGGGGCTGTAACCCGCAGGGTCCAGAGCGTCTTCAATACCGCTAAGGGCCACGCCGTAAAACGGGCTGTCAATGGCTTGGGTCACCACGCCAATGCTCAGAGTGCGGCCACCGGCCAGCCCACGGGCCATGGGGTTCGGCACAAAGCCGAGGTCGGCAATGGCATCGTCAACCGCCTTCTTCTTGAGCGCGCTGACCACCGCCGTGCCATTAAGGATGCGTGACACCGTGCTGGGAGAGACCCCAGCGGCGGCGGCCACCATGTCTAAGGTCACGGGTGCATAACTGCGCCCAGTCGCCGCCTTAGCACCCGTTGACGCAACCATTTTGTTCTTCATCAGCCGTCCCGTTTTCTCATTGCTTGAAGGGTGAAGTGTCTACTATGAATCATAATCCGGCGATGCAGACCCTCCCCTATGCAAGCTGGTGGCTTCGAATAGCCACATTTTTGGCTGCGGCGCTGGCTGCCGGCAGTGCGGGCTATTGGGGCCTTAAACTGACCTCGCCAGCGCTCGAACCAAGCACCTCCAAATTGGTCGTGGCAAGCCCATCGGCTCCTTCACCAAAAGTCATCGCCCAGGTCCTGGGCGGGGGGCAACTCAGCCCGGCCGCGCCTGGCGCAGTGGTGGTGGACTCTGGGGCTAGCCGCTTCAAGATCAGCGGCGTGGTGGCTGGCAAAAACGACCAGGGCTACGCCCTGATTGCGGTCGATGGCAAGCCGGCACGGCCATTCATAGTCGGCAGCCAGGTCAGCGACACCCTGCTGCTGCAATCGGTGAGCAAAGCCGGCGCGGCGCTGTCCGCCAGTCTGGATGGGCCGATCACGATCCGGCTGGATTTGCCTAAATTCGAACCACTTTGACGACGCGCTGCCGTCGGCTAAGTGCCGTTCAGCCTTGCAGCGCTTGCCGCATGGCGTCAATCACGCCTTTGTAATCGGGCTTGCCAAAGATGGCGCTGCCGGCCACAAAGGTGTCGGCGCCCGCGTCGGCCACGCGCCGGATGTTGTCCACCTTGATGCCGCCATCGACTTCCAACCGGATGTCCTTGCCACTGGCGCTGATGCGCCGGCGCGCATCTTCAATTTTGCGCAACGCCGAGTCAATAAAGCTCTGGCCGCCAAAGCCGGGGTTGACGCTCATGATGAGGATGAGGTCAATGTCGTCGATCACCCAGTCCAGCACATCAAGCGGTTGGGCCGGGTTAAACACCAATCCGGCCTGGCATCCCCGGGCCTTGATAGCCTGAACACTGCGGTGTACGTGGCCCGAGGCGTCGGGGTGAAAGCTGATCAGGTCGGCTCCGGCGTCGGCAAAAGCCGCCGCCAGAGCGTCCACCGGCTGCACCATCAGGTGCACGTCAATCGGCACGGCCACACCGGCTGCCGTTTTGGCGTGAGGTTTGAGCGCGCTGCAGATCATCGGCCCGAAAGTCAGGTTAGGCACGTAGTGGTTGTCCATCACATCAAAGTGGATCCAGTCGCTGCCGGCCGCAATCACGTCCTGCACCTCCTGACCCAGGCGCGCAAAATCGGCGGACAAAATGGAGGGGGCAATTCGATAAGTCATGGTGTGCTACTCAAAAATGACCGTGTGGACGGAATCGGTATTTTCGCAGGTAGCATTGCGCCATGTCGAAGTATCAATTCCGGGTTGAAGTCTCCCCCCGTTACCTTGCCGAGCAATCGGCGCCGGAACAGGGCCTTTACATGTTTTCCTACACCGTGAAGATTGCCAATTTAGGCGCCGTGCCGGCGCAACTCATTTCGCGCACGTGGAACGTCAACGATGCCAACGGCCACACCGAGCGTGTCAAAGGCCTGGGCGTGGTGGGGCAACAGCCGTTGCTCAAACCCGGCGAGGTGTTTGAGTACACCAGCGGCACCCGCTTGCGTACGCCCACTGGCACCATGCACGGCAGTTTTTTCTGCGTGGCCGAAGATGGCGAAAAATTTGACACCGACATCCCGATGTTCGTGCTGGACGCCCTGAGCTCCAGCGGCGGGCAGAGAACCTTGCACTGAGGCCAGCCCGGCCACTTGAGCCCATGCCCGATCTGGCCGAACTGCTGAGCGACCTGGACCCACAGGCCGAGCTGGTGGAACGCCACCTTTGGCTGATTGCCTTGATGGACTGGCTGCGCGGCGACGCGCGCTCTGTGCCGGCCACGCTGGCGCGACTGGAACTGCTGCTCGATGCGCTGCAGGCGCGCCCCGACACCCGGCTGCGGCTGCAGGCCTGGTGGACCCAGCTGCTGGGCGCGCTCGACGGCACCGCCCTGCTGGCCGATTTCGGTTTCTCATCGCGCAGCGCCTTTGCCAGCGAGTTTTCCGAGCGACTGCAACGCAAGCTGCTGCCGGCCACCCCCGAGACCAGTGATGCCTCCACGCTGTTCCTGCTGGTGCTTTCAAAGGGCTTTGATGCGCAATGGCTGATGGCGGTGAGCGAAGCCACGCTGGCCCGGCTCAGCGCCCTGCTGCAGACCCCGGCGCCGGGCCAAGCGCCCACAGGGCAGGCGGCACTCACCCACTGGCAAGGCCTGCTGCTGGAGGCCATCACTTTTTGTACCAGCCAGGTGCGCGCGGCCGGCTTCACGCCGGAGTTGCGCCAGCGCATGAGCGCGCCAGCGCGCCAGGCCCAGGCCTTTCATGACCTGGCGCGCGACTTTGAGGCGGTGCGTGACAGCTTCCTGGCATCGCCTGGCGACGACAGCGCCGAGCGCCAGGCCGCGCTGCGTCGCTTCCAAGAGCGCCTGGACGCCTGCCGACAGGCTGCAGCATCGGTCTACACCCATCTGGATGAACACGGCATTTCGGTCAACCTGGTGTTTCAACTGCGCCAGTTGCGGGAAAGGGTGCTGCGCATCCGCAACTTGCTGAACTGCCTGGTCGCACCCAACCCCGGCCACAGCACCGCCAGACTGCTGGCGCACCTGGTGACGGTGGGCCAGGAGCGGCGCAGTCTCCGCGCCCTGATCGATGCCAACACCTCGATGCTGGCGGCCAAGGTGGCCGAGCGCAGCTCGGAGACCGGCGAGCACTACATCACCCGCACCGTGCCCGAGTACCGCGACATGCTGCGCAAAGCGGCCGGCGGCGGCGCCCTGACCGCCGTCACCACCTGGCTCAAGTTCAGCATCATGGCGCTGGGCCTGTCGGCGTTCTGGGGCGGCTTCTGGGCCGGCGCCGCTTATGCCGCCAGCTTCATCGTAATCCAGCTGCTGCACCTGACACTGGCGACCAAGCAGCCGGCCATGACCGCGCCCGCCATGGCGGCCAAACTCAAAGACCTGAGCGACCCGAACGCGCTGGAGGTGTTTGCTGATGAGGTGACCCACCTGGTGCGCTCGCAAGTGGCGGCGGTACTGGGCAATGTGCTGCTGGTAGTGCCGGTGGTGGTGGTGCTGTCACTGGCCCTGCAGATCAGCTTTGGCCAGCCGATGATCACGGCCCAGGAGGCCGACTACGTCTTGCATTCGCTCACGCTGCTCGGCCCCAGCGCGCTGTTTGCTGCCTTCACCGGGGTGCTGCTGTTTTCCTCCAGCATCATCGCAGGCTGGGTGGAAAACTGGTTTGTGTTGAACCGGCTCGACTCGGCGCTGCGCTTCAACCCGCGCGTCACAGACCGGCTCGGGCCGGCGCGAGCCGCCCGCTGGGCGGCCTTCGCGCGCGCCAATGTGTCGGGTTTTGCCGCCAACATCTCGCTGGGCTTCATGCTGGGCCTGGTGCCAGCCATCACCGGCTTCCTCGGGCTCGGGCTGGAGGTGCGCCACGTCACGCTATCGGCCGGCCAGCTCGGTGCCGCCGGTGCCGCGCTGGGTTGGGAAGTGCTGCGCCTGCCTGAGTTGTGGTGGGCGGTGGCCGCCATCCCGGTGATTGGTGCGGCCAACCTAGGCGTGAGTTTTTACCTGGCGTTCCGCGTGGCTCTGCGTGCCCACAACGTGACCGATGTCGCCCGCGGTCAGGTCAGCGCCGCCATCGGCCGGCGCTGGCGCCAGGTGCCCCTGAGCTTTTTCTGGCCACCGAGCAGCCCAACTACCACTGCGCCGGCCACCCTGCCACCGCCCGGCACGCCATGAGTCAGCTCGGCGAGTTTGGGCTGATCGAACGCTATTTCAAGCGCCCGGCCCAGCGCGCCGTGTTGGGCGTGGGTGACGATTGCGCCCTGCTGCAGCCCCGCCCCGGCACACAGCTTGCCATTTCCAGCGACATGCTGGTGGAGGGCCGTCATTTTCTGGCCACGGTCGACCCGGCCCGGCTTGGCCATAAAGCGCTGGCCGTCAATTTGAGTGATCTGGCAGCCTGTGGCGCCACGCCACTGGCGTTTACGTTGGCGCTGGCCCTGCCGCAAGTGGATGAAGACTGGCTCGGGCCATTTGCACAAGGGCTGCTGGCGCTGGCCGATGCCCATGGCTGCGAGCTGATCGGCGGCGACACCACACGCGGCCCGCTCAACATCTGCATCACCGTGTTTGGCGAAGTGCCTGTGCTCAATGGGCGCTCGCAGGCGCTGCTGCGCTCCGGGGCCCAACCTGGCGATGACCTCTATGTCAGCGGCACGCTCGGTGATGCGGCATTGGCGCTCGAGGTACTGTTCGGCCGGCTCAGCGTACCTGCCGCCGTACTGGACGCCGCGCGGCTGCGGCTTGAGAAGCCAAGCCCACGGGTGGCATTGGGCCAGGCCCTGCGTGGCATCGCCAGCGCGGCCATCGATGTCAGCGACGGCCTGCTCGGTGACCTTGACCACATCCTCCAGCAGTCTGGCGTTGGCGCCACGGTCGAGGCGGATATCGCTACATCTTTGGTAGCATCAAAGTCATACCAGACAGGGGCTGGGGGCCAATTTGATACCAAACCCGCGCTGGCCGACTGGCGCCGCTGGGCGCTCGCTGGCGGCGACGACTACGAGCTGCTGTTCTGCGCGCCGCCATCGGCACGCGCCGAAGTGGCGGCAGCCGCGCAGGCCAGCCAGACCCCGGTGACCCGCATTGGCCGGATCGAGGCCGAGCCAGGCTTGCGCCTGCTGGACGGGCTAGGCCAAGTGCTCACCAACCGCTACACATCCTTTGACCACTTTCGCTAGGCCAACGCCAAGGCACAGCGTCGGCTTCGGCAGCGGGTGCCGCACAATCCAGGCATGACCGACGAAGCCCCACCTCACCAGCGCCGCGTGCGCTACGCCGGTACCCACCCGCGCAGCTTTGCCGAAAAATACAAAGAGCTCGACCCGCTCAGCCACGCCGACGCCATCGACAAGGTCATGGCACGCGGCCAAACGCCAGCGGGCATGCACCGGCCCATTTGCGTGGCCGAGATCCTGGCGGTGCTGGCGCCACAACCGGGCGAGGTTGGGCTGGACGCCACCCTGGGCTATGGCGGCCACGCACGCGAGCTGCTGGCGCGCTTGAGCCCCGGTGGGCGGCTGTTCGGGGTTGATGTCGACCCGACAGAGTTTGCCCGCACAGAAGCGCGCCTGAGGGGGCTGGGCTTCGACGCCACGGCGCTGATCTTGCACCGTATCAATTTTGACGGCGTAGCGGCCTTGTTGCCCGCCGCCGGTGGCGGCTTTGACGTGATCCTGGCCGACCTGGGCGTGTCGTCCATGCAGATCGACAACCCGGCGCGTGGCTTCAGCTTCAAGACCGAGGGCCCGTTGGATTTGCGGTTGAACCAAGTGAGTGGCCAGTCCGCCTCGGAGCTGCTGCAGTCGGTGACCCGAGCCGCACTGCGCGAACTGCTGACGGACAATGCCGACGAACCTTTTGCGCAGCCGCTGGCCGCCGCGCTGCAGGGCCAATATCTGCAAACCACCACCGAACTCGCCGACCTGGTGCGACACACGCTGGCTACAGCGCTGCCCGCGCGCATGCCGGCCGCCGAGCGCAAGATCGAGACCACCAAGTCGCTTCAACGCACCTTCCAGGCGCTGCGCATTGCCGTCAATGACGAATTTGGCGTGCTGGAGCGCTTTTTGGCGCTGCTGCCCAGGTGCCTGAAGCCGGGAGGACGGGTGGCGATCCTGAGCTTTCACTCGGGTGAAGACCGGCGGGTGAAAAAAGCGTTTCAGGCCGGTGAGCGCAGCGGCATCTACGCCCGGGTGGCGCCCGACGCGCTGCGACCCTCCGCCCAAGAGCGGCGCGACAACCCGCGCTCGGCGTCGACCAAACTGCGTTGGGCGGTGGCGGCCGCTCCCAGATAATGCCGGCATGAGGACACTTGGCCACCGCTTCCTGCTTGCCCACCCGGCCCACCTGCTGGCGCTGGGTTTTGGCTCGGGCCTAAGCCCGGTCGCGCCCGGCACGGCCGGCACGCTGTGGGCCTGGCTGGCCTTTGTGGCGCTGCAGCCCTGGATGACCGACAGCCGCTGGGCCCTGCTGCTGATCGCCACCCTGATACTGGGCACCTGGGCCAGCACCGTGACCGCTCGCAACATGCAGGTGCTGGACCCCAGCGCCATCGTGATCGACGAAATCGTGGCCTTCTGGCTGATACTCTGGTTGGTCACACCGACCAGTCTGCTGGGGCAGGCGGTGGCCTTTGCCCTGTTCCGCTACTTTGACGCGGCCAAGCCCGGGCCGGTGGGCTGGGCCGACGCGCTGTGCCACCGGCTCGACGCCGTGCGCGACCGCCACGCCTGGCGCAAGGCCGGGCTGGGCATCATGTTTGACGATCTGGTGGCGGCCGGCTGCACGTTGCTGGTGATCGCACTCTGGCGTGCCTGGTAACACCTATGCTACAAAATAAAGAGCTAACTATTGAGCGTTCATGCGGTCTAGTGGCCGATTTATTGCTTAAGAAGCGGTTGCGGCTTGTCACTGCCGAGAGTTGTACCGGCGGCCTGATTGCCGCCGCCTGCACTGATTTGGCCGGCTCCAGTGCCTGGTTTGAGCGCGGTTTTGTCACCTACTCCAATGCCGCCAAGACTGAGCTGTTGGACGTGCCCGAACGGGTGCTGCGCCGAGCCGGTGCGGTCTGCGGCCCGGTGGCACAGGCCATGGCCGAGGGCGCACTGGCTCACTCCCAGGCCCAGGTGGCGGTGGCCGTGACAGGGGTTGCCGGCCCCAGTGGCGGCAGCCCAGCCAAGCCAGTCGGCACGGTCTGGTTTGGCTTTGCCCTGCCCGGGCAGGTGCTGACCGAAAAATGCCACTTTGACGGTGACCGCGCCGCAGTGCGACAGGCCACGGTGCGCCACGCACTGACCCGGTTGGTGGAACTGCTGAACGCGGCCTGAGAGGGCTTCAGGCTGCTGGTGCGGGCCAGAACCGGCAGGAGACGCCGTGCCCGGCTCCGACCTCATGCCAGCAGGCTGTGCCGCTTCGCGTATGGTCCTCGCCAAATACACAAGGCCCCGCCTTCGGCACAAGTCCGTGAAATTGCACATCAGCAGCTGGTTCAGAGAGTTTTTTACGCTGCAGGACCGGATCAGGCACCGGCACCGCATCGAGCAAGGCGCGGGTGTAGGGGTGGCTGGGATTGCCGTACACCTGATCAGACCCGCCCATTTCGACAATCTGCCCACCAAACATCACGGCGATGCGGTGCGCTACCTGACGCACCAAAGCCAAATCATGCGCAATGAACAGGTACGACAGGCCCAGCCGGGTTTGCAATGATTTGAGCAGGGCGACAATTTGGGCCTGGGTGCTGACATCGAGCGCCGAGACCGGCTCGTCGCACACCACGAAGTCCGGACTGACCGCCAATGCTCGGGCAATCACGATGCGCTGGCGTTGGCCCCCTGAAAACTCATGGGGATAGCGGCTCACCATGGCGGGATCCAGCCCCACCAGCATCATCAACTCCGCCACCCGGGCGGTCACTGATTCGGCTGGTACGCAGCGGTGCACCTGCAGTGGCTCAGCCAGCGTCTGGGCCACCGTCATGCGCGGGTGCAGGCTGCTGTAGGGGTTTTGCAGCACAAACTGCATGTGGCGCCGCATGCTGCGCAGCCCGTCTCGGGAAAGCTGCCCCAGTTCGCGGCCCAGCAATTGCACCGAGCCGCCACTCCTGGCCTGCAACTGCAGAATAGCGCGCCCGGTGGTGGTCTTGCCAGAGCCTGACTCGCCCACCAGGGCCAGGGTTTGCGCGCGGCCAATGTCGAAAGACACGCGATCCACGGCCAACACGGGCGCCTTGCCCGAGCGCGCCGGGAAGGTCACCGACAGATCGCGCACCCGCAGCAGGGGAACGGCTTGCTGGAGGATCTCGGTCATACCAGCCTCCCTGCCGCGTCGAGCCGCGGCACTGCCGCCAGCAGGGCTTGTGTGTACGCTTGTTGCGGATTCGCAAACAGGGCGTCCACCGTGCCGGTCTCGACGATGCTGCCATCCAACATCACATGCACCCGGTCCACCATGCCGGCGATCACGCCAAAGTCATGCGTGATCAACATCAGCGCCATACCCAGCTCCCGACGCAGGCGCATCAACAGCCGGAGGATCTGAGCCTGCACCGTCACATCCAGCGCCGTGGTCGGCTCATCGGCAATCAGCAGGTCAGGCTGACAAGACACCGCAATGGCGATCAAGACACGTTGCCGCATGCCCCCAGAAAACTGGTGCGGATAGTCATCCGCTCGACGCGCTGCGTCACGAATGCCAACCAGGTCCAGCAGTTCCACAGACCGTCTTCGGGCCTGGCTGACAGATGCCCCCGTGTGCCGGCGTACGATGTCTTCAATCTGCGCGCCTACTGTCAGCACCGGGTTCAGCGAAGACATGGGGTCCTGAAACACCATGGCAATGCGTAGCCCCCGGATATCCTGCATCACCCGCTCTTTGACCTGCAACAGGTCTTGGCCCTTGAACAGCACGGTGCCACCCCAGGCCAGCGACGAACCCTCTGGTGCCAGGCGCATCAGCGCCCGTGCCGTCACACTCTTGCCGCAGCCTGACTCACCCACAAAACCCACCGACTCACCGGCGCCGATGTCAAACGAAATGCCTTTAACAACCTGTGAAGCCGCATCGCCACGGTTGAACTGGGCCGTCAGACCCCGAACCTGTAAAAGCGCAACGGGAGCACCCATCATCGGCTTGCCACGTCCAACCGTTCGCGCAAGCCGTTTGCCAGGACGATGAAGGTCAGTGTGGCAAAGACAATTGCTGCCGCGGGGCCGATCACGGTTAGCGGAGCCAGTTCCATGAATTGGCGGGCTTCCGACAACATGGCGCCCCAATTGGGGTCCGGCGGCGGTGGTCCCAGACCCAGGAAAGACAAGGCCGTGATGGTAAAAATGGTTTGCGCCAGGGTCAGACTAGTTTCTACCAAAACCGGCGAAACAATCAGCGGCAGCACGTGACGCGTGGCAATGTTGAACTCACTCACGCCCACACTCCGGGCGGCCTCCACATGGTCCCAGCGCTTGACGCTGAGCACTGGGCCACGCACCACCCTGGCCAGGCGCGGCGTGTAAACAATGGCAATGGTCAGAATCAAATTAGGCACGCTGGGCCCAAGCGCGGCGACGACCGCTATAGCCAGCAAAAAAACGGGGAAAGCGAATACAACATCCAAGACACGCATCACCACCTGATCAGCCAGCCCACCCACATAACCGCAAAAAAGACCCAACACCAGCCCACAGCAAACCGCCAGTGTCACCGCCACAAAGGTGATCAGCAAGGTGGTACGACCACCGACAATCAGCCTGCTGAGCAGGTCACGGCCGATGGAGTCGGTTCCTAGCCAGTGCGCTGCCGTTGGACCGGCCAAGGAGTCGGCGCTGGTCTCAGAGGGGTTGTAGGGCGCAATCCACGTGCCAAAGAGTGTGATGGCCACCAGGCTGGCGAGCATCAGCAAGCCAATCGACATCATGGCGTTGCCGCCCCCTAGACGCTGCCGCTCACTCATAGTTCACCCGCGCATCCACCCTGGCGTAGGCCACGTCCACCAAGACATTGACGAGCAGCACAATGGTTGCCGCCACCAGAACAATCGCCTGCACCACCGGGTAGTTACGGCTGCTCACCGCGTCAAACAGGTATTGCCCCATGCCGGGGATGGTGAAGATGGTTTCGATCAAGATGCTCCCCCCAAGGAGAGACGCCAATTGCAGGCCGGTGACTGTGATGATCGGCGTGAGGGCATTGCGCACAAGGTATTGCCACAAGATGGTGGACGGACGCAAACCCTTGGCGCGGGCGACCATCACAAAATCCTGGCTGGAGACCTCCAAAACCGCAGCACGGGTATTCTCCGAGATCGTCACCGACACGGCCAGAGCCAGCGAAAAAGCCGGCAACAGCATGCTGCCCAGGTTGCCCAGCGGATCGGTCAAGAAAGGTGTGTAGTTGAATATCCCGACCTCGGGGAAGTACAGACCGGCCAGCAACACAATCAGGGTGGCGACCACAAAATTAGGCACCGCCAGGAACAAGCCATTGATGCCGCGCACCAGCCAGTCGGTGCGCCCCCGCCAACGCGCTGATGCCAGACCGCTGCTGGCGCCCATGGCCATCGCCATCAGGCCCGCTATCAGGGTCAGTTCAGCCGTGACGGCCAGGCGCGGCAAGAGCTCGCCCAGTACCGGTTTGTGGGTGGTAAACGAATCCCCAAAATCCCCTTCAAGCAGCTTTGCCAACCAGCGCAGGTACTGCTCCCAAACCGGCCTGTCCAAGCCCAGATCCCGCCGGATGATATTGAGTGCCTCAGGTGCCAGCTCGGTGGTGCCGGCCGAGGCCTGGGCAAAGTCGCCCGGCAGGGCTCGCATCAGCACAAAGGCGACCACCGACACGCCCAACAGGATGGGCAGCATCCAAGCCAGGCGGATCAGAACCAGACGTCGCAATTAGGCGCCTCCTGCAGGCGTTCGACCAACGAGGACAGGCTACGGCCTACTTGTCCACCCAGGTGGTCCGGACAAAGGTCCGGATATTGGCGGCCAAAGGCACATAACCTTTGACATATTTACGCCAGGCTTCCCAACGTAGAGGGTACTGGTAAATCTGCAGGATGTAGGCTTGGTCTGCAATGTGTTTCTGAATTTGCTGGTAGGCGGCGGCCCGTTTGGTGTTGTCCAGAATGGCTCGCGCATCCTCAATCAGTTTGTCCAGCGGTGCGTCCGCCATGCCAATACCCTTGCCCTGGGAGCCGGTGGACAAAAGGCGAGAAACAATGGCGTCGGGGTCTGGGCTCCAGCTCAGGGCGATGGACAGCAGGCCGAAATCCCCCTTGAGCCAAAGGCCAATCAGGGGGGCCGTCTCCATGGGTTTGATGTTGACCTTGATGCCCGCCGCTGCCCACTGCTGCTGCAACACCTGCGCGCATTGCACATCCAGGGCGTTGGCCGCCACCACAATGTAGTCGCCCAGATCAATGCCATTGGCATAGCCTGCCTGAGCCAGCAGCTTTTTGGCCGCCGGGACATCGGTTTTGTAGTAGGGCATGGGCCCAACACCGTCATACCCTCCGACCTGACTCTCCGGCACCATGGCACCAACCTTGCCCGAGCCGCCCAACACGGTCTGCAAACAGGCCTTGCGATCAGTCGCCAGACTGAGCGCTCGCCTGACCCGCACATCATTGAACGGCTTGGCTTTCATGCCAATCCAAACCGGGAAGGTGCGCGAAGTTTTGCCCGGCGCCGACGCCAGGTCAGGCGAAGACTTGACGATCTGGGCCGACACCTTGGGGTCCTTGAACCAGGTCATGTCGATCGCCTTGGAGCGCAAGGCCGACGATATAGACGCCTGGTCTTTGAAAAACTTGAACACCACCGTGCTGAGGTAGGGCTGCTTGTCTTCGTAATAGTTGGGGTTGGCCTTCAAGGTGAACTGTTGGTTAGGCTCATAGGACTCGAACACAAACGGTCCCGTGCCGACGGGTTTGGTTTTGAGGTCCGTAACACCCCTGGGCACGATCACACCGTTGGGGTTGGTCGCCAGATAGCTTAAAAATGTGGCACTCGGCGCCTTGAGCTCAAATTTCACGGTGAAGGGATCAATCACTGTGACCGCCTTGATGCCAGAGAACAGGGTCGCACTTGGGCTCGCCGAGGCAGGGTCCAGAATTCGGTCAAAGGTGTGCTTGACGTCTTCGGCCGTAAAGTCTTGGCCGTTGTGGAACTTGACGCCCTGGCGCAGGCGAATGATGTACGTGGTGTCATTGGGCGCGATGTAACCAGCCGCAAGGTCAAGCTCGACCTTCATGTCGGCGCTCCAGCGGAAGAGGCCCGTGTACAGCAAGGCCGTAAAGTCGTAGGACGAATAAGCCGTCAAGGTGACCGGGTCCAGCCCGATCGGGTCGGCGTCTGCCCCGATCACGAGTGTGCCGCCGCGCTTGGGTGTTGCTGACTGCGCGTTGGCCAGCGGCCCCAGTGTCGCCAGTGTGCCCCCGCTGACGGCCAAGCGCAGCAGACTGCGCCGCTGCAGGCCCTCCGCTGCAAGAACAGTGGCCTCATTGGCCAAGGTTGACTCATTGATTCGAGTTGCCACAGTGCATCCTTCCAAGGTTAGGGGGCAGACACGGCCCAATCACACGCTGCATTCAATAATAGCCAGAGGCTTGCCAAGCGACGCGGTCCAGCATGTTTCACAGCATGAAACGGAACCCCCTATCCCAAGCAATGACTGGGACTGGCACAGACAGCGTCCATCCATCAAAATGGCAGCAACCGCCCGACCCCCTAGGAGCACACCGCCATGATCCGCATCGCCACCGCTGGTTTTCAGCATGAGTCCAACACGTTTTCGTCGGTGCCGGCCAGCTTGGACCTATGGCGCCAGTCCGGCATTCTGGAAAGTGCTGACGCCATCCGCGCCGAATACGCCAGCTCGCAGTCCACGCTGGCCGGGTTTTTTGCCCGGGCAGCGGAGGAGCCTGATGTCGAACTGGTGCCACTTTTTTTCACCCGCCTGATGCCGATGGGGGCCATGACGCGCGAGGCAACAGCGTTTATTTTTGACAGGATCATTGCGGCTCTGCGAGACCAAGGGCCGTGGGACGCGGTGCTGCTGCCGCTGCACGGTGCCGCTGTGTCCGAGACCTGGCGCGATGCCGATGGCGAGCTGGTGCGCCGCGTGCGCGAGACGGTGGGGCCAAACGTGCCGATCGGCGTGGCGCTGGACATGCACGCCAATGTGGCGCCGCAGTTGGTCGCCAACGCCACCGTGGTCACGGTCTACCAAACCAACCCGCACATTGACGCCTATGAACAGGCACGGCACTGTGCCGAACTGGTGCTGCAAACCGTCAGAGGGCGTATCCGGCCTACGTCCGCGCTGGCCATGCCGCCCCTGGTGGTCAACATCCTCTGCCAGGGCACAGACGATGCACCCATGCGAGACCTGGTCAAACTGGCTCAGGCTCAAGGCGCCCGACCCGGCGTGCTCTCAGTCAGCGTGGTGGAGGGCTACCCCTACGCTGACGTCCAAGAAATGGGTATGTCGTTCATCGCCGTGACCGACCACGATGCCGCGCTGGCCAAGGATGTGGTGCAAACACTCGCACTGGCGGCTTGGCAAATGCGGGCCGAGTTGAACCACGGCGCAGCGTCCATCGACGAGGCCCTGCTGCAGGCGCAGGCCGCAGCGGCTGGGCCGGTGGTGCTGTTCGACGTGGGTGACAACGTGGGCGGCGGCAGCCCGGGCGACTCCACCTTGATCTTGCATGCCGCGCGCCGGCTGGGCATTGCCGACCTGCTGCAAGCCGTGTGTGACCCCGAGGTGGTGGCCCTGGCTCAGGCAGCCGGTGTGGGTGGCCGCATCACGGCGGCGGTTGGGGGCAAGAGTGACAGCCTGCACGGCACGCCGTTTGCCATCAGCGGCGTGGTGACCGCACTGTCAGATGGCACTTATGAAGAAACTGGACCAACGCACGGGGGTTTCCGGTTTTTCAATGATGGTGCGAGCTGCGCCCTGCGCACCGATGACGGCTACCGCTTGCTATTGACCTCACGCAGCGCCGGCTCGGCCAGCCTGCAGCAGTTTCGAGCCCTGGGTATCGAGCCCACGGCCATGAAGATCATCGTCGCCAAAGGCGTTCATTCGCCCCGGCCGGCCATGACGCCCATTGCCAAGGCCATGATCTGGGTGGCCAGCGCTGGAGTGACTTCGGCCGACCTGTCGACCTTTAGCTACCAACATCGCCGGGTGCCCTTGTACCCGCTGGAGCCCGACACCCACTGGCCCTGAAAAGCTAGGCCAGTTCGGGCTAGCCGGCCAGGCCCACAAACACCTGCTGCACGTCATCATTGTTGTCAATGGCGGCCAAAAAGGCCTCTACCTCCTCCAGCTGCTCGGGGCTCAGGCTGGCCGGGTCCACCGGGTTCTTGGCCTTGTAGCCCAGCTTGGCCGACAGCACCTTGAAGCCCTGCGCCGGTAACGCCCGGCTCACCAGGTCCAGGTCGGCCGGGTCGGTCAGAAACAGCGTGGTGCCGGCTTCGTCACCAGGCTCCAGGTCTTGCGCGCCAGCCTCAATGGCGGCCATGTCCGGGTCGGCACCGGCCATGGCCGGCTCGGCCTCGATCATGCCCAGGTGGTCGAAGTCCCAGGCCACCGAGCCGGCCGTGCCCAATTGCCCCTTGCGGAACAGTACCCGCATTTCAGGAGCGGTGCGGTTCACGTTGTCGGTCAGGCACTCCACCATCACCGCCACGCGGTGCGGCGCAAAGCCTTCGTAGATCACGTGCTCAAAGTTCACCGCCTCACCCGTGAGGCCAGCGCCCTTCTTGATGGCCCGTTCCAGCGTCTCCTTGGGCATGGAGACCTTGCGCGCCTGCTCCACCACCAGCCGCAAGCGGGCGTTGGAGGCCGGGTCGGCGCCGCTGCGTGCGGCCAGCATGATGTCTTTGGACAATTTGCCGAAGATGCGACCCCTGGCATTGGCGGCGAGGTCTTTGTGTTTGGCTTTCCACTGTGCGCCCATATTGGCAAATCCTTAGGGTTGATGGTTCAGATTCAGGCCCAGAACGGGTCAAGCCGGCGGGTAAAGCCGGGCAGGTCTTCAAAATATGGCAAGGCGCCACCCTCGACGGCGTGAAACTGCCAGTTGGCGCGGCCAGCCACCGTGTGGCGACCTTGGTAGTCGGTAAAGTCGCCGCGCGTCGCCATCGACACCCAAACCGGGGCGGTCAGTGCCTCAAACAGGGTGTTGATGTCAGCACTGAACATTTGCGCCGACACAAAATACAGTGGCGCGAAGCGGGCGCCCGGCTGCCGTGTGGTCAGCAGGTCGTAGCGCCACAGGGCTTCGTCAATCGCGTCTGAGCCCCAGGTCCGGGCCAGAAAATAGCGGATCACGGCCGGCCGGGTCAGGGTGCGGTACACCCCCTCGGACCAGCGCGGCCAACGCAGCAGCCGCAGCAACCAGGGCGGGCCGACAACCGACCCCGCCGGCCCGTAACGCCGCTTCTTGCGGCTGAACCCGGTGGGGCTGACCATGGCGAGGCGCCGGATCAACTGCGGCGTCTCACAACTGGCGCGGGCCGCAAACTCGCACGAGAGCGACAGCGCCACCACATCTGCGGCAACACCACCCGACTCAGCCTGAATGACCGCCAACGCCCACTGCAGGGCATCCGTCATCAGTCGCACGGTATAGGGACGGTCCGTACGCTCTGAGCATCCGAATCCCGGTAAATCCAGCGCATACACCGCCCGATGCTGGCGGTAGTGGGCAAACAAGGGCGCCACCTCGGCCGCTGAGCCGGCGGCATTGACGCTGTGCACTAGCAGCAGCGGGGGCAGCCCGCTGCCCGCACCCTCGGGCCGGGCGCAGTAGAGACTGAGCCGACCGGCCGGAGAGTCCAGATCCCTACGCTGCGCAGGGAGGGCTAGGGGCAGTGGCATAACGGGTGGCAGGGCACGAGGCATGCCCAATGGTAAAGGCAATGCCGACCTGGTCTCAGCTTTGCCCCGGTGCGGCTGTAACAGGATCGTCAGTCGCGCGCGAGTGGCAACTGCTCAGGGCACCACTGGCCGGCGTGCCAGATAAGCCGTCATCAGCAGCAGGTTGGGCACCCAACAGAGCCAGCTGACCCAGGGGTAAAACAACTCAAAGGGCACGCGATTGGCAAAAAACAAACCTAGGTATATGCGCAGCGTCACGGCGGCAAAGGTCAGGGCCACATTCAGCAGCATCCAGCGTCGATGCGCTGGCACGCCGCCGCGCCGGATGGCCTGGTAGGCCAGGGCTGCCGTGCAGAGCCAAGCGACGGCCAGCAGCGAGAAGCCCCAGGTCGATAGGGCACCACCAAAGGCAAACTGGGCCACGTACAAACCACTCAGCCCGCCCGGCAGCACGCCGGCAGCCAGGTAGACCCGCCCGGCGCGGCGGTGCCAGGACGGATGCCTGCGCCGCCAGCCGACCGCCAGTTGCAGCGGTGCGAGCCCCAAGGCCAGCGCCGAGGCAAAAATATGGGTGTAGATGGCGATGCTGTGGGCCTGGAAGGCCAGCTTCATTTGCGGGTGCACCAAAGCGCCCAACGGAAATACGCCGTAGGCGATCGCGGCATAGGCCGCCACGCCAACGCACCCGGTGGTGGCCACCCAGGCCCCTGTGCTTTGTAATAGTCGGAATGTCATGGCGGCCCTCACTGTACAGAAGGTGGCTCAGTCGCCGGCGCCAACAAACCCAAGTCGGCCAGAGCCGCAGCCACCGCCTGCGGCAGCGGCGTGTGCGGCTCGGCGCCGATCAGCGCCGTGAGCCTGGCATTGGCCAGCGCATGGGGCGTCTGCCACAGGTAGCGCATTTCCACCAATGCGGCCCAGGCCGGCACGAACGGACTGGCCAAACGCAGGATAGTCCAGGGCAGGCCGGCGCGTTTGAGCGCAGCACCCGGCGCCAGCCAGCCCTGCGCCATGGCCACTGGCGTCTGCGCCTCCAGCCAGTGCTGCGCCGTCAGCGAATATCCGGCAAAGTGCAGCACCTCAAACGGCGCCAACGCGTCGGCCCGCTCGGCCACCGCAACAAAGGTGCGCGCCAGGTCAGGCAAATAGGCCCAGGCGGTCGGCACCTCGCCCTGACCCGGGTAAGTGAACCGGCCCTTGGCCAGTTGTTTGGTCAACACCAGATCAAACCAGCTGCCTCGGCCCGAACCAAAAAAGTCACCGGCGCGAATCACCACCGCCCGCACGCCCGAGGCGCTGAGTTGCTGCTCCAGCGCCATCCGAACCTGCCCCTTAACGGTATGGGCGTGCTGCGGCGTGTCCTCGCGCAGCAGGGCCGGCATGTCCCGGCCAAAGTTGTACACGTTACCCGGCAGCATCAGGGTCGCCCCCAGCGTGCGGCACAGGCCAATGGCGGCTGTGAGCATTGGCGCACTCTCGGCCTGCCAGGCCGCATTGCTGTAGGTGGTCGGGTTGAGCGCATGCACCACCACACTGGTGCCGGCCGCCGCCGCCAGCAGCGCCGCTGTGTCCTGCAGGGCGATGCCGCGCCACTCGATCCCCGGTACCGATGGCGGCACGGCATCGGGCCGCATCTGGCCGATCACGCGCCAACCGGCTGCGGCAAACGCACGAGCCGCAGCCAGGCCAAAGCGGCCGCGTGCGCCCAAAACCAACACTGTCTTTGTCATGATGCATGTCCTTGGTGGCTGAATGATGGGCTGATTGTGCGAACAATTCCGATCTGCCACAATTGCATAAATAGCTATAACTGTCATTCAATAATGAATACCAACAGCAGTACCGACTTTGATTGGCGGCTGGTCCGCTCCTTTCTGGCCGTGCTCGACCAGGGCAGCTTGCTGGCAGCGGCACGGTCTCTGGGTGTGAGCCAGCCCACGCTGGGGCGACACATCACCGAGCTGGAAAGCCAACTGGCCAGCGTGCTGTTTGAGCGCACTGGCCGCGGCCTGCTGCCGACCCGCACCGCCCTGCAATTGGCCCAGGCTGCGCGCCAAATGCAGGACGGCGCGCTGCAACTCTCACGCACCCTGGCCGGCACCAAATCCCAAGCCGGCGGTACGGTGCGCATCACCGCCAGCGTGCCGGTGGCGGTGCAACTGCTGCCGCCGATCCTGCTGGACCTGCGCCTGGCGCTGCCCGACATTCAGGTCGAACTGGTCAGCAGCAACCAGATCAGCAACCTGCTGCGGCGCGAGGCTGACATTGCCATCCGCATGGTACGGCCGGACCAGACCTCACTGGTGGCCCGCAAGCTCGGCGAGGCGGCCGTCGGGGCCTATGCCCACCGCGACTACCTGGCCCGCTGTGGCGTGCCCGCCCAGCCTGCCGAGCTGCTGCAGCATGAACTGATTGGCAGCGATGCCCACCCGGCGATCCGCCAGGGCTTTGAGGCCATGGGTTTCCCGGTGTCGCGCGAGGCCTTTGCGCTGCGCAGCGACGACCTGATCGTGCAGTGGCAGGCGGTGCGGGCCGGTCTGGGCATCGGCTTTTTCGCCGACTACCAGGCGCGCCTCGACCCGGCCGTGCGGCCGGTGCTGGCCGGGCAACTGCAGATCCCGCCGCTGCCGATCTGGCTGGCGGTGCATCGCGAGATCCGCACCAGCCGCCACATCCGCGCCGTGTTCGACTTTTTGGCCACAGCGCTGCCTGCTGCGCTGGCAGCCGGCAGGGGGCGGAGTTAAGCGACAAAGGCAGCACAATAGGCCCCATGCCGACCCCGCCCGCCCACCCACCCAGCGCCGCCGCCCCCTGGTTCGACGGCTTCGAGCGTCGCAATTTCACCCTGACC
>CAMCZF010000016.1 GCA_945885775.1 Rhodoferax sp. OV413 | reverse complement strand
GCTGACCTGGTCCCCCTGAACCTGGACCGTCAAGTAACTGTCGCTCGATTTGTGCGCCAGCGCCGCGCCAGCCACCAACACCAGGCAGGCCATGGTCAAGGCCCGAGCCACCCATTGGCGCCATAGGCCGCGTCTCATGGGCTGCCCTTGGGTAGAGCGGCCAGCTGCGCCAGCTGCTGGATCAGTGGGGCACCCTGAAACCCACTGGCTTTAAACCAGGCTTCGACCTTCTCGGCCGGCGCCCGCTGGCCCGCCGCCAAAGCGGCTTCAAGCAGAATGCGGGCGTCGCGGGGTTCGCGCTGTACCTCGGAGTTGGCCTGCGCCAGGGCCAGGGCCGAGCCGATATCGCGGCGCAGCTGCAGCGCGTAGCGGGCCTCCTCGGCCCGGTGGGTGGTATCACCGCGCAGCCGGGTCGCCGCAAAGCGCTCGTCCAGCATTTTTACCAGCGCAGGGGCTTTGGGAGAGCCCGTTTGCTGGTGCGCCAGGGCCAGACGCAGCAGGAGCGGGTCTGAAGCCTCATTGCCAGCCAGCAGTGCCACCACTTCTTTGGGGCGTTGCTGGTCAAGCAAGAAGTCGCTCCAGGCGGCCAGCAAATAAGCATCGGTGAGCCCCAGACGCAAGGCGCTTTTATAGTGGCTTTCTGCCAGCGCCACCCGGCCCTGCCAGGCCGCAACCTCGGCCAACCGGGTCAATAACCACAAACGGTTGCCAGGGTCGTCTGCCCGGGCCAAGCCCTTCTCAAGCGCCTGGTAGCCCTGCGCCAATTGACCGGTGTAGGCCAGTGTCAGCCCCAGGCAGCCTGCCTGCAGGGTTAGCGACCCGGCTGCGCCCAAGGCCGTGCAGGCCTGGCCGGCGCCAGCGTAGTCGGCCTGGACCAAGGCGATGGCAGCCAGCCAGCCATGCGCCTCCGAAAAATCTGGCTGGGCGGCCAGGGCAGCGCGCAGGTCGCCCTTGGCCTCTTCAAACCCGTGGCGGTATTGACGCAGCAAGCTACGAGTGAACAAGAGCTCGGCCGACAACTGGCCCGTGTGGCCGTTGATCAGCGCATCGGCGTAGCCCACATAACGCGGGTCGCCATGGGCCATGGCCAGGTCAAAATACAGTCGGGCCAAGGCCGCTATGGCCTGGGCGTCCCGCGGGTTGCGGTTAACAGCTTGCTGGTATTGCTTGAGACGGCTGGCATCCGGGTCGCCGGCCTTGACGACCAACCGCTCCAGCACCTCGCCGGCGTCAGTCGGCGTCCGAGGCGCTGACCAGCCGAGGGTGACAACGCAGGAAAGGACGAACCCAATTAACCCTCGGGTTAATTCGGCTTTGCCCCGCTCAGTAAATTTAGACATAATATGGCGTCCTAATCGGGCTAAAGTTTGACAAATATTAATAGGAATAGATCATGACCAAAGTTTTTTCAGTAATTGTTGCATCAATGATGTTCGCTTCAGCCGCAATGGCTGGCTCACATGGCGGCGCAATGAGCGACGCAGACAAGAAAAAGATGGAAGAGGCTTGCAAAAAGGCTGATCCCAAGATGGACGCCAAAATGAAGGCTGACTGCGAAAAGATGATGAAGGCAGCCAAGAAGTAATTTTCTCGGCATTTGGAAAAAACGGGCCTCTGGCCCGTTTTTTTTGGCCTGCCCTCAAGTAACCAGGTGCCACTGCTAACGCATCCGACAGTCATAATGACTCTTCCCAAACCTGTCTGGAGACTGTCATGCGCCCCATGCTTAGCTTTCGATCCATCCTGAGTGCCTTTGTGCTTTCAATGCTGGGGGTGGTATTTACCGGCTCAGCGCTCGCGCAAGCCAACTACCCAGACAAGCCGGTGCGCTTTGTGGTGCCCTACCCGCCTGGCGGTGGCACCGATGTGATTGCCCGCATCGTGCAAGACCGCTTTCAGGCACTGCTGGGACAGCCCATCATCATCGACAACAAGGGCGGCGCCGGCGGCTCAGTGGGCTCGGAGCTGGCAGCTCGCGCCGCCCCGGACGGCTACACGGTGCTGTTCACCCTGAACTCACACACCATCAACCCCGCGATCTACCCCAAACTCTCGTTTGACACGATCAAGGATTTTGAGTCAATCGGCACCGTGGCCTCATTGCCGCAAATTCTGGTGGCTAACCCGCAGGTGCCGGCCAACACCGTGGCTGAATTGGTGGCGCTGGCCAAAGCCAAGCCCGAGTTGCTGGCTTACGCCTCGGTCGGCAACGGCTCCCCCGGGCATCTGGCGGGCGAGCTGTTCAAGCTGCGCACCGGCACGCAAATGACCCACATTCCCTACCGTGGTGGCGGCCCGGCCGTCACCGACGTCATCAGTGGCCAGGTACCGCTGCTGTGGGTATCGATCCCCGCCGCTGCTCAGTTTGTCAAAACCGGCAAGCTCAAGGCCTTGGCAGTCTCCACACTCAAACGCAGCGCGGCTTTCCCCGATGTGCCCACTGTGCAGGAGACCGGCGTGCCGGACTTTGAGGTGGACTCCTGGTACGCCATGTTCGTGCCGGCCCGCACGCCGCAGCCCGTGATTGACCGGCTTAACCGGGCCCTTAATAGCGTCGTGGCCGAGCCTGGCATCCGTGACAAACTGCTGGCCCAGGGCGCCGAGGGCGTGGGCGGCACCCCTCAGGCGCTGACCCGCATCGTGGCAGCCGAAATTCCGAAGTGGGTCAAGCTGGCCAAAGACGCCAACATCAAGGCCGACTGACATGCTGACATCCGCAGGCGAAGTCGATCAAACTGTTGCTGATCTTGTCAGCCGGGCGCGGCGTGCTCAGCAGGTGGCCGAGGGCTACGACCAGGCTCGGGTTGACGAGCTGGTCGCCGCCGCCGGCTGGGCCATCTTGGCACCGGATCGAAACCGCGAGTTGGCCGAGCTGGCCGTGGCCGACACAGGCATAGGCAACGTGGCCGACAAAGTGCGCAAGAACCACCGCAAGACGCTGGGCCTGCTGCGAGACCTGCAGGGCGCACGCTCGGTCGGCGTGATCCACGAAGACCCGGCTTTGGGCCTGACCGAGATTGCCCGGCCCGTGGGCGTGGTCTGCGCTGTCACGCCCTCCACCAACCCGGCGGCCACACCTGCCAACAAGATCATCAATGCCCTCAAGGGCCGCAACGCCGTGATCGTGGCCCCCTCCCCAAAAGGATGGAGCACGGCTGCCAAGCTCATCGAGCATATGCAGACGCAGCTGGTGCGCATTGGTGCGCCGCCTGACCTGGTGCAACTCCTGCCAGACCCGATCAGCAAAGCGGCCACACTGTCCTTGATGCGCCAGTGTGACCTGGTGGTGGCCACCGGCTCACAGGCCAATGTGCGAGCGGCCTACGCCAGCGGCACGCCGGCCTTCGGCGTGGGCGCGGGCAATGTGGCGGGCATCGTCGATGAGACCGCCGACCCGCAGGCCGCTGCCGAGCGGATTTTTCGCTCCAAGACCTTTGACAACGCCACCAGCTGCTCGTCTGAGAACAGCCTGGTGCTGCTGAATGACGTACGGGCAGCCACGCTGGCCGCGCTGCGCGATCAAGGTGCGGTGCTGTTGGATGCCACTCAAAAAGCCCGTTTGGCGGCCGCGATGTGGCCAGACGGCAAGCTCTCTTCGGCAGTGATTGGCCAGTCGGCCACCACCATTGCCAGCCGCGCCGGGCTGCCCGAGGTGGCTGCCCTATCGCCCACCATGCTGCTGGTGGAAGAGGACGGTATTGGCGAAGCACACCCGTTCTCGGGCGAAAAGCTGTGCCCGGTGTTGGCGGTTTACAGCGTGCCAGATTTTGACGCAGCAGCCGATACCGTCAGCCGCTTGTACGCCTTTCAAGGCGCAGGGCATTCGGTCGGCCTGCACAGCCGGAGGCCCGAGCGGGCGCTGCAGTTGGGGCTAACACTGCCGGTGGCGCGTGTGATCGTGGAGCAGGCCCACTGCATCGCCACCGGTGGCAGCTTTGACAACGGCCTGCCGTTTTCGCTGTCCATGGGCTGTGGCACCTGGGGAAAGAACAACTTCTCCGACAACCTGAACTACCGGCATTACCTCAACATCACCCGCATTTCGCGCCCCATCCCAGAACGAATTCCGACCGAACAGGCGATTTTCGGCACGTTCTTCGACAAGTACGGACGCGCATGAGGTCAACGGTTCGCGCCCTGGTTGATCATCAGGCCAGCCTGCGGCCAGATGCCACTTATGCTCTCGACTGCGACGGTGGACCAAGCTTGAATTACGGCACACTGGCCAAACGCTGCAGGCAGGTTTCGGCGCTGCTGCTGGCGCAGGGCAGCGTGCCGGGCGATACGGTGTCGGTGGTCATGCCCAACGGGCAGGCCACGCTGCAGTGGGTGCTCGGGGCCATGCAGAGCGGCTGGTGCGTCAGCCCGGTCAATCTGCTGTCACAGGCGGACCAAATGCGCTATGTGCTCGATCACAGCGATTGCAGCTTAGTGATCGTCAGCCCCGATTGGGAAGCCCCAGTTCGCGCCTTGCTGCAGGACATCCCGCGTGACATCAGCGTGCTGGTCAGTGCGCCAGACCACCACGACTGGCCCGAGGCCGAGGCCGACCTGCCGGCCCCGATGCCTGACGCCATCGCGCTGCTGATGTACACCTCAGGCACCACCGGGCAACCCAAGGGGGTGATGCTGACGCAGGCCAACCTGGCAGCCAACGCAGTGGCTATCAGTGCCGAGCATGCGCTGCAGGCCGATGACCGAGTGCTGGCGGTGCTGCCGCTGTACCACATCAATGCCTTTGCTGTGACCATGCTGGCGCCGCTGGCCCACGGCGGTAGCCTGGCCCTGCCACCCAGATTTTCAGCCGCGCGGTTTTGGGAACAGGCCAGCCAGAGCGCTTGCACCTGGATCAATGTGGTGCCAACCATGATCTCCTACCTGCTCGACGGCGCCGCGCCGACGCCAGAACAGACGCGCGGCCTGCGCTTTTGTCGCTCGGCTTCGGCCGCCCTGCCACCCGAACACCTGCGCGCCTTCGAGCAACGCTTTGGTATTGGCATCATCGAGACCATGGGACTGACCGAAACCGTGGCGCCCTCGTTTTCGAACCCGCTCGACCCTCAACTGCGCAAGCTCGGGGCAGTGGGACGGGCCTCGGGCTGCGAGGCGCGGGTGATTGACACCACGCTGGCCGAGTTGCCCGACGGCCAAACCGGCGAGATTGCCATCCGCGGCCCCAACGTCATGCGCGGCTACTACAAGAACCCGGAGGCCACCGCCGCCGCTTTCACCCCGGACGGCTGGCTGCGCACCGGCGATCTGGGCCGCCGTGACGGCGACGGCTTTTTCTTCGTCACCGGCCGCATCAAGGAGCTGATCATCAAGGGCGGCGAGAACATCGCACCGCGCGAGATCGACGAAGCCCTGCTGAAACACCCCGCCGTGCTAGACGCCGCCGCAGTCGGCATTCCAGACCGTCACTACGGCCAAGAGATCATGGCCTGCGTGGTGCTGCGGCCCGGTCATAGTGCTGATGAGGCGGCGCTGCGTGCGTTTTGCCTGACAGAGCTGGGCCGCTACAAGACGCCCAAGGTGTTCCGGCTGGTGGCTGACCTGCCGCGTGGCCCATCGGGCAAGGTGCAAAGGCTCAAGCTGGTCGACCTGTACGGCGCAGCCACGGCCTGATCTCTTGCAAATCCCGCTGTCACTAGCCCTGTCGCCCCCTCTGCCACCGGCACTGCTGATGGCCGCGATGCTGATCGTGCTGGGCGCCGGCGTGGTGCGCGGCTTTGCCGGCTTTGGTTTTTCGGCCCTGTGTGTGGCTGGGCTGTCGCTGTTCGCGCCGCCGGCGCAGGTGGTGCCGCCAATTTTTGTGCTGGAGGTGCTGGCCAGCCTGACGCTGCTGCGCTCGGCGCTGCGTGAGGTGGACTGGTCGTGGCTGAGCTGGTTGGCGCTGGGCAATGCGATTTGCATCCCGCTCGGAATTGCAGCGCTGGCCTGGCTGGACGACATGCACTTACGCCTGTTGATCGGTTTGTTGCTGTTGACCGCAGCCCTTCTATTGCGCAGCGGCTGGCAACTGGCCTTAACACCCACACGCAGCACGCGCTTGGCCACCGGGCTGGTGTCCGGCTTCGTCAACGGGGTGGCGGCCATCGGTGGCATTGCGGTGGCTGTAATGCTGAGTACCACGCAGATGGCACCCGCAGTGATGCGGGCCACTATGGTGCTGGTGTTCCTGCTGACCGACCTGTATGCACTGGCCTGGGCCAGCATGTTCTCAACTGGGGGGCAGCAGGCCACAGCACTGGTCGGCCTAGACACCTTGCGTTGGGCCCTGTGGCTGGGGCCGGCCATGCTGGTTGGCATCTGGGTAGGCAACCGTGCATTCCAAGGGGTATCGCCTGAGCATTTTCGGCGCCGGGTCATCAACCTGCTGATCGCAATCGCGCTGCTCAGTGTGTTGCGGGCGCTAGTCCGCTAAGGCACAGTTGACCGGCCCGGCCTGAAGCAACTGCACGCACACCTGCGGGTCAATGCCCACCAGGTAGCCACGCCGGCCACCGTTGATCAGGATGCGCGGCAGTTCCAGGATGGTCGCCTCGATGTACACCGGCATGGCACGCCGCGTCGCAAACGGTGAGGTGCCGCCCACCAGATAGCCGCTGTGCCGGTTGGCCACCTCTGGGGTGCAGGGTTCGACCGACTTGGCACCGATCTGCCGTGCCAGATTTTTGGTAGAAACCTTGCGGTTGCCATGCATCAGCACCACCAACGGTTTGGCGTCCTGGTCCTGCATGATCAATGTCTTGACCACGGTGAACGGGTCCAGCCCCAGGACCTCGGCGCTGTGCTGTGCGCCGCCGTGCGCCAGGTAGTCATAAGGGTGTTCGGTGAACGCCACCCGATTGGCCCGCAGCAGGGCCGTAGCCGGTGTTTCTGTCACATGGTCTTTTTTTGCCATGGTGGCGATTGTCCTCCGTGGCGCGATGGCAGCGGCGACTGACACAGGGCTCGGGCTGGATCATGGCTCGCGTTTACAGGGCCATTACCCATGAAACGCCGGCTTTTCACGGGGCTGGGTATAGTGGATCAGTCGCCAATACATCGCGGGGGTGAAATTGTGATTCAAACCAAGTTGTTACTCGTATTTACCGGTCTGCTGTGCTGGTTCGGCGCTGGGGCTTGGGGCCAGTCAGTGCTGCAGCCCACCCAGGGGGCAGCCGTGGCAGCCACCACCCTGCGCCAGGCCCAAGCGGCGGTGGTGCAGATCACCGCCCGCGCCATCGAGGACGCGCCCTCGGCCCGCACCTTGGGCAAGGTTCGACGCGGCAGCGGCGTGGTAATCGGCCCCGATGACCTGATTCTGACCATTGGTTACCTGATCCTGGAGACCGACCAGATCGACATCCGCACCATGGACCGCAAAACCTACCCGGCAAGGGTGGTGGCCTATGACACGGCAACCGGTCTGGGACTGCTGCGCCCGCTGTTTCCGCTGGTGACTATACAGCCCGTAAAGATCGGCCAGGTGGAGCCCAGCGCGGTGGGAGAGACCTTTGCCGTGGCGAGCAGCGAGAGCGCCGAGTCCATCGGGCCGACCCGCCTGGTGGATGTGCGTGCATTCACTGGCTACTGGGAATACCACCTGGACAAGGCCTTGTACGCCAGTCCGCCCGTGGCCAACCATTCTGGTGCGGCGCTGTTCAACCCGCAGGGTGAATTGGTTGGCATTGGCAGCCTGTACATGCAAGATGTGCTGCGCGAGACCGACCCTCGCTCGCTGCCCGGCAACATGTTTGTCCCGTCTGAATTGCTCAACAGCAGTCTGCCGGAATTGCTCGCCACCGGCAGCTCGGCCGACAGTCACCGGCCCTGGCTGGGCATCAACGCCGTTGAGCGCAATGGCCGGATACAGATCACCCGCGTGACGCCGGCGAGCCCGGCGGCCAAGGCCGGCCTGAGCCCAGGCGATGTGGTGCTGAGCCTGGATGGCGAGGTGCTGACCTCGCTGGCACGGCTGTACAAGAAAGTGTGGGCCAAGCCGCTCGACGCAGGCAGCTTTACCCTGACCGTGCAAGACCGCGGACGGGTTCGCGACCTGCAACTCGAAGTGCGCGACCGCAGCCTGAGCATCCAGAAACCAGCCGGCATTTGAGGGCTGGGGTCATGGATGCCCGATCAGGTCGGGCATGACGGTACTGCGCAGAGTCGCACCACTGACAACTTGTCGCCATCCTCAGCGACGACCGGGGATCCACCCCCCTCAGTTCGACGGGTCGCGCATCTCCCAGCGCACGGCGTCAATCTGGGCCAGCAGTTCTGGCGACAGGGTGGTGCCCCAGGCGTCCAGGCACTCGTCGAGCTGGGCCACGTTGGTCACGCCCAGAATGGTGCTGGCCACACGCCAATTGGTGTAGCAAAAGGCCAGCGCCATGCGGGTGGGCGACAGACCATGCTGCAGCGCCAAGCCGTTGTAGCGCCGCGCCGCCGCCAACGATTCTGCCCGGCCCCAGCGCCCCTTGCGCACCGATTCATAACGCTGCAGGCGGCCACCCTGCGGCGCGTCAGCGCCGTCGTGGCCCGAGCTGTCGTATTTGCCGGTGAGTTGGCCAAAACCCAGCGGCGAATAGGCCAGCAGCCCCACCTGCTCGTGGTACATGGCCTCGTCCAGCCCGTTATCCACACTGCGGTTGATCAGGCAGTAGGGGTTTTGCACCGAGACGACGCGTGGTAGCCCGTGCTCGGCGGCCACCCGGGTGAAATCCATCACACCGTAAGCGGATTCATTCGACAGCCCGATCTCACGCACCTTGCCAGCCTTGACCAGCCGCGCCAGGCCTTCAAGCTGCTCGCGGGTGCTGGACAGGTCTGTGCGCACCTTGGCTGGATCGAAATAAGGGTTGCCAAAGGCCGGCAAGTGGCGCACCGGCCAGTGGATCTGGTACAGGTCGATCACATCGGTTTGCAAGCGGCGCAGGCTGTCCTCGCAGGCACCCACGATGTCGGCCGCCGTCAGGTTGTCGCTGCCACCGCGCAACCAGGCCATGCCACGCGACGGGCCCGCCACCTTGGAGGCCAGCGTCCAGCGTTGGCGCACGCCGGGATTACGGGCAAAGTAGTTGCCGATGATGGTCTCGGTGGCGCCATAGGTCTCGGCCCGGGTCGGCACAGCGTACATCTCGGCGGTGTCCATGAAATCCACCCCTCGCTCCAGGCTGCGCGCCATGATTTGGTGCGCCATCGGCTCGTCCACCTGCTCGCCAAAGGTCATGGTGCCCAAGCAAATGGGGTTGACGGTCAGATCACTTCGACCAAGTTTGATTTTTTTCAGGTCCATG
Source organism: Rhodoferax sp. OV413 (assembly GCA_945885775.1). Classification (GTDB taxonomy): domain Bacteria; phylum Pseudomonadota; class Gammaproteobacteria; order Burkholderiales; family Burkholderiaceae_C; genus Rhodoferax. The sequence goes on along the minus strand of CAMCZF010000016.1, from coordinate 16,792 downwards.
GGGGTATTTGCTTTCATGAAGTGAGGATGCCCGACTGGCGGGCGCGGGATTCTTCTTGCAGGCGCAGCACGCGGCGCTGCACCTTGCCAGTGGTGGTCATGGGCAGGGCGTCGACAAATTCAATCTCTTTGGGGTACTCATAGGGCGCCAGCTTGCCCCGCACATGGGCCTGAAGGGCTACGACCAATTGGGCATCAAATCGGGCCCTAGCCCTTATCCCACTTGGTTTTCTAGCTATATATTCAGGAGCAAGAACGACATAGGCCTTGACGAGAGCGCCACGCTCTTGGTCTGGCTTGGGCACCACGGCGGCATTGAGCACCGCCGGGTGCTTGACCAGACAGTTTTCAATCTCGCCCGGGCCGATGCGATAGCCGGCGGCCTTGAACACATCGTCGGCTCGACCTTGGTACCAGAGATAGCCGTCCGCATCGCAAATGGCCAAGTCGCCGGTGCGGCACCAATCACCGGTGAACTTGGCCTGGGTGGCCGCCTCGTTTTTCCAGTAGCCCAGGAAAAAAATCGGGTCCTGGTCACCATGAACATCCAGCCGGTGCAGTGCCACATCGCCCACCACGCCCGGTGCGCACACCTGCCCCGCCTCGTCAATCACCGCCGCCCGGTGCCCGGGATAGGCCCGGCCCATGCTGCCGGGCTTGGCGGGCCAAGCCGGGGCGCAATTCCCGACGATGTAGTTGATTTCGGTCTGGCCGAACATTTCGTTCACTGTCACGCCAAGTTGAGCTTGGCAGTAGTCAAACACCGCATCCCCCACCGACTCGCCGGCGCTCATGATGGCCTGCAGCTGCAGCCCGAACTGCTCACGCACCGTGCAGCCCGGTTCACCCGGATAGGCCTTCATCATGGCTTTAAGCGCGGTCGGGAACAAAAAAGTGTGGGTCACGCCAAAGCGCTGCATCAGCTCTAAAGCGGCCTGCGGGCTGAAACGTCCGCTGTAGGCCACGATCGGGCGGCCAAAGTAAAGCGTGGGCAGCAATGCGTCCATCAGTCCGCCAGTCCAGGCCCAGTCAGCCGGGCTCCAGAACACGGCTGCGCTGTCGGTATTGGTGCGGCCGTCAAAACCAAACCAGTTCTGGCTGCAAACAAAGCCGCTCAGGTTGCCGATCAGCGCGCGGTGCGGTATCAGCGCGCCCTTGGGGTTGCCGGTGGTACCGCTGGTGTAGATCAGCACCGCCGCCTCGTCGGCCCGCGTGTCCACCGCCGCAAAGTGGCCTGGGGCGCCGGCCAGAGCCTGGGCGTAATCAAGATCGGCCCGGGCCGCTGCTGCACCGACACCCAACACTCGGCGCAACTGCGGGCAGTGGCCCCGCACCGACAGCAGGTTGTCAATAGAGCTCTCGTCGCAGATGGCCAGCACCGCCTCGCTGTCCTGCAACCGGAAGTCGAGCGCGTCCGGCCCAAACAACCTGGACAAGGGCATCGCCACCGCCCCCATCTGCAGCACGGCCATGTAGGCCACCGCCGTCTCGAAGCGCTGCGGCATCACAATCGCCACCCGGTCGCCGCGCGCCACGCCCAGCGACCCCAGCACCTGCGACAGCCGGTTGGCCTGCGCATGTAACTCGGCATAGGTGTAAAAAGTGGCTGAACCCCCCGTATCCATTGACAGGATAGCTATTCTTTTAGCAGCATCAGGCTCAGCCGCCCACCGCGCGCTGCAAACCTGCGCCATATTGAAGCGCTCAGGCACCTGCCAGCCGAAGCCGCTGTGCAGCAGCGTATATGCGTCATCATCAACCATCAAGGAAGGCGGGCTTGTTACCATATTTCCAGGCTCAGCCGCTCGGCCGGCACTTGTGCAAAAGCCTTGTCTCGGCTGACAAGAATGGCATCGGCCGCGACGGCATGGGCTGCAATCATCATGTCAAAGTCGCTCAAGTTGATGCCCTGCGATTCAAGCGTGCTGCAAAATTCGCCGTAACAGACGGCCACACTTTCATCCCAAGAAAGAACGTCCATGCGCAGGAGTATCTGGGTCAAAGCATTTCGGAGACGTTGCGGCTGCCCCTTGCGATGCAGGCCGTACTCCAACTCGGCCAGGGTAATACTGGACAACACCGCCCGCCCCACAGGCAGTTGCGTCAAACGCGCCAGCAGATCAGCATCACGCCCCTGCATGATGTGGCTGACCACATTGGTATCCAACAGGTACCGTCGGCTCATTCAGCCAAACCTTCAAAAGGGTCCCGCCGGGCGTGGCCTTGACGCCGTTCAATAAGCAGGTCGTGATCCCTGTTTTGCGCCACCGCGTCGAGCAAACCCTGCCAATCGGTCGGCTTGCGCGAAAGAACGACATCGCCTGTTGCCGGGTCGTGGCGAATGAAAACCTCGGCCGCATCAAATCGAAATGCCATTGGCAAACGAACCGCCTGGCTGCGGCCTGTGGTGAATATTTTGGCAGTCTGGTGCATGGTGTATTCCGGTCCGGGTGATATGTCTCATGATATGTACCGAAGTCACGCTTGTCAACATTCTGGATCACGCGCTTCCATGTTGTCCCTGTTTTGACTGACACCCACACTCGCCCTCCGTAAGATCCGTCAAATGTACCAAGTCAAACGCCCCTCCCGCAGTGAATTTGTGCCGATCCGCCAGTTGAAGTACCACGTGCGGGTTTGGGGTGAGCCCTCACCAACCAAGATTCCGCTGGTGATGGTGCACGGCTGGATGGACGTGGCGGCGAGCTACCAGTTCATGGTGGACGCCTTCAGCCAGGACCACTACGTGATTGCCCCTGACTGGCGCGGTTTCGGCCTGACCGATGGCGGTGGCGCGGACTGTTACTGGCACCCCGATTACTTGGCAGACCTGGATTTTTTGTTGGACCACTACGCCCCTGATCAGGCGGTGAACCTGGTCGGCCACAGCATGGGCGGCGGGGTGGCCATGCAATACGCCGGCGTTCGCCCCGGGCGGGTGCGCCGCTTGGTCAACCTAGAAGGCTTTGGCATGCCAGCCACCCAGCCCCATCAGGCCGCAGAGCGCCTGGGCCGCTGGATGGACGAGCTTAAGCAACTTAATCGGGGCGAGTTGGCGCTACGCGCTTACGCCGAGTCGGCCGGCGTGGCGCGCCGCCTCATGAAAACCAACCCCCGTCTGAACCAAGACAAGGCCGATTGGCTGGCACTGAACTGGGCCCAGAAAAACGATGCGGGCGAGTGGCAAATATTGGGCGAGCCCGGCCACAAACTGCCCAATCCCTACCTGTACCGGGTGGACGAGGTACTGGCCGTCTATGCCCGCATTACCGCACCGGCGCTGATGGTCGAAGCCGCCAACCACAAGCTCGAGGACTGGTGGAAAGGCCGCTTCACCTTGGCCGAACACCACGAGCGGCTGCGCGTCGTGCCCCAGGTGCGCATCGTGCGCATCGAAGAGGCCGGGCACATGATGCACCACGACCAGCCCGAGCAGTTGGCGGCGCTGATCGAAGACTTTATCGCCTGAGGCCGGACGGCGTGAGAAAATCCGCCCCACTACTCACCGTAACGATCAGGATACCCATCATGGAAGCAGAACACATCAACCTCATTGGCACCCAATTGGCAGATCTGAGCGCACGCACTGCCGCGCTCAGGGGGTATCTTTGACTACGATGCCAAAGCCGAACGCCTGAGGACGGTCAACGCCTCGCTGGAAGACCCCACAGTCTGGAACGACCCCAAACGCGCCCAGGAGCTTGGTCGCGAGAAAAAATCGCTCGACGGCATTGTGCTCACGCTCAATGACCTGACACGCGATCTGGGCGACAACAGCGAGCTCTACGACATGTCCAAGGAGGACGGCGACGAGGCCGGCCTGCTGACAATCGAAGAAGACACTGCCAAGCTGGCGCTGACCATCGAGGGGCTGGAGTTCCGCCGCATGTTCAACAACCCGGCCGACCCGCTCAATGCTTTTCTGGACATCCAGGCCGGCGCCGGCGGCACCGAGGCCTGCGACTGGGCCAGCATGCTGCTGCGCCAGTACCTCAAATACGCTGAGCGCAAGGGCTTCAAGGCCACCATCGAAGACGAATCCGCTGGCGACACCGCCGGTATTAAAGGTGCCACCATCAAGGTCGAGGGCGAGTACGCCTTTGGCCTGCTGCGCACCGAAACCGGCGTGCACCGGCTGGTCCGCAAATCGCCGTTTGACTCGTCGGGCGGCCGCCACACCTCATTTGCCTCGGTGTTTGTCTACCCCGAGGTGGATGACTCTATTGAGATCGACATCAACCCAGCCGATGTGCGCACCGACACCTTCCGGGCCAGCGGCGCCGGCGGGCAGCACATCAACAAACCCGACTCGGCGGTGCGCCTGACGCACATTCCCACCGGCATCGTGGTGCAGTGCCAAGATGGCCGCAGCCAGCACAGCAACCGCGACGTCGCCTGGAAGCGCCTGCGCAGCCGCCTCTACGACTTTGAGATGCGCAAACGCATGGAAGAGCAACAAAAGCTCGAGGACACCAAGACCGACGTGGGCTGGGGCCACCAGATCCGATCCTATGTGCTGGACCAAAGCCGCATCAAGGACCTGCGCACCAATTACGAGACCTCCGCCACCCAAAAAGTGCTGGACGGCGACCTCGACCCTTTCATCCAGGCCTCTCTCAAGCAGGGCGTGTGATGAGCAGCTGGCAGGACCCTGCCGCCCCGGTGCAGGCGCTGATTTTCGACATGGACGGCACCATGATCGACTCCATGGGCCACCACAGGCAAAGCTGGGTGGCCTTTGCTGCCCACCATGGGATTGACATCGAGGCGGGTGAGTTGATGCGCCGCACCACCGGCCGCACGGTGGTGGAATGCATGAACGAGCTGTTCCAAACCCAACTTGCGCCCGAGCGCATCAGCGAACTCGCCCAGCACAAAGAGACCCTCTACCGGGAGGCCTTTGGCCCGGTGTTTCGCGAAGTAGCGGGCTTTACGGAATTTGCTGGCCGCGCCCGAGCGCTTGGCCTTAAAGTCGGGGTGGGTACAGCGGGCGATCGGCACAACATTGCCTTTGCCTTTGGCCACCTGCAACTGCCTCAGGCACCGCACGCAGTGGTGGGCGGCGACGAGGGGCTACCAGGCAAACCCGAGCCCGCTATATTTTTAGAAGCAGCACAGCGAATGGGCATAAGGCCTGAGTGCTGTATTGTGTTCGAAGACGCGCCTTTTGGCATCGAGGCCGCGCGCCGCGCTGGCATGCGTGCGGTGGCCCTGTGCACCTCGCACCGGGCCGAAGAACTGACCGGCCCGCACGTGATCGCCCGTGTGAATAATTACCTTGACCTGATGAATTCAGGCTTTTTGGAGACCCTGCATGTTGCAACTTCGTGATGGCACCAGCCCAGCCCCGGTGATTTGCCGCGCCGACTACACCGCCCCGCCCTACTGGGTAGACACGGTGCACCTGAGTTTTGACCTGGACCCGGCTAAAACCCGGGTACTGAACAAAATGACGCTGCGCCGCAACCCGGCTGTAGAGGCCCAGCCTTTGCGGCTGGACGGCGAAGAGCTCAACCTGGCCCGCGTGCTGGTCAATGGACAGGGCACCGCTTTCAAGATTGAGAACCAACAACTGGTGCTGGACGGCCTGCCAGAGGAAGGCAGCTTTGAGCTGGAAATCTTCACCACCTGCGCGCCAGCCAAAAATACCGAGCTGATGGGCTTGTACGTGAGCAACGGCTCGTTCTTTACCCAGTGCGAGGCCCAGGGCTTTCGCCGTATCACCTACTTTTTGGACCGCCCCGACGTGATGGCAAGCTACACCGTGACGCTGCGCGCCGACCGACACAAGTACCCGGTGCTGCTGTCCAACGGCAACCTGGTGGCGCAGGGCCCGCTGGAGGGCCCGGGTAATGAGGGGCGGCATTTTGCCACCTGGGTCGACCCGCACAAGAAACCCTGCTACCTGTTTGCGCTGGTGGCCGGCCAGTTGGTGTGCCGCGAGCAGCGCATCCTGTCGCGCGCCGGCCGTGAGCATCTGTTGCAGGTGTATGTGCGCCCGGGTGACATGGACAAAACCGAACACGCCATGAACGCTCTGGTGGCGTCTGTGGTCTGGGACGAGGCGCGTTTTGGCCTGCCGCTGGACCTGGAACGCTTCATGATTGTGGCCACCAGCGACTTCAACATGGGCGCCATGGAGAACAAGGGCCTGAACATCTTTAACACCAAGTACGTGCTGGCCAACCCGGCCACCGCTACGGATGCCGACTACGCCAACATCGAGAGCGTGGTCGGGCACGAGTATTTTCACAACTGGACCGGCAACCGCATCACCTGCCAAGACTGGTTTCAACTCAGCCTGAAAGAGGGCTTGACGGTGTTCCGCGACCAGGAGTTCTCGCAAGACCTGTGCGCCGACGCTTCAGCGCGCGCCGTCAAACGCATTGAAGACGTGCGCGTGTTGCGCACCGCCCAGTTCCCTGAAGATGCGGGCCCGATGGCCCACCCGGTGCGGCCCGACAGCTACATCGAGATCAACAACTTCTACACCGTCACCATCTACGAAAAAGGCGCTGAAGTGGTGCGCATGATGCAAACCCTGGTCGGCCGCGCTGGCTTTGCCCGGGGCATGACGCTGTACTTTGCCCGCCACGACGGCCAGGCAGTGACCTGCGACGACTTTGCCCAAGCCATCGCTGACGCCAACCCCGACTCCGAGCTGTCGCGCCTGCTGCCTCAGTTCAAGCGCTGGTACAGCCAGGCCGGCACGCCCCGGGTGCAGGCCAGTGGCCACTACGACGCCCAGGCCCAGAGCTACACCCTGAGCCTGAGCCAAAGTTGCCCAGCCACGCCGGGACAAACCGACAAAATGCCGTTTGTGATTCCCGTCAGCCTGGGTCTGGTCGGCCACAGTGGCAACGCCCTGCCCTTGCGCACCGCGCCGGGTGCCGCGGCCACCGACAGCCACCTGCTGGTGCTGACCGAAGCCGCCCAATCCGTCACTTTTGTTGAAGTGACCGAAGAGCCCGTGCCCTCTATCCTGCGCGGGTTCAGCGCACCGGTGGTGCTGGACATCGACTACAGCGACGCCCAGTTGCTGACGCTGTTGGCCTCAGACCCTGACCCGTTCAACCGCTGGGAGGCCGGCCAGCGCCTGGCACTGCGAAGCGCTATTCAATCAATAGCAGAAGAACAAGGCGCGACAAGGTCTAGCGTGCTTTCTGATGCCTATATTGCCGCCATGCGCCAGCTCTTGCGATCGGACCAGCTGGACGCCGCCTTCAAGGATTTGGCCCTGACACTGCCGTCTGAGACCTACATCGCCGAGCAGTTGCAGGTGGTGGATCCGCAGCGCATTCATGCCGTGCGCGAGGTCATGCGCCTGCAACTGGCAACGGCCTTACAAGCCGACTGGGCCTGGGCCTTTGAGGCCCACAAAGACAACGGCGGCTACCGGCCCGAGCCCGTCTCGGCCGGCCGGCGTGCCTTGGCCGGTATGGCGCTGGCCCAACTCTGCCTGGCCGCCCGCGACAGCGGTGACACCGTCTGGCCCGGCAAGGCTTACCAGCGCTTCAAAGATGCTGACAACATGACCGACCGTTTCAATGCGCTGTCGGCCCTGGTCAACAGCGGGCACGAGCTGGCCATTGCCGCGCTGGCGCGCTTTCACGCGCTGTTCAAGGGCGAAGATCTGGTGCTGGACAAATGGTTTGCCCTGCAGGGCGGCACTTGCGACCGCGGCGGCCAGGTGCTACCGGCGGTGCGCCAGCTCATGAACCATCCAGACTTCAACCTGCGCAACCCCAACCGAGCGCGCAGTCTGATCTTCAGCTACTGCAGCGCCAACCCCGGGGCGTTTCATCGGCAGGATGCCGCCGGCTATGTGTTCTGGAGCGAACGCGTGCTGGAGCTCGACAGCACCAACCCGCAGGTGGCGGCGCGCCTGGCGCGGGCCATGGACCGCTGGAAAAAGCTGGCAGAACCCTACCGCAGTGCGGCGCGCGAGGCCATTGCCCGCGTTGCCGCCAAGACCGATCTGAGCAACGACGTGCGCGAGGTGGTCAGCCGCGCGCTGGAGGACTGACATGGCCGCCAAAATCTCCCTCACCCGCTACTTGGTTGAGCAGCAACGGGTGGGCGGCCTCATCCCGTCGCAACTGCGGCTGCTGCTCGAAGTGGTAGCCCGCTCTTGCAAAAGCATCAGCCAAGCAGTTAACAAGGGCGCGCTGGGCGGCGTGTTGGGCAGCGCCGAGAGCGAAAACGTGCAAGGCGAGGTACAAAAAAAGCTCGACATCATCGCCAACGAGGTGCTGATCGAGGCCAACGAATGGGGCGGCCACCTGGCTGCCATGGCCAGCGAGGAGATGGACAGCATCTACATCGTGCCCAACCGCTACCCGCAGGGCGAATACCTGCTGCTGTTTGACCCGCTGGACGGCTCCAGCAACATCGACGTGAATGTGAGCATCGGCACCATCTTCAGCGTGCTGGTGAAACCAGAGGGCCAGGGCGTGGAGGAGGCCGACTTTCTTCAGCCCGGCGCGCGCCAAGTGGCGGCCGGCTACTGCGTCTACGGACCGCAAACCACTTTGGTGCTGACCGTGGGCGCCGGTGTGGCCATGTTCACCCTGGACCGCGAACAGGGGTCTTTCATCCTGACGCAAGAGCATGTGCTCATCCCGGCCGACACCAAAGAATTTGCCATCAACATGAGCAATATGCGCCACTGGGCGCCGCCGGTGCGCCGCTACATCGACGAATGCCTGCAGGGCAAAGAGGGCCCTCGCGGCAAAGACTTCAACATGCGCTGGATTGCCAGCATGGTGGCAGATTTGAACCGCATCATGACCCGCGGCGGCGTGTTCATGTACCCCTGGGACCAGCGCGAGCCCGAGAAACCAGGCAAGCTGCGCCTGATGTACGAGGCCAACCCCATGGGCTGGTTGGTCGAGCAAGCTGGTGGCGCCGCCACCAACGGCCAGCAACGCATCCTGGACATCCAACCCGCCAAACTGCACGAACGCGTCAGCGTCATCCTGGGTTCCAAAAACGAGGTAGAGCGCGTCACCCGCTACCACGCCGAGGACAGCAGCGCCGCCTGACCCCGGGGCTATAATTTCATGTGGTTGCCGGTGTAGCTCAGTCGGTAGAGCAGCTCATTCGTAATGAGAAGGTCGGGTGTTCGATTCATCTCTCCGGCACCAATGAAATCAAGGGTCTGCCACTATGAAAATAGTAGCAGGCCCTTTCTCTTTGGGGGCTTATAGGCTTTTTACAAACTGCGATACCGGGTTTCGTAGATTGATCATGCACCGACCGACTCCAAGTGCACCACAGCACGCGCACCGACTGCTTGCGCGTAGCGCTGAACGCTTCTCATGGAGGGTGCGCGCTTGCCGGACTCCAGGCGGGCCACAACGCTCTGCGTGGTGCCCATGCGTGCAGCAACTTCACCTTGTGTCAGGCCAGCACGGCTACGGGCAGCAATCAGTTCACGGGCCATGCTGAATTCGTCTACTAGGGCGTCATATTCGGCTCGGGTGTCGGTATCAGCCATCAGTGCGGCCTTGAGTGATTTCAATGTTTTCATTACCGTACTTCCAATCGCTTAAGTGCTGTTGCAATCGCGCTTCGCGGCGTGGCTTGGGTCTTTTTCACAAACACATGCAATACCAATAAGCGGCGGTCTTGAACGGCGGCATACACAGCGCGGGCTATCCCGTCACGACCCTGCATTCGCATTTCCCACAGCTTGCTTTCCAGCGGCCGGATGTGGGGCAGTCCTACACGTTGCGGGCCAAATTGCTCAAGCAATTCTGCAACATGCAGAAACCGGGCCTTCATGTCAGCTGGCAGCGCCAGCAACTCAGGCTCTGCCAGGGGGTGCATGATCACTGTCCAATTGTTCATATCATAGCTTTTTTGCGATAATTACGCCATTGCACACGACAGAGCTGACACGATCGTTGTTTAGCAGCCTTCTTGACGCGCATGTGTAGTTGGGTCTGTGATCTCTCCGGCACCAATGAAATCACGAGTCTGCCACTATGAAAATAGTAGCAGGCCCTTTCTCTTTGGGCGCCTCGGTGGCCTACATCCACGCCTCACCCAGGGCCTGCGCCTGCTCCAGCACCAGTTCAACCGCGCCTTCTTGCAAGTCGGGCGGGTATTTGTATTTGCGCAGAATGCGTTTGACCATCAGGCGCAGCTTGGCCCTGACGCTTTGGCGCTCTGACCAATCCACTGACAGGTTCTGGCGCAGGTTTTCGGTGAGTTCTTGGGCGATCTTCTTTAGTATCTCGTCGCTGAGTTCGCGCACGGCTGATTCGTTGTCGGCCAGGGCGTCGTAAAAGCGGATCTCGTCCTCGGTCAGGCCCAGTTCGTCGCCACGCGTGGCAGCGGCCCGGAACTTTTTCGCCATCTCGATCAGTTCCTCGATCACCTGCGCGGTTTCAATGGCCCGGTTTTGATAGCGCCTGATGACATTGGTCAGCAGTTCTGAGAACTTTTTCTCTTGCACCACGTTGCCGGAAAACCGGGCCTTGATCTCGCCCTGCATCAGCCGCTCCAGCAGTTCCACGGCCAGATTGCGCTCGGGCAAATTTCGAACCTGGGCCAGAAACTCGTCGTCCAGGATGCCGATATTGGGCTTTTCCAGGCCGACGGCGTTGAAGATGTCCACCACCTCGTCCGACACCACGGCAGAGCCAATGATTTGCCGGATGGCGAGTTCACGTTCCTCGTTGGTCTTCTTCTGCTGGCTGATCTCGCGCTTGGTCAGGATGACCTTAACGGCCTGGAAGAAGGCAACCTCTTCACGCACCGCCTTGGCTTCATCCAGGGTGCAGCACAGGGTGAACGCCTTGCTCATCGCCAGCGCGGTGTCGGCAAAGCGCTTCTTGCCGTCCTTGTGCCCCAGCACATGGTTGGCCGCACCAGCCAGCCGCTTGTGGCCGGTGGTCAGGAAATCGCTGTAGTCAAAGCCGTGCAGCATGGCGCGCAGTTGTTCGAGCTTTTCTTCCAGCAGGGCGTAGGCTTCGTGGGCATCCACGGTGGGGCGGCCGCGCCCCTTGCTGGCCGTGTATTCCTTCAGGGCGCTTCGCAGCTCATTGGCAATGCCGATGTAGTCCACCACCAAGCCACCCTGCTTGTCCTTGAACACCCGGTTGACCCGGGCAATGGCCTGCATCAGGTTGTGGCCCTTCATCGGCTTGTCCACGTACAGGGTGTGGACGCAGGGCGCGTCAAAGCCGGTCAGCCACATGTCGCGCACGATCACCAGCCGCATTGGGTCCACCGGGTCTTTGAAGCGTTTTTCCAGCCGTTTCTTGACCTGGGCGCTGTAGATGTGCGGGCGCAGCAAAGCCCTGTCGCTGGCCGAGCCGGTCATCACAATCTTGATGGCGCCCTTCTCGGGGTCGGTATCGTGCCAATCGGGCCGCAGCTTGACGATCTCGTTGTAGAGGTGCACGCAAATCTCGCGGCTCATGGCCACCACCATCGCCTTGCCAGTCTGTGCCTTGTTGCGCTCTTCAAAGTGCGCCACCAGATCGGCGGCCACACTGGCGATGCGGGGCTCGGCCCCGACCACCTTCTCTAGCGCCGCCCAGCGGCTTTTCAGCTTGGCCTGTTGGCTTTCTTCTTCGTCCTCGGCCAGTTCATCCACCTCGGCGTCAATGTGCGGCAGGTCTGCGGGATTGATAGCCAGCTTGGCAAGGCGGGACTCAAAGTAGATGGCGACCGTGGCGCCATCTTCCTTGGCCTGCTGCATGTCATAGACATGGATGTAGTCCCCAAACACGGCGCGGGTGTCGCGGTCTTCAGACGAGACAGGCGTGCCGGTAAAGGCCACAAAAGTAGCGTTGGGCAGCGCATCACGCAGGTGCTGGGCATAGCCAACTTGATACCGCTGATGGGCTCCGTCGGGTGGTGCGAACTCGGCCTTGGGTGCATTCACCGCCCCGTCGCCGGTGGTAATAGCCAGATTCGCGGCGGCCTTTGGCTTGTACGTTTTGAGCTTGGCCTCAAAGCCATACTGGGTTCTGTGCGCCTCGTCGGCAATCACCACGATATTGCTGCGGTCTGACAGCACCGGGAACATATCTTCGTCCTCGCCGGGCATGAATTTCTGGATGGTGGCGAAGACGATGCCGCCCGATGGACGGTTGGAGAGTTTGGCACGCAGGTCTTGGCGGGTGTGGGCTTGCACCGGCTGCTCCCGCAAAAGGTCTTGCGCCAGGGAGAACACGCCAAACAACTGGCCGTCCAGGTCATTGCGGTCGGTGATGACCACGATGGTCGGGTTCTCCATGGCGGCTTCTTGCATCACGCGGGCGGCAAAGCAGGTCATGGTGATGCTCTTGCCGCTGCCCTGGGTGTGCCAGACCACGCCACCCTTGTGCGAGCCACCCGGTCGCGACGCCGCAATGACCTGCCCAATAGCCAGCCGCACCGCATGGAACTGGTGGTAGCCGGCAATCTTTTTGATGATGCCGCCATCGTCTTCAAACAGCACGAAGTAGCGCAGGTAGTCCAGCAGGTAAGCCGGCGCGAGTACACCCCGGATCAGCGTTTCCAACTCATTGAACTGGCCCAACGGGTCCAGCGCCACGCCGTCGATGGTGCGCCACTGCATGAACCGCTCGGCGTTGCTGGACAGGGCACCAAGGCGGGCCTCGCTGCCGTCCGAGATGACCAGCAGCTCGTTGTACTGGAATGCGTCAGGAATATGCTCTTTGTAGGTCTGAATCTGGTCAAAGGCTTTCCAGATGTCCGCCGCCTCGTCAGCCGGGTTCTTCAGCTCCAGCAGCACCAGCGGCAGCCCGTTGACGAACAGGATGATGTCTGGGCGGCGGGTGTGGTGCGGCCCCTTGATGGAAAACTGGTTGACAGCCAGCCAATCGTTGCGCTCTGGCGTGGCCCAGTCGATCAGACGCACATAGTCGCCACGCGTTTCGCCGTCTTTTTGGTACTGCACCGGCACCCCGGCGACCAGGAGGCGGTGGAACTGCCGGTTGGCCGACAGCAATGCCGGGTGACCCAGGTCAAGCACCTGTTTGAGCGCGTCTTCGCGCGCGGCGGTGGGGATGCCGGGGTTGAGCTTGAGGATGGCTTCACGCAGCCGAAACGGCAGCAGCACCTGCCGGTAGTCACTGCGTTCAGGCTTGGCGCCGTCAAAGGCGATGTCCGGGCCGAACAGGGTGGCATAGCCGGCCTCGGCCAGCCAGCCCAGTGCTTCCTGTTCAAGCTGGTCTTCGGTCATGGCGTACCTTGCGCTTGGCCTAGCAATACCGCATTCAAGGCCAGATTCACGTAGTAATTGGCGCGACCTATTTTTTGCTTTTGCACAAACCCGCCATCGATCAAGGCGTCGAGGTATTTGGTGGCGGTGATGCGCGACACACCCAGGTCGCGCTGCACAAACTCGATTTTGGTGTAAGGGTGCATGAACAGGTTGTTGATCAAGTCCTGGCTGTAAAACTTGTAGCCTGCGCGAATGCGCTGCTTGTAGTCAAACAGTGCCGCCTTGATGGCCTGCACGGTATGAATGGTTTGGCCGGCGGTCTGCTCGACCGCTTCCAGCAGGTACAGCACCCAGTCTTCCCAGGTGTCTTCGTCGCGCACAGTTTGCACCAGGCGGTAGTAATCGGCCTTGTGACGCACGATGTATTGGCTCAGGTACAGCACCGGAATATCGAGCAAACCCTCTTTCACCAGATACAGCACATTCACAATGCGTCCCGTGCGGCCGTTGCCGTCGTAGAACGGGTGAATGCTCTCAAACTGGTGGTGGATCAACGCCATCTTGATCAATGGGTCGGCGTCAAACAGATCGGCCTCGTTGATGAAGCGCTCCAGGTCGCGCATCAGCGCCACGATGTCCGCCGGGTCTTGTGGCGGGGTGTAGATGGTCTGGCCGGCGCCGTCTTTGAGCGCCGTGCCCGGCAGCTTGCGAAAGCCCGCATTGTTGCGCTCCAGTTCCCCCTGGATCTCGATGATGTGGTTGCAGGTGAGCAGGCCACTGCCGCCTACCCGCTCAAAACCGACACGTAGCGCTTGGCGGTAGCGCAGCACTTCTTTGGCGGCGGGGTTGGCAAACGACTCTGGCAGCACATCGTCCTTAAACAGCTCGTCATGGGTGGTGACGATGTTCTCGATCTCCGAGCTGTCCTTGGCCTCTTGCAGCGCTAGCGTGTTGATCAAAATGCCCTGGTTGGGAATGGAGGCCGCCATGCCCTTCAGCTCCGCCAGCTTACGGCTGCTGCTGGCCAGCTTTTTGAGGATGGCAGGTGCCTCAAACCGAGCCGGGTTAAGGTGCTCAAGCGGCGTGAGTGCGGGCATGGTTCAACTTTGAATCGGAGCGACGTGTCTAGCAATTAAAGAATTCGTTACATTAAAGGCTGAATATGTATAGAAAATAGGTTTATCTATACATATGGCCGCAGGCTACTGGTCACGGGCACCGGCTGGCACCGATGCTTAGGGTTTGGCCAGCGGGCTGCTGACCAAATAGACCACCTAGGACATCGAGGGAAAGCGTGTTCATGCAGCGGTCGTCCATCCCATTTCCGAAGCAACCTGTTGCACGCCATCAACAAATACCCGGAAACTCGCGGATCGATTGTGTTCGCCTGCCCGAAGGTGAACCGCCATAGCTCGCGCACCAGCCACCTTGCCAAAATTTTCGACCAAACGGCCGACTTCAAGGGATGGTTTTTGCCAACCGTCCGGTTTAGCAAACCGCTTTCGGTGCCCTGGCGTGTCCAAATTGGGCTGCGAAAATGCCTGCGCCATGGCCCACAAATCGCCCAGATACCAGCTCTCTAACTCCTGACAAACCAAGCGCACAAGGCTTTCCGGGCGACCGCAAACGACACAAATCTCAACATAACGGGACTTGAGTGCGAAGCAATCGGCGTTGTCGTTGTCCCGCACGATCACAAACCTGTCGCCGGGCACCTTCCACGCCTTGAGCTTGCGCGGAGCGCTTTTATCCAAATCACTTTTCCCTTCGTGCGGGACACACATGAAGTGAGTTCCCTTTTGCCAACCCGGGAAGAACCGGGGCAAAAGCCCATCGAGCAAAACCTTCATAGAGGGCTCTTCCACCAAGAAAATGAGCCGGCCCTGCATCAGTTGAGTCCCTCAAACAGGCGCTGCTTCCAGAGATAACCGGGCAGGTCACCTGCATCAAACAGGGCACGCAGGTTTTCCGAGTCGCCCGCACGCGTGATGCGGGTGAACCCGTCTTGCTTGCGCAAGCAATAGATTTCATCCAGTGTGAGCGCATTTAAAAAGTCGGGCGAGTGCGACGAAATGAACACCTGGCCACCTCGCTTCGCATAGGAGCGAAACTCTTCGGCCAATTCCGGCAACAGTTCGGGATACAACTGATTTTCAGGCTCCTCTACGGCCAGCAAGGGGTAGGGCTTCGGGTCATTCAGCAGCACAAGATAAGCAAACATTTTGATTGTGCCGTCCGACACATGGCGTGCAATAAACGGGTCTTTGAAACTCCCGTCCTGAAAGCGCAACACCAGGCGGCCATCCTCCGTTTGCTTGGGTTCTACAACGGACACGCCCGGCACACGCTGCTGCATCGACATGAGTACCCGGTCGAACCGCTCCCTATGGTGCTCAAACAAGTAGTTGGCCACCAGCGGCAAATTTTCCCCTTGTGTGGATAGGTGCTCCGCAAACCCGTCTTCCTGGCTTTGGCGGGCATCTGACACATGGAAATCCGAGATGTGCCAGTTTTCAATCATGAGGCGAAAAGCACTGGCTGCCTTGAAACGCTCAAACTGCCCTAGACCCTTTATGGCGAGAATGTCCGGAGCATCCAACTCCTGGTCTTCGCGTTTGAGCGCCTCATCCGCTTTCGAGAAATCTTCTTCGTTGGTAATGGCATAACCCTTGCCATACGCGAAATCAAGAAAGTGAAATGGCTTGCCGTTTGCGCCCCGCTTGTAACGCAGCACTTCGCGTGCCACAACGGCGCGTCCGGTGGCGTCGGGCTCAATCTTGAGGATGTACGTTACCAAACGCTCGTAGCCCGTAATCTCCAAACGAAACTGCAAAGTCAGTTCAATAGGTTCAGTGACAAAACCTCGGCTGGCGAGCTCTTTGTAGCCACCGCGTTTGGACACGGCCTTGCCCACATTCATGGCCAGCGCATCCTTCAAAAAGGACAACACATCAAACAGGGTTGATTTACCTGTGCCGTTGGCCCCCACCAAAACACACAGACGTGGAATATGGGTGAGCTTCGTGTCCCGGAACAAGCGGTAGTTCTTTATCTCGATGGACTCGATTTGCATGGCGTGAACTTTCGGACAGAGGGGTGTCGGTGGATTGTGCCAGCGACGTCAGATTGCATGGGCGGCCTGGCTAGGTGTTTGAGCATCAAATTGGCCTGTAGCCCCCGTGGAATGGACGTGAGTAGCTATCAATTTCATAGTGACTGAAGGCGCACGGTTCACGCCAGCGCGTCTTCAACAGCGGCTTGCGCATCGGGCAGCCGCAACTGGCCGGAGATCAGGCGCGGCAGCAGGGTGTCGCGCAGGGTGGCTAGGGTTTGGGCTTGTACTGAGTTGTGGCGTAAGCGAACGAAGAGGGGTTCCATCAAGGAGCCGAAATATTCAGCCACCTCGCGGGTTGGCTTTAGGAAATTGATCCGCCACATATTTGTTTGACTGAGCTTGGCCTGCACCGCTCCAGTAATGTAAGGCGTGATGTTCGTCCGCTGCATTGCAAGCATGACGTGCTTATATGGATGCCTCCCGGGTAGCAAGAGAAATTTGTGGTGTGTTGCGAAGAAGTCGGCTGCTCACTTATATCCGGCCTTGATTGCG
>CAMCZF010000015.1 GCA_945885775.1 Rhodoferax sp. OV413 | reverse complement strand
TCCGCCGCCTGTGCTGTACGCAGCAGCGCATCTTTGAGCAGTGCTTTGCCAAGCCCTGCGCCTTGGTGCTGAAGGTCCACGGCAAGCCGGGCCAAAATCATCACCGGCACGGGGTGTTGTGGAATACCTTTGGTCACACGCGGTGCCGCATTGAATGGCTCAACGCTACCCACGGCCAAACTGTAGAAACCAACGACCGCGCCGGAATGGCAATTCACGTAGGTTTGCGCGCTGTTGGATTTTTGATTGACGAGCGCAAAGCGCTGCAAGAACTGATTCAGTGCGCCCTGGCCACAATCAAAAGACTCAACGGCGTCCGAACCGGCCAGTTTGCGAATTGGCTCGTAAGCCTGCGAACTCAACCAAGTAGCCCAGGCTTAGACAAAAGCTTTTTGAGCTTGGGCTTGGCGCTCACGGGCTGATCCAGTGCCGCCTGAAACGCCAGCCACTTCTCGTCACTCAGATCGAAACGGGTGCGGTCTGCCAAGGTTTGGTTAGCCGCGATGATGCCCGCGTCGAGCAGAAACTCGCTCACATTTTTGTGCGCCACGCGCGCCGCTTCCTGAAGCAATTGCTTCACGGGCATGGTGGCGCGCACATCGATGCGTTCAGATTTGGAATGAATGACTGCTGTCATGGCAACCTTTTTTGGCTAGTTTTCCATCATAGTATCCGGACAGTGTACTGACAAGCGATTTTAACAACTGTACCCATAATGCACCGCCAATACCCCCCAAAGCACCAACCAACCGGCGGAGCAGCATCAACTAAAACCGCGCGCAATCGCTACGGTTCATATTTGTGTTTTGAACGCGCTAGGTCAAGAGGTTTTGAGCAAAGTGCCGTCTCAACAGTTAGAGTACCCGGTCACAGGGCGCCTTTCTTCAACATCGGAGAAAGCTTTGGGAGGAAAAATCAATCAGATCAAGCACTTGCAAACAGGCGTTTGAAGGATTGAAATATTGAAAGAAGTCACTGGCGGGGCACAACACACCTCATCACAAACCGCCTAAGTTTTTGATAGGGACGCCGTTCAAGCACTTGGGGTTCAATTCATCTTTCTAAATGTTGAGACCGCCACTCGTTGCGTGAGTTTCCTGAATCCTTTTTTGTAGGGTCAGGGATTCGAACTCGAACTTGATTTTTGCATTCCGATGGATCAGTGTTTTCCCGGGGATTATTTGCACTAGAGACTGGAATCTGCATACTGAAGCCGAACCACATTACAGGAGCCAGCAATGCCAAGAGCAAAGAAAACATGGGGTGAAAAGATGAACGCCAAACCGCCCCACCATGTCATCCTTGAGAAGGATTTCGCAGGCATCCCCAAAGGGGCGAAATTGCTCATTTCATGCCCAGTTGAGATCGCGGCAGAGCTCAAGACGATCACGCCAGGCTCCACCATGTCGATCCAAGCTTTCAGGCGCAAACTGGCGGCGAAAAACAATTGCGATGCCACATGTCCAGTCTCAACATCCCTTTTTCTGAGAATCGTGACGGAACATGCTTGGGAGGAGTATGGCCGGACCGGCAGCACCAGAGATCTAGCCCCTTTTTGGCGGGTTGTCGAATCCAGTTCACCTATGGCGAAAAAACTGAGTTTTGATCCCGCTTGGATTGACTTACAGAGGGAACTTGAATCTTGATTCGGGTCCTCCTGTGTGCATGGATTACCGAGCGAGTCTAGGATTTACGACATAAGCCCGTCCAAGTCTTAAGCAGCCTCCTGGCGGTCAATATTGGACGGCGTCAAGGGCTTTTTGTACTATTTATAAATCGGCCAACTTCACGGAGCTTTTATTTCAGGCTTTGCTTACCATGGTCTTGATGTCCTTCATTAAAATGAACAGATGGAACGGATCAGATGGGCTGGGTTCAAACTCCCAATTTAGGTACCACAATCTGGCAGGCTCGTCCTTGGCATGCACCAGCAGGGCACGAATCCCGGCAATGTCCGCCGCCTGTGCTGTACGCAGCAGCACATCTTTGAGCAGTGCTTTGCCAAGCCCTGCGCCTTGGTGCTGAAGGTCCACGGCAAGCCGGGCCAAAATCATCACCGGCACGGGGTGTTGTGGAATACCTTTGGTCACACGCGGTGCCGCATTGAATGGTTCAACGCTACCCACGGCCAAACTGTAGAAACCAACGACCGCGCCGGAATGGCAACTCACGTAGGTTTGCGCGCTGTTGGATTTTTGATTGACGAGCGCAAAGCGCTGCAAGAACTGATTCAGTGCGCCCTGGCCACAATCAAAGGACTCAACGGCGTCCGAACCGGCCAGTTTGCGAATTGGCTCGTAAGCCTGCGAACTCAACCAAGTAGCCCAGGCTTAGACAAAAGCTTTTTGAGCTTGGGCTTGGCGCTCACGGGCTGATCCAGTGCCGACTGAAACGCAAGCCACTTCTCGTCACTCAGCTCGAAACGGGCGCGGTCTGCCAAGGTCTGGTTGGCCGCGATGATGCCCGCGTCGAGCAGAAACTCGCTCACATTTTTGTGCGCCACGCGCGCCGCTTCCTGAAGCAATTGCTTCACAGGCATGCTGGCCCGCACATCGATACGCTCAGATTTGGAATGAATGACTGCGGTCATGGCGACCCCTGTTTTTTGGATGGTTGCACATCATAACGTCCGGACAGCGTACCGACAATCGGTTTTTAACGACTGTAGCCATAATGCACCGCCAAAACCCAAAAGCGCCAGGCAAAAGGGCGGCGCACGATCACTAAAATACCTCGTTCAATCGGTACAGTTCAAATTCAGGTTTTGAACTTGCGAAGTCAAGAGGTTTTGAGCAAAACGCCGTCTCAACAGTTAAAACACCCCGTTAAAGCATGACTTTATTCAAGATCGGGGAAACATTGAAAGAAAAAACTCCATCAGATCAACAACTTGCAAACATGCGTTTGAAGGATTGATAGAAGTTATTGGCGGAGAGGGTGTCATTCGAACCACTAGCATCCATGCGGGTTTTCGGGGCACTTTTTGATTTTCCCCTCATCCATACCCCCATCCGGAAAAGTGTACCCCCCTCAATTGCCATCAGGTCGGCCAGCGCGATCTTGGCGGCCAGGCCGGGCGCAGCCGCGAAGCGGCGGAGCCCGTAGTGTGGAGCCCAGCGCCTGCGCGACAGCGCACTGACCAGGAACATGAGGACGTGCGCCAGCAGCTCGACGGCGGCCACTTTGCATAACGTGTGTTGCTTCCACCCGTAGGGCGGCGCAGCCGGTGGTGGGCACAAAGCGCATTGCGCGACTGCCGGCCACTGGGGGCAATAGCACGTTATGTAACCCGCAGGGCGCGAAGCGAGTGGGCGGTGGCGCCAGAGTGTGGGGCTGGTCGATGACAGCGCGACAGCATGGTGGTGCTTGTGCCGGGCGTCAGCCGGGCGCACTGGCTGCGACTACAGCGCTGCGCGATAGAGAGCGGCGATGTGCTGATGGCACCAAGCCTGCGACTGCCAGCGGCGCATGGCCGGGATCGTGTGGACATTGGAACTGTTGGCGCCGCCCTTGACCTGGATGGCTCCGATGATCTTGGCCATGCTTATTTGGCGCAGACTATTTTTAGCACGGCCTCAACAACAGAGCCGGGCGGTATGTCAAACCATTGCCCAAGACCAACCTCTGATTGTTTTAGGATTGTGCCACTCGCCATGGCTTCAGAGTGTTCGCTAGTTGACAGATACTTGGCACGCTCTTGTTTGCAGTCGTATTCCATCCTAGACCGGCGGGACAATTCACCGTCTTTATGCCGCGTTTTTAAGTCGGTAATTTCCCAAACCCTGACAAGATTGCCGTCTTTGCGAATGGTCGCCGGGTCAATGTACCTGTAAATGGTGTCGCTCTCAGTTACCCTCACCCACTCAGCCCAAGCTGAGCCATTGAGCCCCAGCAGGGTTAGCAGTGTCAGCAGCAGTTTTTTCATCCTCAACCTCCCGTTTTACAATCTATGGTGCGGCATTTTTATCTTGAGTAAATACGCTGTAGACCCAATTAGGGCAAAGAGGCTATCGTCAAACCATATGCTGCTTCAATTCGCAAGTGCACATCATCAATAAAAGCAGGCAGGCTATTTCCTGATAAACCCCAATTTACACTACTGTAGTACGTTGAAGCATAGTTTTTATCCTCAGTTTTATAAGTATTCAACTGACTTACGATACTGGTCTTGTCAACGGGCAATAATATATTGAACGACTTATACGATGTTTCACTATCATTCAAAAAACTTTGAATCTTTCCAAGATAGTTATCTCTAGACTGAGAATAGTGCGCTCCGCTTAGATACTTTCCTTGTGAAGACAATGTTGCACTAATGGTGTCTTCAGTTGCCAAAAAGCCACCAACAACGCTGTTATGCCTTAAAGTTATATAGTTCAAAACCGCTGGTGTATTTGAGCCGCTATTTGTATTGCCAGTGTTTGTATTTCCGCTATTTTGTGAATTATCTACAGTACCGGAATTTACAGTGCCGCTATTTTGTGTGCTATCACCCTGCGCGGATGTGCTTGATGCTCCGCCTCCACATGCCGTGAATAATCCAACACTGATAAAGACTAATAGTATTTTTGTCAATTTCATAACCATCCCTTGTATTTACTTTAGATCTACTGTTCGACTTTTGCTGGATGCCGCCACTCCCACGGCGCCACCGGCACAGCATCTTGCCACAGGCCTAGTCGGGCCGATAGCGCTGCTTTTTCGGCTGCGGCGTAGGCTAGGCGGTCATCAGCTCGTCCTGGCTTTTGGTCATATCGGGCTCTAGCCCTTGTCCTGATTGGATAGTTTGCTATTTAATATATAGCAGTTAATCAGCGATATCCAACAAGACTAGCCACGCCTCCAGCATTGCGTGAGCAGAGCAGACTGGCCCGGTCAATCAGGGATTGCTCTGTCTCGCCTAGTTGGCGCTGCCACTCGTTGTTGCTCTCGTTGTCCTTCAACCCTTGCAGCTCGGGCAGTGGTTGCCCAGGGCTCACAAAACGGCGAATGATGGTCAGCGGCTCGGGTGGCTTTGCCTGTACTTCTAGCGCTGCAATACGTCTCTCAAGGCTTCGCATTTTTTGATTCCTCCAGTTTTTGGATGCGGGAAGTCAGCTCGTTAATCTCGGCCATTCGCGCCAGCGCACCAATGGCGGCAATAAGTTGGCTGCCTTGCCCGGGGCCCAATGCGCCAGCGGCGACAGCGCTCAGAACTGCGCGACCTTGGTCGGTCAGAGTGTCGCCGGCCAGGTCCAGTTCAATGGCTTGTTCGTTAGGTTTCAGGCTGGGCAGCACGCGGTCCAAGATCACCCTGGCGGCCATCACGTCACCCGCTTTTGCGGCCTCCACCAGCGCGGCCAGAATGTCGGGCAGGTGTTGGTCTAGGCCAGCTCGTAGGCGCTGCAGGGCGCCAGTGCCAGGTGGTTTGCCCTTGGGGTTGCCACTTTGGCCGGTGTGCCAGGTGCCGGGCTTTTTGGGTTTGTTGCTCATGGTGTGGTCTCCTGTAATTGCAGGTGGTTTTCAGGTGCAGCATCTAGCGCCAGCGATGCGTCGCGGAACCGGGCCAGGGTGGGTGCCGACAGGCCAGCAGCACCAGCCAGGCGCCAGCCGGTGCCCTCGTAGCCGGGCGGCTCGGTGAATGGCTCTGTGGGCGTGTTGATGATGTTGGCGTCATGAGTCTGTTTTGCCAGAGCCAGCACCAGCGCCGTTTTGTGTTGGCGAATCAGGTCGCGCAGCTCTGGTAACAGTAGCCCGGCAGGCGCCACCAGCAGAGCACCGTCTGCACCCAGGCGCAGGCCCAGCCCAGCGGCGTGGAGTTGGCCAAGGATGTGGTCGGCGTGCATCAGAACACCTCGACATCGTTGTCGCCGTGCTGGTGCGGGTTAATACCGTGCAGCCCAGGCTGGCCGAAGGCTGCCAAATTTTCCCGAAGGCTGCCAGCCTTTTGTGTGGCGCTCTTCGGTGTTGTTTGGCGCCCTTCGGCAGGCAGTGCCCAAACCCAGCCGCCATTCAGGCCGGTTTTGATGGCCTTAGCACCCAGCTCTTTCTTCGCCCTCTGGATGGTGCGCCAGGCATAACCTGCGCCCTTGGCGTCCGCCTCAATGCTGAGCATGGCGACCGGCCCGTTCTTTAGCAGCCCTTGAAGAAAAGACACGGCGTCCTGGCGCTCGTCGGTGTCGCTGGTTTCGTTGACCTCTGCGGCGCCGAGTAAATCGCGTGCAGTGCCTTCGATGGCTTGGCCCCAGGTCACTGTGCTGGCGATGACATTGGGGTGGTCGGGCAGCGCAGCTTGATCGAGCTGGTAATCGAAGCCGCCACCATCTGGCCCGATGTTGGACTTGCACCGCGCCACGAAGCGCCGAGCCGGGGTGTCGTCGCCTGCGTCGGTGCCATCTTTGGCGGCCACGATGACAACACGCGCCAGGGCGCCAAAGGCTTGGGAGCCCGTCACGCGCTCTAGCGGGTCGCGTCCTGCTGTGCCCTTGGAAAAGTGCGTGATGCCCAGCACAGCGCAGTCCAGCACGGCGGCCAAGTCCACCAGCGGCTGCAGTCCCCGGCGGACGTCCCCGGCTTTGTGTCCGTCACCAGCCACGGCGCTGACCACGGGGTCCACGATCAGCAGGGCAATTTGCCCGATGGCCTGCGCTTGGCGCTCAAGTGTGTGGATATCGCGTGCTGGGTCGAAGCTGCGCAGCTTGCCTGCCTCGGTGGTGCCTTGGATGAAATACACCCGGCTCAGGTCGGCACCCGATGCCAGCAGGCGCGGCGCCAGTGTGTCGGCTGGGTCATCCTCTCCTGTCCATATCAACACGTTGCCACCACGGCAGTGTGTGCCATCAGGAAAGCGGCCATTGGTGGTGCAGGTTGCGGCCCATCTCATGGCGATGGTGGTCTTGCCGGTGCCGGGTGTGCCGGCCAGCACATGGAACTTGCCACGCGCCAGCCAGCCCGGCCAGAGCCAGCGCACGGCCACGATCTTCAACGTGCTGGCCTGCGTCAGTTGCACCTCAGGCGGGGCAGTGCGGCGCACCAGATTTGTTTCTGAAGTTAGCTCAAGCTCCGCATCAAGTTGCTCAAGCATTTGCTCGTAAGAACCGCGGCTCATGCGAAGTCCTCGAACAGTCGGACCATGCGATTGGTCGCCAGCCTCACCCGCGCCCGGTCGGCGTCCGACAGCGCCACGCCGAAGGCCACATTCTCCCCAGCTACAGATATCAGCGTGGCCTCAAACGCCAATACCGTCATCGCCTGGCGCGGACTCAACGGCGTGGGCCTGGTTTGCACCTGCGTTCGGCCATCGTCCACCCAGCAGCCCAGGGCCTTGGCGGCGTCTACAAACTCGCGGCCACTGTCCTTGATCGCATAGGCCAGCACGTCGCCGCCTTTCTCGCCACAGCTCATGCAGACCCATGCGCCGGTGGCGACGTTGACGCGCATGGAATCCGAGCCGCCATGAAAGTTGCAGGTCGTGGTTTTCCACTTGGCAGACCGGGGGCCTTTGAGCGTCAGGCCTTGGTTTTCAAAGTAAGTCGCCGGTTCGGGGAGTAGGTTTCGGTCGAAAGTCATAACTTGACCCCCATCTGAATTGCAAAGGCCTTTAGTGCTTTAGCGTCCTGGCAGTAGCGAGACATTCCCCAGCGGCCCACAGTGAAGTCGCCGCATTGGCCTTGATGGACAACATGCCCAGCCAGTGCCAGCTTGGCGATGAGGGTGGCAATGACTTTGCCATCAGGGGCTTGCTGGTCGTCATTTGCAGTGCGAAAATCTGGATTGTTAGTAGCAGTTTTGAACAGGCTGCGGATGGTGGCTCCAGCGCGATCTTGGTCGGCTGGGGCTTCTTTTTTGTGGGTCATACCGATGGCCTCCCTTGTGAGTTCATCCAGGACCTGACGTCCTCGATGCGCCACGCGGTCGTGTTGGCGCCAAGTCGAACCGGCTGCACAAAGTCGCCAGCCTTGACCCAGCGCCACAGGGTGGCCGGGCTCACGGGGATGATGCTGAGTAGCTGGCGTTGCCGTATGAAGCCGGTGGCCGGCAGACCAGACTTGGGTGGTGCCTTTTCGAGGCTCGCCAGCCTCGCGGTGTTGGGGATAAGTTGCGGTGACATTCGGTAAACCCTCCTAAGAAGGTTTGAATGTCCGTCGGGCGGTGCCCCCCTCGCAAGTCTCCCTGTATCCCCCAGTTATAGGGATACCCTATGGGGGAGGCCTAGTCTTTGTTGACGATCTCTTGGTTCTTTCTAAGTCTCTCCCATGCTTTGTCGAGTTGTCCGCCTTCTTTGGGGAAAAGCTGATTCTTGCCGACCAGAGCGGTCCTGACCTGGCTCTTCACGCCAGACTTGCCGGGGCTGTTTTTTTGTAATCTCAGAGGGTCATGGCCCAGTTCCCGTATCTTGGTTAGGATGGTCTCGTCTTGTGCAGTGCCGCGCTGCTTTGCGGGGGTGGCGACCAGGTCCACCAGCGGCTCCACTTTGAGTTGCGCCCGTGCTTGAAGTGCTTGAGGGA
This sequence comes from Rhodoferax sp. OV413, assembly GCA_945885775.1. GTDB lineage: Bacteria > Pseudomonadota > Gammaproteobacteria > Burkholderiales > Burkholderiaceae_C > Rhodoferax. The sequence goes on along the minus strand of CAMCZF010000015.1, from coordinate 17,890 downwards.
TGTCCCAAGCCCATGATTCGGCCACGGCTGCGAAGGTCTCAAGATCGACTTGGGCGGCAGCGCGGTCATTCAACGGCGCGTGTAGGTTATCGGCCGGCAGCTTATTGCCCAGGTTGGCGATGCAAACCTTCATGCGGTCAATGAAGGTGGTATGCGGTACGCGCAGGCATTCGACTAAATCAAGGCGCTTCGGCGGCTCAAAATCTAGGCTCAGGCAGACGGCTTGCCAAAGCTCGCAATGGGGCATCAGGGACCACGTAGACCAGCTCACTGGTTTTGGGTTGCGCATGAATAAGGCGGGACCTGGGCTTGACCCGTGAATCCTGCGCTCTGGCGGCGGTATCGACCTTTTTGTCATGATCTGCACCCTCCCGAATGCTGCCCCCGTAACAGTTGCCCCAGCGCCGGCGGGAGGTCCGGGTGTCGGCAGGTTTGCGGCCTGCCTAGCTGAGGCAAAACGATTATGCCGACCTAGCCTTGAGCGGCACCACGTTGGCACCCTTAGCCGGGGAAGTGGACAGGAACTGTGCCCAGTCGTTCATCAGGTTGCGGCGCTTGTCGAACAGGTCGCCACGCCGGTATGCGGCCTCGGTCTCGTTGCCGATAGCATGCGCCAGCGCCATCTCGCGCACGTCGGCGGGGTAGCTGGTGCGCTCTGCCGTCCAGTCGGTGAACGTGGACCGGAACCCGTGCGGGACGGCCGTCAGGTCCAGGCGGCGCATGCAGGCGGTCAGGCTCATGTCCGACAGCGGCTTGTCGCCACGCATGCCGGGGAACACCAGGTCGATCTCGTCGCCGTCGTCGTTGACCAGCCGGGGCAGCAGGTCTAGCAGCTCCAGGGCGCGGTCGCTGAGTGGAATACGGTGCGCTCTGCCGGCCTTCATGCGGCTGGCCGGGATGCTCCAGGTGCCGGCGTCCATGTCGATCTCGCTCCAGAGTGCCCCCCGTGACTCGCCTGAACGGCAGGCCGTCAGGATGGTGAACTCCAAACACCTGGCGCCGGTACCGTCCATGTTGCGCAGGCGCTGCATGAATGCATACATGCCGTCGATGGGCATGGCCTCGAAGGACTCGCGCTTGTTCACCTTGCTGGGCTTGGGTAGCACTTGGTCCAGGTGCCCACGCCACTGGGCTGGGTTGAAGCCCTTGGGGCGGTAATCCTGCGCGGCAGCCCACGACAACACCAGCTCGATGCGGTTGCGAACGCGAACCATCGTCTCGTTCTTGGTTGACCACAATTGCCCGATGGCTTTTTTCACATCCTCGGTGTTCACGTCCTTGACGTGTTTGTGCCCGAACACGGGATAAACGTAGGTCGCCAGCGTGTTCTCCCACTGCTGGGCATGCTTGACGTTTTTCCAGCTCGGGCGGTTGGTTTCGATGTAGGCCAGGGCGCAGGCCTTGAAGGTCCAGACGATGGCCGCTTTTTTGCTCTGGCGCTCTGCTATGGGGTTTTTGCCTGCCTTGATGGCTTCTTTTTCCTCGCGTGCCCGTTTCCACGCGGCGGCCAGCGTCACCTCGGGATAGCTGCCCAGGCCAATGTCGCTACGTTTCTTGCCGATCGTGGTTCGCAGAATCCAGGATGCTGCGCCAGGTGCGGAAACATTCAGGTGCAGGCCGGCCACGGTGCCCACGGCATGCAGGCCGGGCTCGGTCAGGCGGCTGACTTCCAGCGCAGCCAGGGCTTTTGCTTTCTTTGGCATGTTCTTTTCCCCTCTTGGTTGACGTACATCACGGGGTTCTTGTTGGCCTGGGTGGGGACCATTTAGACCCTTATCCCCTCATCCCCAACTTGTCACCCCACATAAGATTATGTGCTTGAAAGATACGGAATGAGACAGCAAGATTAGAACCACCAATGAAACCGATGTGGGGACAGGCAGTTTTGAGACGAAAAAAAACCCCTTGATAGGGGTCTTTGGCGGAGAGGGTGGGATTCGAACCCACGGTACCTTGCGGTACGCCTGATTTCGAGTCAGGTACATTCGGCCACTCTGCCACCTCTCCGTTACTCGAGCAGCGATTCTAGCGTCAATCGCCCCCGCGAAGTACCTTCAACGCGGCTTCCAAGGGTGCTTGAGCCTCGGTGTTCACCGGCTGCAATTGGGCGCCCAATGTTGCTAGGGCAGAGGCGCCTTCGGCTTTTAGTTGGGCGATGGCTTGGCCGGCTTCGCGCGGGGTGGCAAAGCCCAGGCTTTGCAGCAGCAGTTGACCCTGCGCGTCCAGGAGTTTGAAGTAAAACTGGCCGTCGCCTTCGCGGTATTGTTTGAACAGTGGGCGCTCTACCTTGGCCGCTTTGGCGCTGACGGCTCGGTCAGTGGCGCGCAGGTCGCGCAGGCCGACGGCCTGGCGCAGCGTACCCATGAACGGGGTGGCCAGTGCCCTTGCCTTAGCCGCGCCTGCCAGCAAGATGTGCTCAATCTTGGCCGGGTCAGCCAGCAAAGCCAGGTAGGCTTCGCGCATGGGGGCGATCTCTTGGTCAATACGCTCAAACAGGCGTTGTTTGGCATCGCCCCAGCCAATACCATCGGCGTAGGCTTGGCGCAGGCTGTCGGTCTCAGCGGGTGTGGCAAAGGCCTGGTAGATCTGGAACAAGGCGGAGCCTTCCACGTCTTTGGGCTCGCCCGGCGCGCGCGAGTCGGTCACGATGCCGGCTATCAGCTTTTGCAGTTGGGCCCGTGGCGCAAAAAGAGGGATGGTGTTGTCGTAGCTCTTGCTCATCTTGCGGCCGTCCAGCCCCGGCAGGGTGGCCACCGATTCTTCAATCTCGGCCTCGGGTGGCACAAAGTGCTCGCCATAGCGGTGGTTGAAGCTGTGCGCCATGTCGCGCGCCATCTCAATGTGCTGGATCTGATCGCGCCCCACCGGTACCTTGTGCGCGTTGAACATCAAAATATCGGCGCCCATCAGCACCGGGTACATGAAGAGACCGGCGCTCACGTCGGCGTCCGGGTCCATGCCGGCGGCGGTGTTTTTGTCGACCGACGCCTTGTAAGCGTGGGCGCGGTTGAGCACGCCCTTGCCCAGCACGCAGGTCAAAAACCAGGTCAGCTCAGGGATTTCAGGAATGTCTGACTGGCGATAGAAAGTGACGCGTTGTGGATTGAGCCCGCAGGCCAGCCAGCTGGCGGCGATTTCCAGCGTGGAGCGCTGGATGCGGGCGGGGTCTTCCACCTTGATGAGGGCATGGTAGTCCGCCAGAAAATAAAAACTCTGCACGTCGGCACGGTGGCTGGCCCGTACCGACGGCCGGATGGAGCCGACATAGTTGCCAAGGTGGGGGGTGCCCGAGGTGGTGATGCCGGTCAGAAAGCGCATGGGTGGTAGACGAAAGTGGGGCGGTTGCGCCGCCGGGAAACTCAGTAAAAGAGCGAGGCCAGTGGTTTCAAAAACAGATTGAGCACAGATTTAGTGGCATCCATGACCGGTCGCATCCACCAGGTGTCGACGATGCCTGCAATTACCAGTGCAATGACCAGGAAGAAGCCCCAGGGTTCAACACGCGCTAGCCAGGCCGCCTGGCGCCACGGTAGCAGGCCTACCAAAATGCGCCCGCCATCGAGTGGTGGTATCGGGAAGAGGTTGAAGGCGAACAGGGCCAGATTGACTTTCAAACCGGCATCGCACATTTTGAGGAAAAAATATTCATCGACGCCCGAACCGATCAAGACAATCAGCACTATCCCCCACAGCAGGGCTTGCAGCAGGTTAGCACCCGGCCCGGCCAGCGCCACCCAGATCATGTCGCGTTTGGGGTGGCGCAGACGTCCAAAATTGACCGGTACCGGCTTGGCATAACCGAACAGGAACGCGCCTGCGGTGGCAAAGTAGAGCAGCAGCGGCATCAGCAGCGTGCCGATTGGATCTATGTGCTTGAGCGGGTTGAGTGAGATGCGGCCTAGAGAATAGGCGGTGTTGTCGCCAAAATACCGTGCCGCGTAGCCGTGGGCCGCCTCATGCACGGTGATGGCAAACAGCACAGGCAGTGCGTAGATGGCAACAGTTTGAATCAGGTGAGCTATGTCCATGGCGTGATTGTCTCAGAGGGGCGGTTGCCTCACAGGCCGAGCGCCGCCAGCGGCCCGCGTCCTTGGCGAATCACCTGAGGCTCTTCGCCGCTGAGGTCAACCACGGTGGTGGGTTCAAGATGGCAGGCGCCGGCGTCGATGACGGCTGCCAACTGGTGCTCGAGGCGTTCGCGGATGTCCTGTGCGTCGTTGAGCGGCTCGCCTTCGCCGGGAATGATCAGCGTGGTGGCGAGGAGCGGCCCGTTGTGCAGCGTCAACAGCGCCTGCAACACCGGGTGGTCGGGCACGCGCAGGCCGATGGTCTTGCGCGAGGGGTGGCTGAGCCGGCGCGGCACCTCTTTGCTGGCCTCCAGAATAAAGGTGTACGGCCCGGGCGTGGCCGATTTCAGCAGCCGGAACTGCCGGTTGTCCACCCGCGCATAGCTGGCCAGCTCGGACAGGTCGCGGCACAACAAGGTGATGTGGTGCTTGTCATCCACGCCCCGGACGCGGCGCAGCTTGTCTGCGGCGGCCTTGTCGTCCAGGTGGCAGACCAGTGCGTAGCTGGAGTCGGTGGGCACGGCCAGTACCTCACCCTTGGCCAGCAGGGCCACGGCCTGCTTGAGGAGCCGCATCTGCGGGTTGTCGGGGTGCAGTTCGAAAAGTTGGGCCATGGTGTCAGGCCCGTGCGCTCGCAGGGTGCGACACCCACAAGGCGTTGGCCACACCACTGACGGCGATCACACCAATGCCCAACCAGGCCAGCGGCTCGGGCACGTGGCTGAAAGCCAGCCAACTCATCAGCATGGCAAAGCCGATCTGGGTGTAGATGTAGGGCATCAACACTGGTGCCTGGGCATACATGAAGGCCCGGATCAGCATCAGGTGGCCAAAAGCGCCGCAGCTGCCCACGACCAGAAACCAGGGCCAGTGGGCCAACACTGCGGCGCCGTCCCAATAAAACCAGAGCAGTGGCGCCACGACCACCGTGCCGACCAAGCCGGTGTAAAACTGGGTGGTGTGGGGGTCGTCGGCGCCAGTCAGGCGGCTGGTCAGCACCTGAAAGCCGGCGTTGGCGAACACCAGCACAGCAGGGAATATCAGTGCCCAGGTGAACATTCCGCCGCCTGGGCGCACCACCAACAGTACCCCCAGCAAGCCGGTGCTTAGCAGCAGCCAGCTGCGGGCTTGCACCCGCACCTTGAGAAACCAGGCCGACATGCCGGTGGCCAGCAGCGGTGAAAGCATCACCATGGCGGTGAACTCGCCCACCGGCAGGTACTTGAGCGAGAAGAAGGCGCAGACGGTGCTGACCAGCAACAGCAGGCCGCGCGCCAGTTGAAAGCGCGGGTGTTCAGTGGCCAGCATGGAGCGTCCTTGCACCGGCAGGCCTAAGACCAGGGTGATGCCGGCCTGGAAGGCATAGCGGAACCAGAGCAGCATGGCGGCGGGGGCCAGGGTCATGGCGTGCTTGACGCTAGTGTCCAAAATGCCAAACGACAGGCACGACAGCACAATGAGGCTGATACCCAGCCCCTGGCGGGCCTGCCGAGTTGTCATGGTGCTCAGTGCGCCACGGCGCTGGTCGGGCCAGGTGCCGAGTGGGCCTGAATGCGGTGCGACAGTAACTCCCAGACCGGCTGCAGGCTACCCGCCAGATAGGGCAGGGCGCCCAGCTCGGTGTGGCTCTCGGTTGGGCTGTGAAAATCACTGCCGCGTGAGGCTGCCAAGCCAAACTCGATGGCCATGTCGGCGTAGGTCAGGTACTCGGCCGCGGTGTGGCTGCCAGTGACCACCTCCACGCCCAGCCCGCCATGGCTCTTGAATTCGCTGAACAGGGCAAATTCTTCGTTGGTGCTGAACTTGTAGCGCGCCGGGTGGGCAATGATGGCGGCGCCACCGGCGTCTGTGATCCAACCCACGGCGTCCTTCAGGCTGGCCCAGCGGTGGGGCACGTAGCCGGGCTTGCCTTCAATCAGGTACTTGCGAAACACCTCGTTGGTGTCTCGGCAGATCCCGGTCTCCACCAGAAAGCGGGCAAAGTGGGTCCGCGACACCAGTTCTGGGTTGCCGGCGTATTGGGTGGCACCCTCATAGGCGCCCTTGATGCCAACCCGTGCCAGGCCATCCGACATTTCCATGGCGCGTTGGTTGCGCCCACCCCGGGTATGCGTGAGGCCCGCTTTCAGGGCGGTGTTGTCGGGGTCAAAGCCCAACCCGACGATGTGCACGGTTTGACCGACAAAGGTGACCGAGATCTCGACACCAGTCAGGTAATGCAGGCCAATCGCGCGGGCCGCCGTGGCGGCACGGTGCTGACCACCCACCTCGTCGTGGTCAGTCAGGGCCCACAGCTCCACACCTTGCGCTTTGGCGCGTTCGGCCAGGGCTTCAGGGGTGAGGGTGCCGTCAGAGACTACCGAATGGCAGTGCAGGTCAGCGTTGAGAATCGTTGTCACCATTGCATTTTAGGCCGATTGGCCGGTTCACTCCACTGTTCACTCCTCGGTGGCCTCAATCAAAAAGCGCACCCGGCGCACGCCGTTCCAGGCATCGGCATCCAGCCGGAATGCCAGCTTGGCCCGGGCTGGCAGCGGCTCGGTGCGGCCAAACCACATGCCGTCTACCGGCTGGCCCTGGTGCTTGAGCTTGAGGGCCAGGTGTTTCTCGCCGATTAGGCGCTGCGACAGCACCTCCAGCTCCTCGCTGAAGGTGGGGGCGGCAAAGCCCTGGCCCCAGACCTCGCGCTGCAGCAGGTCCACCAGCTCGGTGCGGCGGTACTCGGGTTTAAGCGGGCCGTCAGTCTCAGTGCGCCGGGCCAGGGTGGCGGCGTCCAGCCACTCTTGCGCCACCTCGATCAGGCCCTGCTCAAAGGTGTCAAAGTGTTCCTCCAGCACGGTGCAACCGGCTGCCATGGCGTGGCCGCCAAAACGCAGCAGCACGCCGGGGTAGCGCTTGGCCACCAGGTCGAGCGCATCCCGCAGGTGAAAGCCAGGGATGGAGCGGCCCGAACCCTTGAGCTCGTGCTCACGCCCTGGCGCGGCACTGGCGGCAAACACAAAGGTCGGCCGGTGCAGCTTGTCCTTCAGGCGTGAAGCGACGATACCAACCACCCCTTCATGAAAATCCGGGTCAAACACGCATACCGCCGGCGGCGGTTCGTCCTCCGCGTCAAACAGGGTTTCGGCGATGGCAAAGGCCTGGTCGCGCATGTCGCCCTCAATCTCGCGCCGCTCGCGGTTGATGCCGTCCAGGGTTTGCGCCAGCTCGGTGGCTCTGCCGGCGTCGTCGGTCAGCAGACACTCAATGCCGAGCGTCATGTCTGACAGGCGGCCGGCGGCATTCAAGCGCGGACCGAGCGCAAAGCCAAAGTCGAAGGTGGTGGCGGTGGCAGCCTGTCGTCCAGACGCTACAAAAAGAGCAGTAATACCCGCAGGCATGGCAAGGCTTCGCACACGTTTCAGCCCTTGGGCCACGAGCCGGCGGTTGTTGGCATCCAGCCGCACCACATCGGCCACGGTGCCCAGGGCCACCAGCGGCAGCAGGCTGTCGAGCTTGGGTTGCGGTCCGTCGGTAAAGCGGCCGCGCTGACGCAACTCTGCGCGCAGCGCCAGCAGCACATAAAACATCACGCCGACGCCGGCGATGGCCTTGCTGGCAAAGTTGCAGCCGGGCTGGTTGGGGTTGACGATCACATCGGCCTCGGGCAGCACGGTCTGGCCGTTGGCCACGGCGGGCAGGTGGTGGTCCGTCACCAGCACCTGCAGGCCAAGCGCTCGGGCATGGGCCACACCGTCGATGCTGCCAATGCCGTTGTCTACCGTGATCAGCACGTCGGCGCCGCTGGCCTTGACCCGTTCAGAAATGGGGGGTGTGAGCCCGTAGCCGTCCACCACGCGGTCGGGCACCAGGTAGTGCACATGGCGTGCCCCCAGCAGGCGCAGGCCACGCACTGCCACGGCACATGCGGTGGCGCCATCGCAGTCGTAATCGGCCACGATGCACAGCCGCAAATCGGCAGCGATGGCGTCGGCCAGCAGGGTGGCTGCCGCCGCGCTGCCCAGCAGCTCAGACGGTGGCAGCAAATGGGCCAGCGCGTCGTCCAGCTCTAGGGGCGTTTGCACGCCGCGGGCGGCATACAGCTGCGCCAGCAGCGGGTGCACGCCGGCCTGCTCCAGGGCCCAGACGCTGCGGGGCGGGATGTCTCTCGCTATTAATTTCATAGCTTATCAATGAGGCTGGATAGGGGCTGAGGCCGGATTTTGTTCATAATTTTTTGCCAGAAGGCTTGGGGCTGAGCCACCCAGCTTTGTGCCTGGCGTTCGCCGCACAGCGTTAGCCTGGCTGGCCGGTCAGCAACCAGCTCGGCGCCCAGAGCGGCCACTGGACCGGCGTCCAGAGCCTGCCAGGCTTGAGCCCAACTGGACCAGTCCTCGGCAAGCGCCGGCTCGCGCAGGTCTGTGGCCACCTGCGGCGGGTTTGTGCCGGCGGGTGGGGTGGGCATGGTCGGCAGCGCACCACTGCCATGAAGCCAGAAAGAGTTGACTGGCAGCAGCCCCTGTTGGCTGCGCGCTTCGCTGATGGGGTGGGTGTAGAGCAGCATCTGCATCTCGCTTTGCAAGCGACGTAGGCCGCTGGCGGCTGCAGAGTCGGGCATCCAGCCGTCGACCCGGCGTCCGGCCACCCGGTCCAGTGAGGCGGTGGCCAGCTCGCGGAAGATTTCACCCTGCGCCAGCCAGCGCTGCGGCTGCTCGTAACTAAGCGTGATTCCGTCTTCGACAAAGTAGGGCTGCATGGCAGCCAGCAGGGCCTGAGACTCGTCCGCGCTGAACTGCGGCAGCGGCGCGTGGTGCATGGCAATGTGCAGGGCGCCAATTTGCCAGTGGCAGGGGCTGACAAAAGCCCAGGCGCCCTCGGTGCTGTGGGCTTGCAGGGCTGCCCAGGGCAGGCGTCCATCATCGCCGTTCAGGCCAAGCGCCTGGGCTAGCGCCCGCTCATGGGGCGGCGTCAGGCTGAATTCATCGCCACTGTCAGGGGGGCACGCTGTCAGGCGGGGCAGCAGCGCTTGCAGCTGGGGCAGCTTGAGCTGGCGGAAGGCCTGTGCGCAGCCCTCGGAGCTGGCAAACGCAAACGGAATCAATAGGTGCATGCCGGCATTGTCAGGTATCCGCTGGTCTCGAACCTTATCGAGCGGTGCCACAATCGAAGCTGTTTTTTTAACTGCTGGGCCCATGCAACTTCCGTTCGAGCTCATTCTTGGCTGGCGCTACACCCGGGCGGGCCGTGCCACGCGGCGCAACGGCTTCATCTCGTTCATCTCGGGCGTGTCCATGCTGGGCATTGCGCTGGGGGTGGCGGCGCTCATCATCGTCCTTAGCGTGATGAACGGCTTTCAGAAAGAGGTGCGCGACCGCATGTTGGGCGTGGTCTCGCACATCGAAATCTATGCGGCCGATGGCGCAGCCCTGCTGGACCTGGCGGGCACCTTGAATGCCGTGCGAGCTCATCCGCAAGTGCTGGGAGCGGCCCCTTTCATTGCCACCCAGGCCCTGCTGGCCAGGGGTGAAGACATGAAAGGCACCGTGGTGCGCGGCATCGACCCGGCCCTGGAACCCCTGGTGACCGACCTGGCCCAACAGCCCGGTGGCAGTGCCCTGCTGCGTCTGCGCCCCGGTGAATTTGGCGTGGTGCTGGGTGGCGAACTGGCCCGCAACCTGGGCGTGCGCACGGGCGACCCAGTGACGCTGGTGGCGCCGGGCGGTCAGGTCACGCCGGCTGGGGTGTTACCCCGGCTCAAGCAGATGAGCGTGGTCGGCACTTTTGATTCGGGCCACTACGAGTACGACGCCGGCTTGGTACTGATGCACGTGGACGACGCGGCGCGCATTTTTCGGCTGGAAGGCGCCAGCGGCGTGCGACTGAAACTGCGCGACCTGCACCAGGCGCGCGAGGTGGCGGCAGACTTGGCGCTGCGCTTGGGGTCGCAGGTGCTGGTACGCGACTGGACGCGCCAGAACCGCACCTGGTTTGCCGCGGTACAGGTCGAAAAGCGCATGATGTTCATCATCCTCACGCTGATCGTGGCCGTGGCGGCTTTCAACCTGGTGTCCACCCTGGTGATGACAGTCACCGACAAGCGTGCCGACATTGCCATTCTGCGCACCCTGGGGGCCAGTCCGCACAGCATCATGGGCATTTTTGTAGTGCAGGGCGCGCTGGTGGGGGTGATCGGTACCTTGGCCGGCTTGCTGCTGGGCTTGGGCGTGGCCTACAACATCGACGTGCTGGTGCCGGCGCTGGAGCGTTTGCTGGGCGCCAGCTTTTTGCCCAAAGACATCTACTTGATCAGCCGCATGCCCAGCGACCCGCAGCAGGCCGATATTTTGCCTGTGGCACTGATCTCTCTAGTGCTGGCTTTTGTGGCCACCCTCTATCCCAGCTGGCGCGCCAGCCGCGTCAACCCGGCCGAGGCGCTGCGTTATGAGTGATGTGACCCCGATCCCGTCAACCCCGCAAACGCGGAAATCCATGGATCCCCGTTTGCACGGGGATGACGGATTGCTGTCGGCCGCCACCCCGTCATTCCCGCGGACGCAAGAAGCCATGGATCCCCGTTTGCACGGGGATGACGGATCGCTGCCGGCCGCCACTCCGTCATTCCCGCGGACGCGGGAATCCATGGCAGTGGTCATGGAAGCCAAGGGCTTGACCAAGCGGTTTCAGGAGGGCCGGTTGGACGTGACGGTGCTGCAGGGCTTGGACCTGCAGGTGCATCGGGGTGAAACGCTGGCAATTGTGGGCGCTTCGGGCTCGGGCAAGAGCACGCTCTTGCACCTGCTCGGCGGCCTGGATGTGCCCAGCAGCGGATCGGTACAGTTGCTGGGCCAGGACATGGCTCGCCAAAGTGCGCCGCAGCAAGGACTGCTGCGCAACCGCCACCTGGGCTTTGTCTACCAGTTTCACCACTTGTTGCCAGAGTTCAGTGCCTTGGACAATGTGGCCATGCCGCTGTGGATTCGGCGCATGGCGCGACCTCAGGCGGCTGAAGTGGCAGCCGCCATGCTGGCGCGGGTGGGGCTGCAGGCGCGCGTGCACCACCGCCCGGCAGAACTCTCAGGCGGTGAACGCCAGCGCGTGGCGATCGCCCGGGCCCTGGTGACGCAACCGGATTGCGTGCTGGCCGATGAACCTACCGGCAACCTGGACCGAAGCACGGCCGACGGCGTGTTTGACCTGATGCTGGAGCTGGCCCACAGCCAGGGCACGGCCTTTGTGCTGGTGACGCACGACGCCTCACTGGCTGCACGCTGCCAGCGACGCCTGCAGTTGGTGGTAGGCCGGCTGAGTGAGCTGCCGGTTTGAGTCGCTTGGGCTAAAGCGACCGGCGGTGGATGACGGTGCCTGGTCGCTGATGGTCAATCCCTCAAGCGACCCTGTTAAACCACAAAATCGACAGCCCGGCGGAGGCGATCACCAGCAGTGCCGCGGCCAGGGCCAGCAGGCCTGAGATTTCGGTTTCTTTCTTTTCCACCGTCAGGCGCGTGCTGAGGGTCTCATAGACTTTTTTCAGCGTATCAGCCGAGCCGGCGTAAAAATACTCGGCTTGGGTCTGCAGCGCGATTTTTTTCAGGGTGTCTTCGTCAAGCTTGACGCGCATTGACCAGCCCTCAAAGCCGATGGTCTCGCCGTTGACTGTGCCGATGCCCACGGTGTAAACCTTAACGCCCCGGTCAGCTGCCAGCTTGGCTGCCTCCAGCGAATCCACGCCGGTGGTGCGCTGCCCGTCTGTTAGCAAAATGATAGCAGCCGAGCCATATGAGCCGGGGGCTACAGGCACAAATGCCTTAGGTTCTTGGGGTGCCGCCTGGTCGATCGCCACGCCCTGCTGGCGCTGCCGGCCACCCACCATGGCATTCAGGTCAATGCCGGCGTTGGGGAAAATGGTGGCCAGCGACATCACGATGCCGTTGCCTATCGCCGTGCCGCGCTGCATTTGAAAGCGGTCGATCGCCGACACCAGGTCTTCCCGGTTAACGGTGGGCACCTGCACCACCTGGGCCGAGCCGGCAAAGGCCACAATGCCCACCTTCACTTGCCGCGGCAGCTGGGCCAGAAACGCCTTGGCAGCGTTTTGTGCTGCCACCAGACGGTTCGGCTGCACATCGGTGGCGCGCATGCTGCCCGACACGTCCATGGCCAGCATGATGGTCTCTTGCGTCATCGGCAGACTGACCACGGCAAAGGGCCGGGCAGCGGCCAGCAGCAGCAGGGTAATAGCCAACAACAGCAGCAGTGGCGGAATATGCCGGCGCAGTGTCAGGCCCGGCCCCATGGCGTCCTTGATGATGGACAGGCTGGCAAAGCGCAGCGCCAGCTTTTTGCGCCGGCGCAGCAGCCAAAAATACAAGGCTACCAGCAGTGGCACGGCCAGCAGCAGCCACAGCAGGTCGGGCCAAAAAAACGTCATGGGAAATTGCTTGGGCAGGTTCATGCGGGCACAGCCTTCAAATGGGTGGGCAGGCGCTGGCCGCGCCGCTTGCGCAGTTCGGTGAAGCGCAGCAGGGCGTCCACCAGGTCATCGGCCGTGGACAGCTCCAGGGTGTCCACGCCACAGCGCGCCAGCGCCTGGCGAAGCTGGGTCTCGCGCTCCCGGGCCAGCTTGCTAAAGCGTTGCCGAAAACGGGCGTCGGAGGTGTCAATCAGCAGCTGTTCGCCGGTTTCAGAGTCGCGCATCGGCATGTGGCCCAGATCGGGTAAGTCGAGCTCCATGGGGTCAAACAGGCGAACCGCCACCACCTCATGCCGCTGCGCCAGCTGCGCCAGGGGCTGCTCCCAGCCCGGCTCGCTGATGAAGTCCGACACCACAAACAGGGTGGAGCGACGCCGTACCGTGGTGCCCGCCGCCTGCAGTAAATCTTGCAAACGGGTGGCACCGGCCTGGGCCGGCGGGCGGTGCTCAATGGCGTGCAGCAGCTGCAACACATGCAGCCGGCTGCTGCGCGCCGGCATGACAGTGTCCACACCGCGGCCATAAAGCAGCGCGCCCACCCGGTTGCCGTGACGTGTCAGCAGCCGAGCCAGCACCGCCACAAACTCAGCGGCGGTCTCGCGTTTGGCGGTTAAGCCAGAACCGAAGTCGACCGAGGGGCTGAGGTCCAGCAGAAACCAGGCCGCCATTTCGCGGTCTTCGGTGAAGACGCGCACATGGGGCGTGTCGTGGCGGGCGGTGACGTTCCAGTCGATGTGGCGCACATCGTCGTGGTGTTGGTACTCACGCAGGTCGGCCAGGTCCATGCCGGTGCCGCGCAGCAGGGTGCGGTAGTCGCCTTGCAGCAGGCCGTCGAGCCGGCGCAGCACGGTCCATTCAAGCCGGCGCAACAGTTGCTCGGCGCGGCCACTGGCCGGGGCGCCCGGCCCGGTGGCAGGCGTCGGGCCCGATGCCGGCTCTGCTTTCGCCGGGCTGCGTCTGGAGAAAGGCCACATAGGGTGCTTGCGCGCGGTGGGCTGGGTTCCAGGTCAAGGCGTGGTGGGCGCCGTGTGTTCCAGCGGCCGCGCGGGCGGGTTGATTTTGGCCATGATGCGCTGGATCAGACCGTCAGCGTTCAGCCCCTCGGCCAGCGCCTCGTAGGACAGCACCAACCGGTGGCGCAGCACATCGGGCACCAGGTCGCTCATGTCTTCCGGCAGGGCGTAGCTGCGTCCACGCAGCATGGCCAGCGCGCGGGCGCCTTCCACCAGGTTGATCGTGGCCCGCGGGCTGGCCCCATAGGTGAGGAGCCGTGACAGTTCCTTCAGGCCGTGCAGTTCTGGTTTGCGCGTGGCTGACACCAGTCGCACCGCGTACTGGATCAGCGACGGGTCGACATACACCTGCCGGCAGGTTTGCTGCAGCGCGGCCAGTTGCTCGGTGGTGGCCACCGCCGTCGCCGCCACCGGGGCGCCGGTGACACGCTGCACGATCACGAACTCGTCCTCCTCGGTGGGGTAGTCCACCAGCACTTTCATCATGAACCGGTCAACCTGCGCTTCTGGCAGCGGGTAGGTGCCTTCGGTCTCGATCGGGTTGTGTGTGGCCATCACCAAAAACGGCTCGGGCACGCGGTGGCTGACGCCGGCAATCGTCACCTGGCGCTCCTGCATCACCTCCAGCAGCGCGCTTTGCACCTTGGCCGGCGCGCGGTTGATCTCGTCGGCCAGCAGCAGGTTGGTAAACACCGGCCCGAGCGAGGTGCTGAACTCGCCGGTGCGCTGGTTGTAGATGCGCGTGCCGACCAGGTCGGCCGGCACCAGGTCGGGCGTGAACTGGATGCGCTTGAAATGGCCCTGCACCGTGTTGGCCAGGGTTTTGACCGTGAGTGTCTTGGCCAGGCCCGGCACGCCTTCCACCAGCAAATGGCCCTGCGCCAGCATGGCGACCATGACGCGCTCCAGGAAGCGGTCCTGCCCGACCACCACGCGTTTGACCTCGTACAGAATTTGTTCCATCAGCTCGGCGGTGTCGGGTTTGTCTGCGCTCATGTCAGGGGTCCTGTGTCAAAAAAAGATGGGGCGCACCGGGGGGCACGCTCAGAACGGCGGCATGCCGAAAGCCGCTGCGGCATTTTCAATGGGCACGGCAAACCCAATACCGATAAAGGTGCGCATTCGGGTCGGGTTGAGGATGGCAGTGACGATGCCGATCACCTCGCCGTCCATCGTGACCAGCGGCCCGCCCGAATTACCCGGGTTGGCGGCCGCATCAAACTGAATCAAATTGCCAATGTCCTGCCCACCGTCTGGCGAGCGGAAGGTCCGCTTCAGCCCCGACACCACGCCCGCCGAGGCCGAGGGGCCTATGCCAAACGGGAACCCCACCGCCAGCACCTGGTCGCCGGGCTGCAGGTCGGCCGTGGAGCGCATGGTGGCGGCGTGAAGGTCGTCGGGTATCTTGTCAGCTTGCAGCACGGCCAGATCGTTCTCGGGCTGTGTGCCAATGACCCGCGCGGTTGTTTCCAGGCCGTCTGCAAACACCACCTTGATGGTGTGGGCGCCCTGAATCACATGCAGGTTGGTCAGGATCACACCCTTGTCAACGATCACCACGCCGGTGCCCACGCCCATACCCTGGTCGTCGTCGTTGTCCTTGCCCTGGGCGTAGGCCATGACGCGCACCACTGAGGGCAGCACCGCCTCGTAGGCCTTGGCAGCCGCTGATGGCAGTGTGGTGTTCTCCAGCGTCTTGAGTACTGCTGCGTTGATGTCTTTTTGTGTCAGTACCCGTGGCGCACGGGTCAGCAGCAGGGTGATGCACACCGCCAACGCCAGGGCCATCAGGGCCATGGCCGACCACAGCAAGCGCGGGTCAGTGGGCGAGACGCGTCGCAGCGCAGCCAGTGCCGCCCTGGGCGACCGGCGGCCAGGTGGCGGTGCGACCGCTGGGCGGTCGGGCGCCGCCGTCGGTGTTTGGCGCGATTGGCTGTAAAGAGCGGGCCGGCGCATCAAGTCCCCTTGTCGTCTTCGTTGTATTACTTTGCGAGAGAGTAAATAACGGTAGCACGGTTCGCCCTTTTATGCTGAGACAGCCGGTTTGGCCATACCGGCTGGGGCTTACAGCGCGTCGAGCGGGATCTTGGCGTAAGCGATACCGTTGTCTTCTTTTGGCGGCATTTCGCCAGCCCGGATATTGATCTGCACCGCCGGCAGGATCAGTACCGGCATCTCCAGCGTGGCATCGCGGCGGGTCCGCATGGCCACGAACTGCTGCTCGGTGATGCCGTCGTGCACATGGATGTTGTGGGCGCGCTGCTCCGCCACGGTGGTCTCGAAGGTCACCTCGCGCCCGTTGGGGGGATAGTCGTGGCACATGAACAGCCGGGTCTGGGGCGGCAGGCTCAGAATTTTGCGGGTCGATGCGTACAAGGTGCTGGCGTTGCCGCCCGGGAAATCGCAGCGAGCGGTGCCCACGTCGGGCATGAACAGGGTGTCGCCCACAAAAACGGCGTCCCCAAACTGGTAGGCCAAGCAAGCCGGCGTGTGGCCCGGCACGGCCAGCGCTTTGCCTGTCAGGCCGCCGACCTGGATGACCTCATCCTCGGCAAACAGGTGGTCGAACTGCGAACCGTCGGCCTTGAAGCCCGGCTCCAGGTTGAAGATGCCCTTGAACACCTGCTGCACGGCGGTGATGTGATGGCCAATGGCCGTTTTGCCGCCGAGTTGCGCCTTCAGGTAGGGCGCGGCGGTCAGGTGGTCCGCATGGGCATGGGTTTCAAGAATCCAGGCTACTTTGAGGTCATTGGCGCGAACGTAGTCCACCACCTTGTCGGCCGAGGTATGGCGCGTGCGGCCAGACTTGGGGTCGTAGTCGAGAACCGAGTCGATGATGGCGCAGGCCGTGCCCGGCCCCTGGTGCACAACATAGGTGACGGTCCAGGTGGCCTTGTCAAAAATACCGTGGACTTGGCAGGCTGTGTTGGGGGTGTTCATGGTGGTTTCCTTTCAATTTCAATTAAGTTATCGATAGTCTATTGACAAACAATCTATTTGTCAATAGAATATAAAACATGATGAAATCAAAGCTGCCAAGCCAACTGGCGTGTCAAGTGAACCACGGGAGGTACCAATGAATTCAGAGATGTTGGAGCTGTCTGAGATGCAGGCCGCAGCCGGCCAGGCCTGCCGGCTCATGAAGGTGTTGGCCAATGCTGACCGCCTGTTGATCCTGTGCCAACTCAGTATGGGTGAAAAGCGGGTGGGCGACCTTGAAGAACTGCTCGGCATCGTGCAGCCGACGCTGTCACAGCAGCTCACGGTGCTGCGTGATGAGGAGTTGGTGAGCACGCGCCGCGAAGGCAAGGCGATTTACTACCAGCTCAGCAGCCCGCAGGCGCTGGCGGTGATGCAGGTATTGTATGGACAGTTTTGTGGAACCAAAAAAGGAGTGGGCAATGACGATTGATTGGGCAAATTTCACGCCGTGGGCGTCCTTGGGCGGCGGCATTGTGCTGGGCCTGGCCGCAGCGATATTCATTCTTTTCAACGGCCGCATTCTGGGCATCAGCGGCATTCTGGGAGGGCTCATGTCACCCCGCATGGGCGATATCGGCTGGCGCGTCTCCTTCTTGCTGGGCATGGCCGCAGCACCCCTGGCCTTTGCCTGGCTAGCTCCGGCAGGCTTGCTCAGCGCGCCGCGTATTGACGCGGGCTATGCGCTCATCGTGGCGGCTGGCCTGCTGGTGGGCCTGGGCACCCGCTATGGATCAGGTTGCACCAGTGGTCACGGCGTGTGCGGCCTGTCCCGCCTGTCGCCCCGCTCATTGGTGGCCACCATGACTTTCATGGGCGCCGGCTTTGCGATCGTCTTCGTCGTTCGTCATCTGTTTTGAGGGTTTGGATCATGCAAAGAATCAGTGAATTTGTCGTTGGCCTGCTGTTCGGCATGGGCCTGTTGCTATCCGGCATGTCTGACCCTGGCAAGGTTCTGGGCTTTCTGGACCTGTTTGGCGCCTGGGACCCGTCCCTGGCCTTGGTGATGGGCGGGGCGATCCTGGTCGGTTTCTTTGCTTTTGCGGTGGCCAAGAAGCGAACCACCAGCTTTTTGGGCGGCGCGCTGCACCTGCCCAAGGCCAACCAGATCGACCGCCGGTTGGTCATTGGCTCGTTGCTCTTTGGCGCGGGCTGGGGCTTGGCTGGCTTTTGTCCGGGCCCAGCGCTGGTGTCTATGTTTTCAGGGCAGCCCAAGGCCGCTGTATTTGTGGGGGCCATGGTCGCAGGAATGATCCTGTTCGAAGTTGCGGATCGCTTGATCCATCAGCCGCGGGCCAGACAGGCCACTGCGCGCTAAACCTCATCATCAGGAGCGTTTTCATGGACAACAAATCATTGACCCCCGTGCTGTCGGTGTCAGC
>CAMCZF010000014.1 GCA_945885775.1 Rhodoferax sp. OV413 | reverse complement strand
ATGGTGGCGCTCTCCATGTCCAGCGCCACCGCCCGGCTCTGGCTAAAGCGGCGTTGCGGCCCGTTGTCGGGCAGCAACTCCCAGTTGCGGTTGTCGGTGCTGGCCACGGTGCCGGTGCGCATCACCCGCTTGAGCTCGGCGCCCTGCAGCTGCGTCACCTGAGACACCGCCGCCTCTAGCGCCACCTGAATCTCGGCCAGGGCCGGTATTGGCACCCAAAGCGGCAGTTCCTCGTCCAACACATGGTCCTCACGCACATAGCCATGGGCCAGCACATAGTCGCCAAGCTGCTGCGAATTGCGCAGACCGGCGCAGTGCCCCAGCATGATCCAGGCGTGCGGCCGCAGCACCGCGATGTGGTCGGTGATGGTCTTGGCGTTGGCGGGCCCGACACCGATGTTGACCATGGTGATGCCACTCCGGTCGGCGCGCATCAGGTGGTAAGCCGGCATTTGCGGCAGCCGCGGCGGCAACTTGCCCAGCGCGTCAGCTGCCATGGCGTCGCTGCCGACCCGCCGGGTCACCACATTGCCCGGCTCAACGAACGCGATGTACTCGCTGCCAGGGTCTGCCATGGCTTCATGGCCGAGCCGGACGAATTCGTCGATGTAAAACTGGTAGTTGGTAAAGAGCAAAAAATTCTGGAAGTATTCGGCCGCAGTGCCGGTGTAATGGCGCAAGCGCTGCAGGGAATAGTCCACCCGCGGCGCGGTGAACAGGGCCAGCGGCTGTGGCTCGCCCGGGCGTGGCTCGTAGGTGCCATTGGCAATGCCGTCATCCATGGCGGCCAGATCGGGCAGGTCGAACACATCGCGCATCAACTGGCGGCGCTGCTGGCTTAGGCTGCCCTCCACATGGTCTTGATCGGCAAACGAAAAATGCACCGGGATCGGTTGGGAGCTGGTGCCCACCTCCAGCTCGACCCGGTGGTTTTGAACCAAAAGGGTGAATTGCTCCAGGTAGTAGTCCGCATACAGGTCGGGGCGCGTCAGCGTGGTCTCAAAACGGCCCGGGCCGGCAACAAAACCGTAACTCAGACCCGCATTTTTCAGCAGGCCCGTGCGCGACACGGTGTCGGTCTGCACCCGGACAAAGGGGTAGCAGGCGCGCACATGCCCTGGCAAGGTCTCACCCGCCAAAAACCGTCGCATGGCATTTCGCAGATGGGCAATGCTGCCGTCATAAATCTGACGCGCCTTGGCCAGCGCGGCCGCCGGATCACTGAAACGGGCTGGGGCAATGAAGTCGGGCAGGTAGGGCATGGTGCTATTGTCCATGGTCTGCTGACCCACGTTATTGAGCCACAGGATTGATCTACAACGGGCAGACCTTGGCTAAAACTGCCATACTCGCGCCGTTTCTAGAGGAAGTGCGAATCCATGTTGACATTCACCTGCTGCGACGCGGCGCGCCAGTTTGCCGGTAGCGGACAGGCCCAAGTCCTGCGCGGCATCACGCGTGGTTACGAGCGTGAATGTCTGCGCGTGGACGCCACTGGCCAGCTGGCCACCACCCCCCACCCTTTGGCGCTTGGCGCCAAGCTGACCCACCCCTGGATCACCACCGACTATTCCGAAGCGCTGCTGGAGTTCATCACACCACCCTCGCAGGATGGCGCTTTTCCGCTCACGTTTTTGCGCCAGCTGCACCAATTCAGTGCACATCAGCTCGGCGATGAGCTGATGTGGGCCGGCTCCATGCCCTGTCGGCTCGGCACTGAGGCCGATATCCCCATTGCCGATTACGGCCACTCGCATACCGCCCGGTTCAAGTCGGTCTACCGCGAAGGACTGGGCTTGCGCTATGGCCGCCACATGCAGACGATTGCTGGCGCCCACTACAACTGGTCACTGCCCCAGGCGTTCTGGGTCATCTTGAAAGACCTGTGTCCACCCACGCGGCCCGAGCTGGACTTTGTCAGCGAGCGCTACTTTGGCCTGATCCGTAATTTTCTGCGCTACAGCTGGCTGGTCCCCTACCTGTTTGGTGCCTCGCCGGCGCTGTGCGAGTCATTCCTGCAAGGTCGCAAGTCCGATCTGCTGACCTTGGTGCCCGGCACGCTGTATGGTCCAGAAGCCACCAGCCTGCGCATGAGCGACCTCGGCTACCAGAACCGGGCCCAGGCCAATTTGCAGGTCAGCTTCAACTCCCTGGCCGAATACACCCAGGCCCTGGAGTCGGCCATTCGTACGCCCGACCCCTTTTATGAAGCGATTGGCGTGCGCGAAGGTGGGCGCTGGAAGCAGCTCAATGCCAACCTGCTGCAGATTGAAAACGAGTTTTATGCCGGCATCAGGCCCAAGCGGGTGGCGCCACACGGGGAACGCCCGGCCAAGGCCCTGCAGCGCTATGGCGTGGAGTACGTTGAAGTGCGCCTGTTTGATCTCAACCCGACCATCGACATCGGTATCGCGCCTGAGCAAGGCACCTTTGCCGATATGTTCTTGCTCATGTGTCTGTTTCGCGACAGCCCGCCGATCAGCAGCCGCGAACAGGCCGAAAACGACGAAAACAAGCGCCGAGTGGTCAACCACGGCCGCGCCCCGGACTTGCAATTGTTGGCCCATAACCGTGAACAGGCCATGCGACCGCTGGCTCACACCCTGTTTGACGACATGCTGCCGTTTGCCGAGTTGCTGGACAGCGCCTACGGCGGGACGCAGTATGCTGAGACGCTGCGCCAGCTGCGCGAGCGCATCGACCACCCCGAGCTCACCCCCTCGGCCCTGGTGCTCGATGGCATCCGCCAGGCGGGTGGCTTTAGCAGTTACAGCATGGCTTTGGCGCGTCAGCACCAGGCGCAATTACGGGCTACGCCGCTTGACAGCGACACCCAGGCCCAGTTCGACGCCAGTGTGCAAGAGTCAATTGCCCGGCAATCACAATTAGAAGCCCACGAACAGGGTAGTTTTGAGGGCTTTGTGGCGCAGTATTACGCCTGACAATCGTTTCCCGACACCCACCCTAATTTTAAGCAAAATCGGGCTCCAGCCCTTATGTAATATAGGGTTTAAGCTATATAATTTATAGCATTTCCCGAGTCAGATCGGGACCGACCTACTGCCATGTCCACGACCAACACCGCGCCCCTCGCTCCCACCGCTCCCACCGCTTCCACCACTTCCAATTTCACCCTGAATCAGGGCGCGGCCTTTGCAACCCTGGCACTCAGCCCCAGCACCTTGGCCAATCTGGATAGTCTGGGTTACCACCAAATGACGCCTATCCAGGCCGCCAGCTTGCCGCCGGCGCTGGCCGGTCGCGACCTGATCGCCCAGGCCCAAACCGGCAGCGGCAAGACTGCCGCCTTTGCCTTGGCGGCGCTGGTGCGCCTGAACCCGCGCCGGTTTGCGGTGCAGACCCTGGTGCTGTGCCCGACCCGGGAACTGGCCGACCAGGTGGCGGTCGAGGTCCGGCGTCTCGCGCGGGCTGAGGAAAACATCAAAGTCGTCACCCTGTGCGGTGGTGTGGCTCTGCGCGGCCAGCGTGCGTCGCTGGAGCACGGTGCCCATGTGGTGGTGGGTACGCCAGGCCGCATCATGGACCACCTGGCGCGCGGCTACCTGAACCTGGACGCGCTCAACACCCTGGTGCTCGACGAGGCCGACCGCATGCTCGACATGGGCTTTTTTGAAGACATGGCGACTGTGATCAAGCAGTGCCCCAAAGACCGCCAAACCCTGCTTTTCTCGGCCACCTACCCCGAGGGCATCGGCAAGTTGGCCGCCCAGTTCATGCGCGATCCGCTGCAAATCACGGTTCAGGCACCGCCGGCCGAACGCCTCATTGAAGAACGCTATTACGAAGTCACTCGCGACAACCGGCTCGACGCCGTAGCCCGGCTGCTTAACCACTTTCGCCCGGTCAGCACACTGGCGTTCTGCAACACCCGGCAGCAGTGCAAAGACCTGGTCGGCGCGCTACAACAACAGGGCTTCAGCGCGCTGGCCCTTTACGGCGAGCTTGAACAACGCGAACGCGACCAGGTGCTGGCGCAGTTTGCCAACCGCAGTTGCTCGGTGCTGGTGGCCACCGACGTGGCCTCACGCGGGCTGGACATCAACCAGCTCGAGGCCGTGATCAACGTCGACATGACGCCCGACCCCGAGGTGCATGTGCACCGCATTGGTCGTACCGGTCGGGCCGGCGAGTCTGGTCTGGCACTCAGCCTGGCCAGCCTGCACGAGATGGGTTTTGTCGGCCGGATTGAGCAGTACCAGCACCGCGAATCGGTCTGGCACCCCTTGAGCAGCCTGACGCCCAGCGGCAAGGGCCCGCTGCAACCGCCTATGGTCACACTGCAGATTCTGGGTGGGCGCAAAGAAAAGATCCGCCCCGGCGATGTGCTGGGCGCCCTGACCGCAGACGCTGGCTACGCCCGAGAGCAAATCGGCAAAATCAACGTGACCGAGTTCACCACCTTTGTCGCTGTTCAGCGCGACATCGCCCTGGAAGCGATGCACAAGCTCAATGCAGGCAAAATCAAGGGCAAAGGCGTCAAGGTCCGGCTGCTCTGATTTGTCCAAGCAGGCAATCGGGCCATCGAGCGCGACATTTTTTGAAGAACCACGTGCCCATCCATTCACCCTCGACGCCCGACTCTGCTGACGCCCAGTATGCTTCAGCAGCATCGTCGGTGATCGGCCTCAGCAAGTCAGATTCGGTAGCCCTCACCCGCCGCCTCATCGACCACCTGCTGGCGAGTCTTGTGTTGCTGCTTGGCATCGCCCTGATCGTCCCGCAGGTCTTTGCCAACCCTGCAGGTGTCGGCATTGCATCGGCGATCGCGATTTCTGTCACCATCGTGGCGCGCAATTTGTGTCTGCGGGGTCAAACCCGCCAAGCCATGCTGGTGCTGGCAGCCACCTACTGGCTGCTGCTGGGCGGAATTGCTGGCCTGTCTCAAAGCCCCCTTTATACGGCCCTACCTTTTCTGGGCATCCTTCCCGCAGTCGCCATGGTGGCCGGCATGTTCAGCGCCGGGGCGTTCGGCGCTTCATTTGTCATATTGGTCGCCTTGGTGATCTTTGGGCGTGAATCGGGCATGGGCCTGCCGGTTTACTTTCCGGGCCGACCTTTCGCTTATGTCGTGCTGATGTTTGTGGCCCTGTACACCATGTTGCTGCCACTGCCGATCCTGAGTCGTGCACTCATGGCCTCGAACCGGCGGATGCTCGACTTCGCTCAGCTGGGTGCCGACCGCCATTGGGAGATGGATGCCGAGTATCGCTACACAGAATACTGGGGCCGAGGGCTAGAACCAGCAGAAATGCAAGATCGCTTGGGTCACCCTCACTGGGAAACCGACCCATCGACCAACGCCAGCGCCAAGGCGGACATGCTGGAGTTCCGCCGCTTGGTGTCCCTGCGTCAGCCTTTTTCGAATTTCGAGTACCGGCGCGTCGATCCCAACGGACACATCAGCTGGATGAGCGTCTCGGCAATGCCCATTCATGACCGAAAGGGCCTGTTCATCGGGTTTCGGGGGTGCACCTCTGAGATCACTTGGCGCAAGCAAAAGGAAACTGAACTGGTCGAGGCCCGAAAGGCGGCTGAGAGCGCCACCCAAACCAAGAGCGAATTCCTGGCCAACATGAGCCACGAGATCCGCACACCGATGAACGCCATCATCGGCATGAGTCACCTGGCGCTCAAGACTGAGCTCACACCTCGTCAGCGCGACTACATGGGCAAGATCGAGTCTTCTAGCCAGCACCTGCTTGGGCTGATCAACGACATCCTTGATTTTTCCAAGATCGAGGCCGGCAAGCTCGACCTGGAGCAGGCGGGGTTCCGCCTGGATCAAGTCATCGATGACGTCACCAGCCTGATTGGCGATAAAGCGTCTGCCAAAGGCCTGGAACTGACGTTCGACGTTGCGCCCGATGTGCCTGAGTTTCTGGTCGGCGACGCCCTGCGACTGGGCCAGATCCTGATCAACTATGCGAACAACGCCGTCAAATTTACCGACCAGGGCCAGATCAACGTGGCATTGCGGGTGAGCGAGCAGACCCATGAGTCGGTGCTGCTGTATGGTGCGGTCACCGACTCCGGTATCGGGCTTAAACCCGAACAGTTGGCCAAGTTGTTCCAGAGTTTTCAGCAGGCCGACACCTCCACCACGCGCAGGTACGGTGGCACGGGGTTGGGCCTGTCCATCACCAAGCGACTCGCCGAGATGATGGGTGGTGCGGTGGGCGTGGAGAGCGAAGTTGGCCAGGGCAGCACATTCTGGTTCACAGCCCGTGTGGGTATCGGCAATGCCAATAGCCGTCACAGAACAAGACCCGGCCCAGGCGACAGCCCCGAGCAGGCCTTGCACGACCCCATCACGACTGACATCATGGCAACCCTGCGTGGTGCCCGGCTGCTGCTGGTCGAGGACAACGACCTTAACCAGCAGGTGGCCTTTGAGATGCTCACCGACGCAGGCTTTGTGGTGGATATCGCAGAGAACGGCAAAATAGCGCTGGACAAGGTGGCAGCAGCGACCGAGCCCTACGCCCTGGTACTGATGGACATGCAGATGCCGGTGATGGACGGCGTGACCGCCACCCTGCGGATTAGGCAGTCATTGAGCGCCACGCAACTGCCCATCGTGGCGACAACCGCCAATGCGATGCAACAAGACCGCCAGCGCTGCCTGGCAGCGGGCATGCAGGATGTGGTGATCAAGCCGATCGACCCGGAAGACCTGTGGCGCGCGCTGCGGACCTGGATCAAACCAACTGCGCTCCTCGCTGTCAGTTCGCAAGCGCACGCCGATTCCGCACCTGACCGATTGGCTACGCCAACCAGTAACGCTGCCCTGGCCGTTGCCTCCGAGGGAGCTGCCACAGCCGAGCCGCCGTTACCCGAAGGCATCGAGGGACTTGACACCGCGCTGGGTCTCAAGCGCGTGCTGGGGAAGGTGCCGCGCTACATCGCCATGCTGGAGCGTTACGCGGCCGGTCAGGCTGGCACTCTCGCCGCCCTCCATGCTGCCCTGGCCACTGGCGACCGGGACACCGCCATCCGCCTGGCCCACACTACAAAAGGGGTTTCTGGGAATATCGGTGCTGTGGCAGTGCAGGAACTGGCGGGGCAACTGGAGCAAGCGCTGAAAACTGGCGCGACCCTTGAGGCGCTGCAGATGCCGCTGCTTGCACTACAGCAGCGCCTGGATCCGCTGGTCATGGCCATCGCCGAAAGCCTGTCAACCAAGGCCCCGTCCACCGAAACTTTGGATGGCTCCCAGGGTACGCCCATCGACCAGGTTCAATTGGCCGAGGTGACCGAGCGCCTGCGCCACCTCCTGTCCGACATGGACCCGGAGGCCACTGACTGGCTGCAGCGCCACCAAGCGCTGCTTGCCACAGCTTACCGCCAAGCGTTTCCGGCCATTGTGGAGGCCGTCACCGCCTTTGAATTCGATCTCGCCATCGAGCGGCTTGACGCCGCTTTGTTGGCGCGTGCAGGGGCAATCTAAGCTTGTCTCAATCAGCACAGGCACTTCTTGTAAGGGAAATTCTGACAATCGATACAGCCACTTGCTGACTTCAGTTGGCCAACTCCGGGGCTAAAGTTCACCTAAGCGCAAAAGCGCCTTGAACTTACCGGAGAAGCCTGATGAAAACCACCGAGATTGCCTTGAACCCGTTCAGCCTGATGATGGAGCCTGAGTTGGTGCTGCAAACCATGGAGCGCTCCGAGCAGCTGCGCCGCCTGCGTCGCCACAAACTGCGCCCACTGGACAAGCCACTGATCCCTTACACCCAACAGGCCATCGACAGCCGGGCTGCCTATGACGCCGCCATCGACGCCGAAGAGTTTGAAACTTTGGACAGCGAACTGCTGAACTAAGCCCATTTCGGGCGCGCTGATCGGCGCCCAGCTTTTTGCCGCAAAATCGGTGGTCAGGCTGCGCCTCTGACCCTTCAATTAACCGACTATGCGTCCACCTACTGCCTCAGCCCTCACCGGTACACCGTACAGCGACCGCAAGCGCTACGCTTGGCTGCTGTCTATGCTGGTGCCCTGCATCGTTGGCATCGGCCCGGCGTTGATGCTGGGCTCAGGACAAGCCTGGACCCTGTGGCTCCCGGCTGTATTCTTTTATGGGCTGGCCCCACTGTTGGACCGCTTACTTGGCGAAGACCTGAGTAACCCGCCGGAAAGCGCCGTGGCAGCCTTGGACGCCGACCCCTATTACCGCTGGATCACCTACCTGCTGGTGCCGGTGCTCTGGCTATCCTTCATTTTCAGTGCCTGGTTTGTCGCCACGCAAGCGCTGCCTTGGCACGGGGTGGTGGCCATGGTGCTGATCTGTGGCACTGTGGGCGGCTTTTGCATCAACCTCGGGCATGAACTGGGCCACAAGAACACGGCGCTGGAACGCTGGTTGGCCAAAATGGTCCTCGCGCCCAGCGGCTATGGCCATTTCTTTATCGAGCACAACCGGGGACACCACCGTGACGTGGCCACCCCGGCCGACCCGGCGTCATCGCGCATGGGCGAGTCCATTTACCGCTTTGTGCTGCGTGAAATGCCCGGCGCATTCCGGCGTGCCTGCCAGCTTGAGACTGCCCGACTGCGCCAGCGTGGCCTGGCGGTGTGGTCACTCAACAACGAGATCATCCAACCCGCACTCATCACCCTGCTGCTATGGGGTGGGTTAATGATTTGGTTGGGTCCGGAAATTCTGCCTTTCTTGCTGGTGGCGTCCTTTTGGGCCAATTTTCAGCTCACGGCGGCCAACTACGTGGAGCACTATGGCCTGTTGCGACGGGAAATCAGCCCCGGCAGGTATGAGCCCTGCCAGCCGCACCACTCCTGGAACAGCAACCACATTTTTTCGAACTGGGCGCTGTTTCACCTGCAGCGCCACTCCGACCATCACACCCACCCGCTACGCCGCTACCAGTCCTTGCGCCATTTTGACAACTTGCCACGCCTGCCCAACGGCTACTTCGGCATGTTCAGCATCGCCTACTTTCCACCGTTATGGCGGCGCGTGATGGACCCGCGCCTGTTGCAGACGGTGGGGCACGATGCTTCTCGCATCAATTTCGACCCACGCCAGCGCCAGGCGCTGATCAGCCGCCACCAGTTGAACGACCCCGACGCAGCGATCAGCGCGTGAGTGTGACGCCACCGTCCACCACCAGGGTTTCGCCCACCACGTAGTCGCCGGCCCGCGAAGCCAGGTAAATCGCGGCGCCCGCCATGTCCTCGTCCACCCCGATACGGCCAGCCGGAATGTGGGCCGACACCTCTTCGGCCCGGTCCCGTGCGTCGCGGTTCATCTCGGAGGCAAAGGCACCCGGGGCAATCGCGGTCACCGCGATGTTGTCTTGGATCAGGCGCAGCGCCATGCGCCGTGTCAGGTGCACCAGGCCCGCTTTGCTGGCGGCGTAGGAGTAGGTTTCCTGCGGGTTAACCGACAGGCCATCGATAGAGGCAATATTGATCACCTTGGCCACCCGCTGTTTACCAGCCAGGCGCAAATGGCCGGCAAGCGCTTGGGTCAGAAAAAACGGCGCCTTCAGGTTCAGATCAACCACCTTGTCCCAGCCACTTTCAGGAAAGTCGTCAAACGGCGCACCCCAGGCCGCCCCGGCGTTATTGACCAAAATGTCGAGTTGCGGCTCATGGGCTGCATAGGCGGCAGCCAGCGCTTTTGCACCAGCGACGCTGGAGACATCGGCAGGCAGCGACACACAGTGGCCCAACTCACCCAGCTCTGCGGCGGTCTGGTCGCAGACGGCAGCCTTGCGCGCCGAGATGTAGACCCGTGCGCCCTGGGCCAGAAAACCAGCGGCAATCATGCGGCCGATGCCCCGCGAGCCGCCGGTGATCAGGGCGGTGCGGCCCTGCAATGAAAACAAATTGCTCATGACAAAAACCCCTTAAAGAGCGAGCAGCTTAAGCGACGAGACACCGAGCTGACAGTCACCTGGGCGGCAGTTGCCGATCAGGCCCCGGAAGCAGGGATAATCTGCGGTTTTCTAACAAATATCTGGAGTGAGCGTCATGCCCAAAGAATTCCGTACCGAAGCCGACCGCCTGGCCACCCCCCGGCCTGTGCCTCCTAAGGGCGTGTGCTTCACCGCACCTCGCGGCCAAAAGCGCAGCCTCGAGCGTGGCACTGCCACCAACAACAAAAAGAACCCCGGCAAGCGTCCGCACCAGGGCGGCTGAAGTCTCACCGAAGCTGGCGCCGGCGGCGCAGCGCGTCAGCTCAGGCGCATTAGGGGAATGGCGGCGATGGCCAGGGCCACCGCCACAAGCTTGGTCCGGTTGATCGCCTCTTTCATGAAAACCATAGCGATCAGCACCGCGAACACCGAACTGGTGTCGCGTAAGGCCGCCGCACCCGCAATGGACGCCCTGCTAAACACCCAGACAATCAGCAGGTAGGACGCCATGGACAGCGCCCCTGACCACAGGGTGACGCCGGCGTGTTGGCGTATCGTGGCAAACAGGCCCGGCACCCGACGCTGCTGCCATGTCATGTTGGCAGCGTTAACAATCGCAACGATACAGCCATAGGCAAACGGCGAGCCAGACTGGCGAATGCCATGGGCGTCAATCAGCACGGTGCAGGCGCTCAAGACCCCGCCCACGCCGGTCCATATCAAGACGTGGCGAGAGAAATCATTGCCGTGTCGCGCGCCCATTGCCAGCATGGTGAGCGCTAAGATGATGAGCCCAATGCCCAGCATCGCGCCCATGGGAAGCTGCTCCTGCGCCAGCAAGGTAGACAGTGGCACAACCAGCATGATCATGATGGCACGCGACATGGGGTAAACCAGCCCGAACTCACCATGGTCGTAGGCACGCAAGATGGCCCTCAGGCCCAGCACGTTAAACAGGGCCGAGGCGGCGATCCAGCCCAGTGACGCCAAATTGAGCATGTCAACAAAAAACAGCACCGGCAGGCCGACCAGGGCCGCTACCTGCATTTGACCGGTCATCACCGCCGCATGCTGCCCGGTGGACTTGACGCCTGCGTTCCATGTGGCGTGGAGCAGTGCGCTGCACAAGGCAGCAATGATGTAAATGGTGTCCAAACGGGCCCAGATTCGCGGGGTTGCAGACTTTACATGTTACGTCGGTATTGCCCGCCCACCTCAAACAAGGCATTGGTGATCTGCCCCAGCGAGCAGACTCGCACCGCGTCCATCAGCACTTCAAACACATTTTGGTTCTCGATCACCGCCTGCTGCAGGCGCTGCAGCATGGCCGGCGCCTCACTGGCGTGAAGGGCATGAAAGTCGGCCAGGCGCGTGAGCTGGTTCTGCTTTTCTTCGTCAGTCGAGCGGGCGAGTTCAAGCTTGTCCAGCACGGCGTCACCGTGCGGGTTGCGGAAGGTGTTGACGCCAATGATGGGCAGCTCGCCGGTGTGTTTGAGCATCTCATAGTGCATGGACTCGTCCTGAATCCTGCCCCGCTGATAGCCAGTTTCCATGGCGCCCAGCACGCCGCCACGCTCGGCGATGCGTTCAAACTCGGTCAAGACCGCCTCTTCAAGCAGCTCAGTCAGCTCTTCGATGATGAAGGCACCCTGCGACGGGTTCTCGTTCTTGGCCAAGCCCCATTCGCGGTTGATGATGAGCTGGATCGCCATCGCCCGGCGCACCGAGTCTTCGGTAGGCGTCGTGATGGCCTCGTCAAACGCATTGGTGTGCAGGCTGTTGCAGTTGTCGTAGATGGCGATCAGCGCCTGCAGCGTGGTGCGGATGTCATTGAACTGGATCTCCTGCGCATGCAGGCTGCGGCCGCTGGTCTGGATGTGGTATTTGAGCTTTTGGCTGCGCTCGTTGGCGCCGTATTTTTCTTTCATGGCAACCGCCCAGATGCGCCGGGCCACCCGGCCCATCACGGTGTACTCGGGGTCCATGCCGTTGCTGAAGAAAAAGCTCAAATTGGGTGCGAAGTCATCAATGTGCATGCCGCGCGCCAGATAGGCCTCGACAAAGGTAAAGCCATTGCTGAGGGTGAAGGCCAGCTGGCTGATCGGGTTGGCACCGGCCTCGGCAATGTGGTATCCGCTGATCGACACCGAGTAAAAGTTGCGCACCCGGTTGTGCACAAAGTACTGGGCAATGTCGCCCATCACCTTCAGGCTGAACTCGGTGCTGAAAATGCAGGTGTTCTGGCCCTGGTCTTCTTTAAGAATGTCGGCCTGCACCGTGCCACGCACGTTTTCTTGCACCCATTCGCGGATGTTGGCCAGCTCAGTCTCGGTCGGCTCGCGGCCATTGTCAGCCCTGAACTTGTCAATGTTCTGGTCAATCGCCGTGTTCATGAACATTGCCAAAATGCTGGGCGCCGGGCCGTTGATGGTCATGCTGACGCTGGTGGAGGGGCTGCACAGATCGAACCCGCTGTACAGCACCTTCATGTCGTCCAGCGTGGCGATGGATACGCCCGAGTTACCCACCTTGCCGTAAATGTCTGGCCGCGGGTCGGGGTCGTTGCCGTACAGGGTGACCGAGTCAAACGCGGTGGACAGGCGCTTGGCCGCCATGCCTGCGCTCAGCAGCTTGAAGCGGGTGTTGGTGCGAAAGGCGTCGCCCTCTCCGGCAAACATACGGGTCGGGTCCTCGCCCTCACGCTTGAAGGCAAAGGTGCCGGCGGTGTAGGGGTAGCTGCCGGGCACGTTGTCCAGCATCAGCCACTTCAGAATTTCACCGTGGTCCTCGTACTGCGGCAGCGCCACCTTGCGGATGGTGGTACCGCTGAGCGACTTGGTGGTGAGCGCGGTGCGGATTTCCTTATCGCGGATTGTCACCACGAACTCGTCGCCGGCATAGGCGGCCTGCATCGCCGGCCACTGTGCCAGCAGCTTGCGCTCAGCGGCACCCAGGTGCGCGTCACGTTGGCTGGCCAGGTCCAGCACGGCCTCCGCGGCGCGGGTCTTGGTGGCATCCGCTTCCCTGAGCATGCGGGCTGATTCGCGCAACTGCTGGATTTCACGCGCCAGCCGGGCCTGGCTGCGCCCACGGACCTTGTAGCCACGCACGGTGTCGCTGATCTCGGCCAGGTAGCGGGTGCGCGCTGCGGGCACCACCGGCGTCTGGTTGGTGCTGTGGCGCACCGCCACCTGCGGCAAGCGCGAGGGCTGCACCGGCAGGCCCAGCGCAGCCAGACGTTGCAGCAGCGCCTGGTACAGCGCGGTCACGCCGTCATCATTGAAGCGGGCCGCCATGGTGCCAAACACCGGCATGTCGGTCAAGGGTGTGGTCCAGGCCTCTTTGTTGCGCTGCACCTGCTTGGCCACATCGCGCAGGGCATCAAGCGAGCCCTTGCGGTCAAACTTGTTGATGGCCACAAATTCTGCAAAGTCGAGCATGTCAATCTTTTCCAGCTGGCTGGCCGCGCCAAACTCGGGCGTCATCACATACAGCGGCACATCCACATGGGGCACGATCGCCGCGTCGCCCTGGCCAATGCCAGACGTCTCCACCACCACCAGATCAAAACCGGCCACCTTGCAAGCCGCAATCACGTCGGGCAGCGCTGCGCTGATCTCGGAGCCAAAGTCACGCGTGGCCAGGCTGCGCATAAACACGCGTGGGCCGCCGGCCCACGGCGCTATTGCGTTCATGCGAATACGGTCGCCCAGCAGGGCGCCACCGCTCTTGCGCCGACTGGGGTCTATGCTGATCACAGCCACGCGCAAACGGTCATCCTGGTCCAAGCGCAGCCGGCGAATCAGCTCATCGGTCAAGCTCGACTTGCCGGCGCCACCCGTGCCGGTAATGCCCACCATCGGTATCTTTTTTGTAGCAGCGAACGCCCGTATCTCCTGGGCTAGAGCCGGATTTGCCTTCTCATTTTCAACAGCGGTGATCCACTGGGCCAGTGCTCGCCAGGCCATCTCGCCATGGCCCTGCAGCGCCGCCAGTGCTGTGGGGGCGTGCGGCGTCAGGTCCTGGTCGCAGCGCATCACCATCTCGCCAATCATGCCGGCCAGGCCCATGCGCTGGCCGTCTTCCGGGCTGAAAATACGGGCCACGCCGTAGGCCTGCAACTCGCGAATCTCCGGCGGCACAATCACCCCGCCACCGCCACCAAACACCTGAATATGGGCGCCACCACGTGCACGCAGCAGGTCCACCATGTACTTGAAGTACTCCACATGGCCGCCTTGGTAAGAGCTGATGGCGATGCCCTGTACGTCCTCTTGCAGCGCCGCGGTCACCACTTCGTCTACGCTGCGGTTGTGGCCAAGGTGGATGACCTCGGCGCCCATGCCCTGCAGGATGCGGCGCATGATGTTGATGGCGGCATCATGGCCATCGAACAGGCTGGCGGCGGTGACGAAACGCACCTTGTGCGTGGGCCGGTAGTTGGCCAGGGCTTTGAATTCAGCAGACAGGTCGGTCATAGCAGGGCTCCATAGGCCAGCTGCATAGCAATACTGCAGTGGCCCACATTGACGTTTACGTAAACGTCAATGTTAGCGCCTTTTCTGCTTTATTTATAGAGCATTTGCGGCAACCACATGCCAATGGCCGGGAACTGGTACAACAGAAAAATGGCCAGGACCTGAATGGCCATGAAGGGCAACATGCCGGCAAAGATCTGGTTCAAGGTCACGTGTGGCGGACTCACCCCCTTCAGGTAGAAGGCTGCCATCGCCACCGGCGGGCTCAAGAACGCAGTTTGCAGGTTCAGTGCCACCAGCAAGCCAAAAAACAAAGGGTCAATGCCAAAGTGCGGCAACAAGGGGATAAAGATGGGCATGAAGATCACGATAATCTCGGTCCACTCCAGCGGCCAACCCAGCAAGAAAATCACCACTTGGGCCAGAATCATGAACTGCACGGGCGTCATGTTGAGCGACAGCACCCACTGGTTGATCAGTTCCTGACCGCCCAGCAACGCAAAAGCGGCAGAAAAAATGCTGGAGCCCACAAACAGCCAGCAAACCATGGCGCTGGTCTTTGCGGTCAGGTAGACAGACTCCCTCATCACCGTCATGTTCAGCCGCCGGTAAGCTGCAGCAAGCAGCAAGCCACCCATGGAACCCATGGCCGCCGCTTCGGTGGGCGTGGCCAGCCCAAAGACGATGGTCCCCAGCACCGCCAAAATCATCACCGCCAACGGAAAGAACGAGCCGAGCAGCATCTTGAAGATCTCAAGCCGTGCGAAGCTGAAGTAAGCATAAAAAATGGCGAGTGCCACGGCGCAACTGGCCAAAGCAACCCAGAAACTCATTGGCGGAGGCACTCGCTGCGGCACGGCGGCAGGCTCGGCAACCGCCTTGGCGGCAGGCTCGGTTACCGCTGCCTTGGCCGGCTCGGCCGACGTCGCTGGGGTGGAGGCAGCGGCCGGTTCGGAGGCCGCTTCGGCCTTCGTGTCAGCAGCGCCAGGTGGCGGCTTCAGGTCTCCAGCCTCTTCCGGCTCGGCCAGTCCGCTGACACTTTTTTCCTCTTCTTCGGGCACTCCGGAGGCAGCAGCACCCATCGCTACCACGCCTTCGGCGGCTTCTTCGACCAAAGGCGCGGTCACCTTGAAATAGACCATGCCCATGATCAGTGCCACCGTCAGCGCCGGCAACACCGCAATGCCCAGGTGACTGAGCAGGCTGCGCAGCGGCACCGCGCTGTTGCGTTTGCCTTTGATGGCGCCAATCAGGCCAGGTAGCACCCTTTCGCTGACGCTGCTTGACACGATCTGGGCAAACTCGGGCAGTGGCACGCGACGGTCTTCGGCAGACATAGGCGGTGCCAGATGGGGTTTGAGCTTGGCGACCACCACCACATACACCACGTAGAGAGAAGCCAGCATGATGCCCGGGAAAAATGCCCCCGCGTACAGCTTGACCACCGACACGCCTGCAGTGGCGCCATACACGATCAACATCACCGACGGCGGGATCAGAATACCCAGACAACCACCCGCCGTAATCGCACCTGCCGACAGTTGCACGCTGTAGCCCGCCCGCAGCATGGCCGGCAGGGCCAGCAAACCCATCAGCGTCACCACCGCGCCCACGATACCGGTGGCCGTGGCAAAAATGGCGCAGGTGATGATGGTGGCCACCGCCAGAGAGCCCGGTAAACGGGCGGTGGCCAGGTGCATACTCTTGAACAGCTTCTCGATCAGGTTGGCACGCTCGATCAGATAACCCATGAAGACGAACAGGGGGATCGATATCAAGACATCGTTGGACATCACAGAGTAAGTCCGCTGCACCATCAAGTCCAGGGTTTGCTGCACCGCCAAACCCGGGTTTTGACTGCGGTAGGCAATCCAGGCGAAGACCATGCCCATGCCCATCAAAGTGAAGGCCGTGGGAAAACCAAGCATGATGGCCACCACCACCAGCGCCAGCATCAGCAAACCCAGGTGACCGTTGGTCATTTGAGAGGGCGCGGGCAACAACACAAAAGCAGCCAGCACCACCGCGGCCATGATGGAGAGGCCAAACCAGACTTCTTTTCTCATTTTTTATGCCCCGCAGCGGCTGGCTGTAGCGCGCCCAGTTGGGCAATATCTTCGTCTTTCACGTGCACCATTTCTTTCAGCTTCTCAACGTCGACTTCCTCGACGTCCTGCCCCCGAGACGGCCAGGCACCCTGCTGCAGGCAAACAATACAGCGCACGATCTCCACCAGGCCCTGGGCCAGCAGAATAGTGCCGGCAATCGGGATGATGGTTTTGAAAGGGTAAACCGGCGGGCCGTTGGCCGTGATATTGGAATGCTCATTGATGGCCCAGGACTCAGCAGCAAAGTTATAGCCGGCCCAGGCCATAGCCACCACGCCGGGAATAAAGAACAGAATGTACAAGGCCAAGTCCAAACCGGCTTGCAGGCGCGGCGGAAAAAACCCGTAAAGCACATCGCCCCGTACATGCCCATTTTTGGACAGCGTGTAGGCACCCGCCATCATGAACACCGAGCCGTACAGCATGCTCATCACGTCAAATGCCCAGGGGTGCGGGTTGTCCAGCGCGTAGCGTGAGAACACTTCCCAGGTGATGAGCAGGGTCAGGACAACGATCAGCCATGAAAAGGCTTGCCCAATCACCGTACTGAGCTTATCCACAGCCAGCAATAATTTTTGCATGAAGTGCTCTCACTAAAAAAGTTCAGCCATCCGAATCAGGTTCGGATGGCTGACATCTCGACTGCCGCGGAAAATCAGGCCTTCTTAGGCGCCGCTTTAGCAGGCGCTGCCTTTTTGGCGCCGAAGAAATGACCAACGGCCATGCGACGGCTGACATAGGTGTCTTGGTCCCACTTGACGGCGCGCTCGGCAAATGCCTTCTGTGACTCCACAACTTCCTTGAAGAGCGGATTTTCAGCCGATTTCTTCTCGAGAATAGCATCCCACAGCTTCAGCTGGGCTTGCAAAATGGCATCTGGCGTCTTGTAGAACTTGACCTTGTCTTTGGTCTGCAACTCGATGTAGTCTTTGGAATAACGGTCGATGGCTTTCCAGGACATCTCGGCCGAAGCGGCCTCGGTGGCGCCGGCAATGATGGCCTTCATTTTGGGCGGCAAAGCATCGTACTTGGTCTTGTTAAACATGATCTCGAAGGTCTCAGCACTCTGGTGGTAGCTTTGCAGCATGCAGACCTTGGACACATCAGGGAAACCGAGCAAGCGATCCGATGAGGCGTTGTTGAACTCTGCACCATCGAGCAAACCACGATCCATGGCCGGTACGATCTCGCCGCCAGGCAGGGCATTGACCGCTGCGCCCATGGCCGTGAACAAATCAATGGCCAGGCCGTTGGTGCGGAATTTGAGACCCTTGAAATCTTCTACCTTGGTAATTGGCTTTTTGAACCAACCCAGGGGCTGAGTCGCCATGGGACCGTACAGGAAAGACTGCACATTGCCGCCAATCGAGGCATACAGCTTGGCCAGCAACTGCTCGCCGCCGCCGTACTTGTGCCAGGCCAGAACCATGTTGGCATCCATGCCAAAGGCCGGACCAGAGTTCCAGAGCGCCAAGGCGTTTTGCTTGCCGTAGTGGTAACCCAACACACCGTGACCGCCATCAAGCGTGCCCTTGGACACAGCCTCCAGCAAACCGAAAGCCGGCACCACCGCGCCCGCTGGCAGCACCTCAATCTTGAGGTCGCCGCCGGTCATGTCGTTCACCTTCTTGGCGTAATCCAATGCATACTCGTGAAAAATATCTTTGGCCGGCCAAGTGCTCTGCCAGCGCATGGAGATCGGGCCGGCCTGCGCCTTGGCGATCATGGGGGCGGACATGGCGCCAGCGGCAACGGCAACGCCTTTGAGCAGACTACGACGACGGGGTGTTTTGCTATCAGTCAAGAGATTCTCCAAGAGTTATGACATAAGAGTTATAAACCGACCACACAATCCACAAGTTGTGGTTACCCGCAAATTATGGCGGTGCAGCAAAGAACACCACTAAGTAGAAACCACGAGACGGCCGGTCATTTTTTCAATCCGCAGCATAATTTATTTCAATGACCAGCCAAACCAGGAAAGTCCGATGAGCCCCTTGCAACTGTTCGACCCCGCCTCCAGCACCTACACCTACCTGCTGTTTGACGACGCCACGCGAGAGGCGCTCATCATCGACCCGGTGGACGAGCAAATCGAGCGCGATCTGGCGGTGCTGCGCGAGCAAGGGCTAAAACTGCTTTGGACGGTGGAAACCCATGCCCATGCGGACCACATCACCAGCGCCGGTCAGCTGGCGGAAATGGTTGGCGCCCGAACTGCCGCACCCAGTGGCTGCGGCATCCACACCGCCGCCATGCAGCTCAAGCCAGGTGACATCCTGCGCTTTGGCGAGGAGCAGGTCACTGCCCTGCACACGCCCGGCCACACCAGTGGCAGCATGAGCTTTCTGTGGCGCAACCATGTCTTTACCGGCGACACTCTGCTCATCAATGGCTGCGGTCGCACCGACTTTCAGTCCGGTAGCCCCGAGGCTCTTTATTACAGCCTGACCCAGGTGCTGTTCGCCCTGCCGAACGCCACCACCGTCTGGCCAGGGCACGACTACCAAGGCCGCACGCACTCCACCATTGGTGCCGAAAAGCTCAGCAATCCGCGCATTGCGGGCAAATCGCTGGCTGAGTTCCGGGCCATCATGGAAGGGCTGAATCTGCCACGGCCCAAACGGATCGACGAGGCGGTGCCCGCCAATCTGCATTCAGGCATCCAGCACGATGCCGGTGGTGGCGACCTCAAGACCGCTCGCCCTGCCGCAGACTACGCCGGCGATGTGTCGCCCGAGTTAGCCTACCGCTGGTGGACTGCGGGTGAAGCGGTGCTGGTTGATGTACGCACAGACGCCGAGCGCGAGTGGGTCGGCTTTGTGCCGGGCGCCGTTCCGGTGGCCTGGAAGCAGTGGCCTGGCATGGCCATGAACCCGGCTTTTGATGCGGCGGTAAAGGCCGCAGTGCCCACCGGCAAGAAAGCATTGCTGCTGTGCCGCAGCGGTGTGCGCTCCATTGCCGCCGCCAAACGCGCCACCGAGCTGGGCATTGAGGCGTACAACATTCTGGAGGGCTTTGAGGGCGACCCGGACGACCACGCCCACCGCGGACAACAAGGCGGCTGGCGCCACAGCGACCTGCCCTGGCGGCAGAACTGACTTTGAAGATAATGACAGCATGACCTTCCTGGCGATCGACGTCGGCAATACCCGCCTGAAATGGGCGCTCTACGAAAATGCTCACCCACACGGACGCCTCTTGGCGCATGGGGCAGAGTTTCTCGAGCATATTGACAAACTGGCCGAAGGCGCCTGGGCCAAGCTGCCAGCACCCCAGCACATGCTGGGCTGCATCGTGGCCGGCGATGCGGTCAAGCGCCGGGTCGAAGAACAGATGGAGATCTGGGACGTGGCACCACGATGGGTGGTGGCCAGCGCGGCTGAGGCCGGCCTGGTCAATGGTTATGACCACCCGGCCCGACTAGGCGCTGACCGCTGGGTCGCCCTGATTGGCGCTTGGCACCGCATGTTGGCACAAGGACCGGCGCAACCTCTGGTGGTGGTGATGGTCGGCACTGCCGTCACTGTGGATGCCATTGACTCTAACGGCAAGTTCTTGGGTGGGCTGATCCTTCCTGGCCACGGCATCATGCTGCGCGCCCTTGAGTCAGGCACTGCCGGCTTACATGTGCCGACCGGTGAGGTCCGCCTCTTCCCAACCAACACCAGCGACGCCCTGACCAGCGGTGGCACCTACGCGATTGCCGGTGCTGTAGCGCGCATGGTTGAACATCTGCGGAACCACTGCGGCACCCAACCCCACTGCGTAATGACCGGCGGCGCCGGTTGGAAAATGGCACCCAGCATGAACCTACCCGTGGAATTGATCGACAACCTGATCTTTGATGGGCTTCTTGAAATGGCTGTGCGGCGCTTGGTCGCTTGACCTTGGCGTTCAAAGCTGCCTATTTCGGGCGTTGCAGCAGCAGTCGGGTAAAGGCCTGAAACTCATCCAGATGTTGGGTGATGACATTCACCAGAATGGGCAGCAACAGGCTTTGGTAGTCGTGGACCGCGATGTTGCGAAAAGCCACAATGCGCTTGAGCGCGGTGGCCAGGGGATCCGGGATGTAGCCTGCACGGGCCAGCAGGTCAAACACATCCCTGGCGCCCTGCGGCACACCCAGGCTCTCGCGCCGCACCAAATGCTGGCCCATGTCTAACACGGCTTCGCAGGCGCGCTGGACATTGAGCACAGCGGCGTCTTGCCGGGTGAAGTCTGTGGCAAAGGTATCTGGGCCCTGGAAGTACTCTTCTCTGGCGCGAGCGACACAGCGCTCCACAGTGGCAGCCTTGTTCAGCAGCACGTCATCGGCCATAAACCGTGCCTCTCGCCTGAATGTCAGCAAGAAGGGGGGCCCGAGCTTCGTCAAGGGCGGTTTTTTCGCTAAGCACAAAGCATTCAAACAGGCCCACCGGCAGGCCAACCGTCCATAGGCAGACGCCGGTGGTGATGACCTGGTACTGCATGACAGTGCTGGCGGCCCGCAGGTCCAGCAGATCAACCGGGCAGTGGGCCAAGTCTGTCAAGGCGGACGACAGGTCCCACAGCAGAAGCGGGTCGGCGTAGCCAGCCACCAGCACGGCAAGGTCCAGGTCGCTGTGCAGGCCGGCCGTGCCTTGCACCTGGCTGCCAAAGGCATAAGCCGCCATCAACCCCGGCACGCGCTGGCGCAGCAGGGCCACGATGGGGCCATCCTGGGCCAGCAGCGGGCTGGGACCGGTTTTCATCAGGCGGCCGCCAACCCGGCCGATGCCTGCGCCAGAACCTGGCGCGCCTGGCTCAAGATTTGGTCTTTCCAGACCGGTGTGTCGGTAAAGAAGGCGTCTTTCACCTGCTGGTGGATTTGCGTTGCCAGCGCCGCTGGCGCATCAGGGTGCTGGTGCAGCCAGTGGTCGGCGCGCAGCGCTTGCAGCATGTCGGCAATGGGCAAGGTGCCGTATTCCAGCGCCAGCCCGGTGTACTCGGCCTGCGGGCACTCTTGGTAGGCGGCCATCCACATCAGGCCGGTGAGAAAGGCCGAGCTCGACGAGCCGTCATAGATAGAGGTGACGGGTGTGGCCCCATTGCCGCCCCACCACTGGCGGGCGCGGGCCAGGGCGGTGGCGTCGTCGCGACAGGCAAAAATGCGCTCGCCCACGCCGCTAGGGCCCAAGCCGGTGTGCAGATCAACCCAGGCCAGGCGCCGCGCGGCCTGGGCATGGTCGCGCAGGATTTGCCGGATGTTCAGGTTGCTCCAGGTGGGTGCGGCGCCACCGTAAAACAGGCCGTCGGCAAACTCATGCTGGCCGCGTGTGATGGCGCCCTGAAAGGCGGTAATACCGTGCTGGCTGATGTAGTTGGCCACGGCGACCTGGTTGGCAGCGTCAGGCGGCCAGTGTTCGGGCAGCACCAGGGCGTGCAGAGCGCGGTAGGCTTCGTTCACCGGCAGTGGCTGGGCAAAATCTTGAAAATTGCGGTTCAGGTCAACGTTTTCTTGCGTGACGCGGCGCTGGTAAGAAAAACCATGCGGGTTGAGGGCGTGCACATACAACACGGCCACGCCCTGGGCATGGGCCTGGGCCCGCCAAGCGGCGTTGCCCAACGCGTCCACCTGCACGCCGCTGCCGCAAAAGCCCTCTACCCCGTGGCAGGCGCTGGTGACGATCAGCAGGCGTTCGGCGTTGGCCGGGCCGTCCAGGACCACGTCGGTGGCCAGGGCCTCGCCGTCCCAACCGGGCAGCG
The DNA here is from genome assembly GCA_945885775.1 of Rhodoferax sp. OV413. Lineage (GTDB taxonomy): Bacteria > Pseudomonadota > Gammaproteobacteria > Burkholderiales > Burkholderiaceae_C > Rhodoferax. The sequence goes on along the minus strand of CAMCZF010000014.1, from coordinate 4,463 downwards.
GGTGCGGGTAGGCGTGCACCGCCAGCCCGGCACTTGCGGCAGCCGCCTGAAACTTGGCGCGGGCCTGGGCGTAGCTGTCAGAAAAAGCGTCGGGCTGGGTCATGGTTGTGCGCTCAGACGGTCTTGAACCATTCTTCGGCCAGGCGCACCCAATAGGTGCCGCCAAGGGGAATCAGGTCGTCGTTGAAGTCGTAACTGGGGTTGTGCAGCATGCAGGGACCGCCGCCGTGGCCCATTTCACGGTGAGTGCCATCGCCATTGGCAATGAAGCTGTAGCAGCCAGGCTTGGCCAGCAGCATGAACGAGAAGTCTTCGGCACCCATGGTGGGCTCTTGCACCACCACGTTGTCTTCACCCACGATGCTGGTCATGACACGGCGGGCAAACTCAGCCTCTTTGGCGCTGTTGATGGTGGGCGGGTAGTTGCGCGAAAACGTGAACTCGCAGCTCATGTCAAAGGCGGCGCAGGTGTGCTCGGTGATCTGCTTCATGCGCCGCTCGATCATGTCGAGCACCTCCAGGCTGAAGGTGCGCACCGTGCCGCGCAACTCGCAGCTGTCGGGGATGACGTTGGTGGCCTCGCCGGCGTGGATCATAGTGACCGATATGACACCAGCGTCAATCGGTTTCTTGTTGCGGGTGATGATGGTCTGGAAGCCCTGCACCAGCTGGCAGGCCACCGGCACCGGGTCCAGCCCATTGTGCGGCAGCGCGGCATGGCCGCCCTTGCCACGGATGACCACCCTGAACTCGTTGCTGGAGGCCATCACCGGGCCGGGGCTGACGGCAAATTTACCCACGGCATAGCCGGGCCAGTTGTGCAGGCCAAAGACGGCGTCCATGGGGAACTGCTCAAACAGGCCGTCTTTGATCATCTCGCGGGCCCCGCCGCCGCCCTCTTCGGCCGGCTGGAAGATCAGGTACACGGTGCCATCAAAGTTGCGGTGCTTGGCAAAGTGCTGGGCAGCTGCCAGCAGCATGGCGGTGTGACCGTCATGGCCGCAGGCGTGCATTTTGCCGGCGTTCTGGCTGGCGTGGCTGAAGGTGTTGAACTCTTGCATCGGCAGGGCGTCCATGTCCGCGCGCAGGCCAATGGCGCGGGCCGAGGTGCCGCTTTTGACAATGCCCACCACGCCGGTGGTGCCCATGCCGCGGTGGATGGGAATGCCCCACTCAGTCAGCTTGGCGGCCACCAGGTCGGCGGTGCGCACTTCTTGAAAGCACAGCTCCGGGTGAGCATGGATGTCGCGCCGCACATTGGCGATTGAGGCGGCTTGCGTGACAATGGAATCAATGATCTTCATAGTTTCTCCTTTGCGCCAGTCTAGCGCCAAGCTGCAACTCTTGCCATCACCCCTAACCCTTAGGCCGAACATGACCCAACCCGACCCCAGCACCCACCAGGTGCGCGGCGCCTGCCCGCACGACTGCCCGGACACCTGTTCGTTGCTGACCACGGTCTCGGGCGGGGTGGCCGTCAAGGTGCAGGGCAACCCGGCGCACCCGGCCACGGCAGGCACGCTGTGCACCAAGGTGTCGCGCTACACCGAGCGCACCTACCACCCAGATCGGTTGCTGCAGCCTATGAAGCGGGTGGGCCCGAAAGGCAGCGGTCAATTTGAGCCGGTGAGTTGGGATGCGGCGCTGAGTGACATTGCCAGCCGTTTGCAAGCCATCGCGGCGCGTGGCCCGGACGCAGCGCAGGGCATATTGCCCTACAGCTACGCCGGCACCATGGGGCTGGTGCAGGGCGACAGCATGTCGGCCCGGTTTTTCCACAAACTGGGTGCCTCTTTGCTGGACCGCACCATTTGCGCATCCGCTGGGGCCGAGGCCCTGACGCACACGCTGGGCGGCAAACTGGGCATGCGGGTGGAGTTTTTTACTGAATCCAAGTTGATTTTGATTTGGGGCAGCAACCCGATTGCCAGCAACCTGCACTTTTGGCGGCACGCGCAAGAGGCCAAACGGCGCGGCGCCCGGCTGGTCTGCATCGACCCGCGCCGCAGCGAAACAGCCGAGAAGTGCCACGAACACATCGCCCTGTTGCCAGGCACCGATGCCGCGCTGGCTCTGGCGCTGATGCACGAGCTGATTCAGCACGACTGGCTGGACCACGATTACCTGGCACAGTACACCCTGGGATGGGATCTGATGCGTGAGCGGGCCCTGCAGTGGCCGCCTGAGCGGGCTGCGGCGGTGTGCGGCATCACGCCTGATCAAATCAGGACATTGGCGCAGGCCTACGGCGCCTGCCGTGGCGAGGCCGGGCCGGCGGCTATACGGCTCAACTACGGCATGCAGCGGGTGCGCGGTGGCGGCAACGCCGTGCGGCTGATTGCCGCGCTGCCGGCGCTGATTGGCGCCTGGCGACACCGGGCTGGCGGCATGCTGTTATCGAGCTCGGGTAGCTTTCCCGTGAACCGGGCTGCGCTGCAGCGGCCTGACCTGCTGGCGGGCCGGCGGCCGCGCACCATCAACATGAGCACCATTGGTGATGACCTGCTGCGCCCGGCCAGCGCTGAATTTGGCCCGGCCATTGACGCCCTGGTGGTTTACAACAGCAACCCCGTGGCGGTTGCGCCCGACTCGGGCCGGGTGGTGCAGGGCTTTGCCCGCGAGGATCTATTTACCGTTGTGCTGGAGCACTTTCAGACCGACACCGCCGACTTTGCCGACTATCTGCTGCCCGCCACTACCCAGCTGGAGCACTGGGACGTACACGCTGGCTACGGCCACACCGACGCACTGCTGAACCGGCCGGCGATTGCACCACTGGGGCAGGCCAGGACCAACACCCAGATATTTCGCGAGCTGGCGCAGCACATGGGCTTCACCGAGCCTGAGTTTGCCGAGGATGACCAGACGCTGTGCCGGCTGGCCTATGGCGACGCGGTGGACTTTGAGGCGCTGCTAACGCAGGGCTTTGCCCCGGTGACGCTGTTGGAGGCGCCGTTTGCGCAGGGGCAGTTCCCCACGCCCTCGGGCAAGTGCGAGTTCTTCAGCGCCAGGCTGATGGCGCAGGGGCTGGATGGCCTGCCCGACTACTTACCTAACTATGAAGCACCAGGTTCGTCAGCCCATTACCCGCTGGCGATGATCTCGCCGCCGGCACGTAATTTTCTGAATTCGAGCTTTGTCAATGTACAGAGCCTGCGCGACATCGAGGGCGAGCCGCTGCTGGAGATGCACGCCCAAGATGCTACTGCAAGGGGCCTGAATGATGGCGCCACGGTGCGGGTCTTTAACCAGCGCGGCCAGCACCACTGCCGGCTGGTGGTGTCAGCCCGGGCCCGGCCGGGCGTGGTGCACGGCCTGGGCGTGTGGTGGCGCAAGTTCGGGCTGGACGGCACCAACGTGAACCAACTGACCAGCCAGCATCTGACCGATCTGGGCCGGGCGCCCACGTTTTACGACTGCTTGGTGGAGGTAACAACAGTGTCATAGATTTGCAAGAAAATCGATTCTCCATGAGCAAAGTTATTGGTGTGGCGGGTGTCAATATGCCGTGGCTGACAGGGCTGGCACGGCAGTCTGCTGCCGGCATCACCGTCGGCTTGAGCGCGGTCATTTACGCCGTCTCGTATGGTGCGGTGCTGTTTTCAGGACCGCTGGCGCCATACGTTGGCATCGGCATTGCAGCGGCCATCGTTACCGCGGTGATCGGTGCGCTGTTCGGCCTGCTGTCCGAAGAACGCAGATTCATCGGTGGTCCAGATTCCAGCACCACGTCTGTGCTGGCAGGGCTGCTCGCCACCCTCGGTGCCATGGAGTTTGCCGAGCTTCGTACCGTCAATCTGGCATTGGCCACCTTGTTCCTGACGTCGGTTGTCTGCGCAGTGGCGTTCTACGCATTGGGGCGCTTTAAATTGGCTGGGCTGGTTCGCTTCATGCCGTTTTCGGTCACGGCAGGCTTCTTGGCTTCTAATGGTTGGCTGATCTGCAGCAGCGGGCTCGACATCATTACTGGTACACCGCTGAGCCGAAGCGGCCTGGCCGCGCTGCTGGAGCACCCGTACCGGCCCGAGTTGTTGCTGGCACTGGCGGTTTTGCTCGCCCTCTACGGTTTAGCAAGTCGGGTTTCTGCCGCACTCCTGATACCGCTGGTGATGCTCTTAGCGTCACTCTTGGTGAATGTGGCGCTGGCATACGGCATCTGCCCCGCCGCGGCTTGTAGCCGCGACAACTGGATGTTCCACGGGCTTGATGACCTGGCATGGCAACCGCCATGGAGCTTGTCTTGGGAGTGGCTTGACTGGCGAACGCTCGTTTCTGAGCTGCCAGCGATGCTAATCATCAGTTTTGTGGGCACCTTAGGGATGCTCTGAACAACCGCTAACCAAATGGAGTAGCGGTCGGCTAATTTTCAGATAGTGAGATTTCACGAGTAATCCCGCGAAATCGCGTCGTTTTCTGTTCCTCTACGGGCTGTTTTCGCGCTTTGTAGCGCCTTCGCCCGGTTT
>CAMCZF010000013.1 GCA_945885775.1 Rhodoferax sp. OV413 | reverse complement strand
GAACGCCCCGATTGACCTGGCCTACAACGTCGCCGTCCCCAATGATGAAAGTGTGGCTTTGCTGGGCGTTTTCGATCAGCTGAGGCAGGACCCGAACCGCTTGGCTGAGTTGTTGCTTTACCAACCGGAAACCGGTGTCAAGCGGCACCGCATGATTGGTGCGGACTGGCTGCGCACCTTTGGCACCAGCGGTGACTGGAACCGCGTGATGGTGACCCACGGTGCCCAGCACGCACTCGCCGGCGTGTTGCGAACTATTGCCCGGCCTGGTGACACCTTGCTGACCGAGTCACTCACCTACCCGGGCTTGCTGTCACTGGCGCGCTCACTCCGCTTACAGGTGATCGGCGTGGCCATGGACGATGAGGGCCTGCAGCCCGATGCCTTGGACCGCGCCGCCCAGACCTTCCAAGGCAAACTGCTTTTTTGTTCACCGACCCTGCACAACCCGACAACCAGCACCATGAGCAGCGCGCGCCGCGAGGCGATTGCGGCTGTTGTCCAACGCCGTAACCTGCTGTTAATGGAAGACGTGGTGCACGCGGCCGTGCTGGCGAATCCACCACCGGCGATTTCGACCTTGCTGCCGAACCACAGCTTTTTGATGGCCAGCATGAGCAAGGTCTTCGCCCCTGGTTTGCGCGTCGGTTTTCTGGAAGCCTCGCCGGCCTGGCTGGACAAAGTAGCCGCGAGCATACGGGCCGATTGCTGGATGGTTGCGCCCTTGATGCCTGAGATCGCCACGCAATGGCTGGCCAACGGCGAGGCCCAGCGTCTGATCGGCCTGCAACGTGCTCACATCGCCGAGCGGCAACAACTGGCGCACCGGATCTTGTCAGGGCTGGGTTACCGCTGGCGCCCGGACCACCCACACCTATGGCTGCCCTTACCAGAGATCTGGACCTCGTCCAGCTTTGCAGCCGCGCTGCGACAGGTGGGCGTGCTGGTGCGAACGGCAGACCAGTTTGTCGCAGGCCGCACGCCGGCTCCCAGGGCCATCCGGATCAGTCTGAACAGCGCAGGCACGCTGGATCAACTGATCCAGGGACTCACCAAGGTGCTTGCGCTACTGGCTAGCCGTGACTCGGGCACTTTGCCGCACTGAGTTAGCCCACCCCGTCAGCTCAGGCCGCCGCATTGGGCCGCCCGATCGCCTCTGCAGTGATCACGGCTTCCAGCAGTCCGGTATCACTGGTGGCGTTGGGCAGCATGGTCTTTTGCAGGGTGAGCTTGACCTCTGGCGCCTGTGCCCCCATGGCCAGCACCGCGGTTCGGGCCGCCTCGCGCGCCATCTTGGTGGCTTGGCCCAGGGCTTCCGCCGGGTCGCGATACTGCTGGGTACCCACCGTGGAATGAACTACGAACACACCACTGCCGTCGCCGGCAACGCGCACCACCACGGTCTGGGCGACCACACCGGTTGCCGCGCCGACGGCATTGGCCACATCGCAGTAATCGGGAAACACCATATCGCAACCCAAGCGCCGCGCCACCTCAGGGTAATACACCTTGACCGGTCCACCCACGGCCACCACGGGCACGCTCGGTTTCAGGCTAACCGTTGCCAAGCCCAGTAGAGTATGGCCTCGACAGACGGCATCGAGCAGCTGGTCATCGGCCAGTTTGACGCCCAAAGCGGTGTCCAAAATGGCACGCCCGGTCAGCCGCACGGTCTCGTTCCAGACATCTCGCGCAAATTGCTCGGTGCGCTCGGGCGTCGGGACCTTCATTTCGCGGAAGCGGGCCCCGAGTTGGCCCGCCAGCTTGGCCGCCTCGCTGGACCAGTTGGCTTGTAAACCCAGCACATGCGCAGCATCCGACGGTGTGAAACCGCTGAGCTGGATCAAGCCTTTACGCCGCAGGGAGCTGATCGCACGCTGCGCCGACAACGAATGGGCCACCTTGCGCAAGGCTTGCGGGCGTTCGCCAATCTGCTCCAGGACCTCACGCTCGCGTGCGGTCAACTCACCTGTGGGTGAATCAGCACGGGCGCCAAAAGGCAACAACACAAACCGACCCTGCATAGAACTGCCACCATCGACATCGGCCAGGTCAGCCTCCAGCATGGCCAGCACCTCGGGGTAGCGCTGGCCCACCAACGCCACCGGCACGATCCGCTGTGTGCTGATGCTGAGCTTGCCCTGCGGCCCGAGCAGCACTTCGCTGTCGCCGCCCAAGCCAATGGTGCGAACATCAATCGCCCGCACCATGGTGCGCCAGCCTCCAACCTCGGCGCCATCCGATGCGACGCGTGGTCGCCCATTCAGCAGCACACCCAGGTCCGTGGTGGTACCCCCCATGTCTGACATGATGAAGCTGTCCAACCCCGACAGCCATTGAGCGCCGACCAGGCTGGCGGCGGGCCCCGACAACACAGTTTCGATCGGTCGTGTCACCACCGATTCGGCAAGCGCCAAAGTGCCGTCACCCTTGACGATCATCAGCGGGCAACGAATTTGCAGCTGCGCCATGGCCCGTTGCACGGCCTCGATCAAATTGCTCACCCGGGAGATCAGCCGGGCATTGAGGGCCGCCGTCAAGGCCCGGCGCGGCGCATCGAGCGAGGAAGACAGCTCGGTCGATAAGGTCACCGGCTTGCCCGTGCGCGCCACAATCAGCTCACGTGCCGCATGCTCATGTGCCGCATTGCGCACGGCAAAGGCACCAGCCACGGCGAAGGCATCCACTTTGTCAGCCATGCGTGCCAGCGCGGCCTCCAGTGCCTCCGTATCCAGCGGCACACGGGCGTCACCATTGTGGTCATGCCCACCAGCCACCGACTCAACCGGCATCCCAGGGAAAGCTTGGGCGATACCGGTGCGCGCGACCATGGCGGCATCAAAACCGATCAACACCACGCCAACGGCACTGCCATGCCCCTCCACCACTGCATTGGTGGCCAGCGTGGTGGACACCGACACCAGCGAAATATCTTGCGGCTGCAGGCCTTGTGGCAACAAACCGACAGCGCGGGTGATCGCCTCCGCCACGCCAATGGCCAAGTCGCCCTTGGTCGTGATGGCCTTGGCAGAGGCAATGACGCGGTGACTGGCAGCGTCAATGATGGCCGCGTCTGTGTAGGTGCCGCCGGTGTCCACTCCCACCAAATAGGTCGACGACGGGGATGGGGCACTTGGGAGATCGGTCATAGAGGGGCGTAGGGGTTTGTAAGGAGTGAAATGAGAGCCAATTTGGTCAGGAGAGAGTTTGCCACCAATGTCATGCTGCAAATGCCAGCGTGGCGATTCAAAGCCACCGGACACATATTGATTCAGACCTACGATTCACTTATGCTCAGTCTGGTGAGAGACACAAAAACAAAGGTACTGGAACCATGAAGACAGTCAAATCTTTTCCGCGCAAGGTCCGCGAAATTCCGCACACGCTGATTCCACTGCCAGACGGGACCCAACTCGCGGCGCGACTATGGCTGCCGACCGATAGCGACAAAAAACCGGTGCCGGCGGTGCTGGAGTACCTGCCCTATCGCAAGCGAGACGGCACCATCGTGCGCGATGCCTTGACCCATCCGTACCTGGCAGGACATGGCTACGCCTGCGTGCGGGTAGACATGCGCGGCAACGGCGACTCAGACGGCATCATGCTGGACGAGTACGCGGAACAGGAACTGACCGACGCCGAGGCCGTGATCGCCTGGCTGGTGCAGCAACCCTGGTGCACGGGCGAGGTCGGCATGATGGGCATCTCTTGGGGCGGCTTTAACGGCCTGCAGGTTGCGGCACGCCGGCCGCCTGGCCTGAAGGCCATCATCACCCTGTGCTCCACCGACGACCGCTACAGTGACGACATCCACTACAAAGGCGGCTGCCTGCTCAATGAGAACCTGGGCTGGTCGGCCACCATGTTTGCCTATTCATCACGCCCGCCAGACCCAGCGCTGGTCGGCGACCACTGGCGCGACATGTGGCTGGCTCGACTGCAGGCCGAGCCCTTGCTGGCTATCCCCTGGCTGGAACACCCGCACCGTGATGCCTACTGGAAGCATGGCTCGGTGTGCGAGGACATCGGCGCCATTGATGCCGCCGTGCTGGCCATTGGCGGCTGGAACGACGCCTATACCAACGCCGTACCGCGCCTGGTGAGCAGCATTCAGGCGCCCGTCAAAGGCATTATTGGCCCTTGGGCGCACAAGTACCCACATTTCGCTGTGCCTGAGCCACGCATCGGCTTTTTGCAGGAAGCGCTGCGCTGGTGGGACCGTTGGCTTAAAGACCAGCCGACCGGGGTCGAGCAAGACCCAGCCTTTCGCACCTACATCATGGACCTGGGCCGGCCCGGCGCCTCTGTGGCACATATCCCCGGACGCTGGGTCAGTGACCAGGTGTGGCCAGCCGACCGGCACGAACTGCAGCGCTGGCACCTGAACCCGGACGGTCTGAGCCGCGACGCCGGCGCCAAAATCAAACGCCTCATCAGCTCGCCGCAACATACCGGCGCTGACAGCGGTGAATACTGCATCATCTGGATGGGCCCGGAGTTCCCGGGGGACCAGCGGCAGGACGACGCTGGCTCGCTGACTTTTGATTCGGCGCCCTTGACACGGGATATGGACTTGGTCGGAGCGCCCGTTTTGAACCTGAGAGTCAGCGCCAACCGGCCAGTGGCAGTGGCAGCCGTAAGACTGAACGCGGTATGGCCAGATGGCGCGGTGTCCCGCCTGACTTACGCCGTGGCCAATCTGTGCCATCGCGACAGTCACGAACACCCTGAAGCCCTGGAGCCAGGCAAAACCTACACGCTGAAAATCCAACTCGATGACGTGGCCTACCGCATCCCCAAGGGCCACCGCCTGCGGGTTTCGATTTCAACCAGCTACTGGCCGTTGATCTGGCCAGCCCCCGAACCGGTGACGCTGACCGTACAGACTGGGGCGAGCCACATCGATGTGCCAGTCCGCAAACCCAGCCGCAATGAAAAGGCGCCCGTTTTTGCCCCGGCAGAAGCGGCACCTGCCGTCAAGCTGACCGTGCTGGACAAGCCGTGGAACAAGCGGGAATTGCTGGTGGACCAGCGTACCGGCGAGCGCCGCATGAGCATCGTTGATGACTTTGGCCGAAACGTGATCGACGAGCACGGGTTGTGCACCTGGGGCTGTGGTCGTGAGTCGTACAGCATACTGCCCGCCGATCCTTTATCCGCCCGGCAAGAGTGCCATTGGTCCACAGAGACCTCGCGTGGCGAGTGGAAAGTGCGGACCGAGACCTACTCGACCATGACCGCCACGGCCACCCATTGGCATGTCACGGGTCGGCTTGAAGCCTACGAAGGCGACACCAAAGTTCTGGTGCGCGAATGGGACAAAAAAATCAAACGCAACTTACTTTAGCTCAGGCGCCGCCCGATCGCCGGCCACGCCCGCGCGCCAGGTTGGCGCCGGGCGCAGCACCACCCAAGCGACTTTGCTCGCCACCCCATTGCGCACGGGCGCCCGTTGAAACATCACCCAACTGGCTAACAATGGCTTCAAGCGCTGGGCTAATGCCGCGCGTATGGCTGTCAAGCGCCTCACGCATCGCGCGCAGATGCCTGGCAGTGGTGCCGCAGCAGCCCCCGATGATGCGAGCGCCTGCATCAAGCGCCATTTTGGCGTACACGGCCATCAGTTCGGGCGTGCCGTTGTAGCAGATGGCACCGTCGACATACTGGGGAATACCGCAGTTGCCTTTGGCAACCAACACCACTTCTGGCCCCATCGCCTCAGCCAAGTTGTGGATGCAGGCCACCAATTCAGACGCGCCCGTCCCGCAATTGGTGCCGCAGGCAGCCAGGCGCGGCGTGAAGGTTTTCTCTAGCCCAGCAAAGTCACTGGGCGAAATACCCATCATGGTGCGACCATTGGTGTCAAAACTCAGCGTGCACACAATGGGCAGGCCCACAGTGGCCGCCCCAGCCACGGCCGCCTCGACCTCTTCCTTGGAGGACATAGTTTCCAGCCAAAGGACGTCCGCCCCACCTTCGGCCAGACTTCTGGCTTGTTCGGCGAAAGCCTCTTTCGCCAACTCGAAGCTCAATGGCCCGATGGGTTCCATGATTTCGCCCGTAGGCCCCATGCTACCGGCCACCGCCACCACGCGACCGCTGGCATCGGCAACTTGCCTGGCCAAACGGGCAGCCGCTAGATTGATCTCTGCCACCCGGGTTTGAGCGTTGTGCAGCTTCAGTCGGTAGGTGGTGCCGCCAAAGCTGTTGGTGAGAATGATGTCGGCACCGGCCTCGACAAAGCCTTGGTGGAGCGCCCTGATGCGGTCAGGGTGGTCAATGTTCCAAAGCTCGGGGGCATCGCCGGACATCAGGCCCACGTCAAACAAGTTACTGCCGGTGGCGCCATCTGCCAGCAACCAAGGACGGGAGGCTAACAGGCTTGAAAACCGGTTGTTGGAGGGTTCGGACATGGTCGCAGTAGTCGTAGGAATTAGGTAGAAGACAGGGCCGATGACCCAGCGTGCCGACTTTACCCGATCTCATGCGGCTGGACCACAAGCCAGTTGTCGTGGGCGGTCACGCTCAGGCCGTGCGCCAATTGCTCCGCAGCATGGTCGTCACGCAATGCCGCCATGGTTTCAAAATGACGCTCTGTTCGTGACACGAAAAGCCGCAATGCACCCTGTTCCACATGGGCGCTGCGGAACAACATCGGCCCGTCGCTGGCCGGTGTATCGCCGGCCACCAAAATGGGTCGCTTCCAACGGTGAACATAGGTGTGAATAGCAGCCTGCTTGCCTTCGTACCAGGGCAAAGGAGCCCACAGGGTCGGTGTCAACTCATGATCGAGCAAGTCAACGGGCTGATAGCAGCCGTTCTTGATCTGCTTTCGGGCCGTTGTCAATTGACCGGTCTGCCGGTCCTTCAGCAGCAAGGACACCCCGATGACATTTTCGGGTTTGACGCCGTAGCCATAGTGCGGATCCGCCAGCACCATGCGCACCATCTCTTCACTGGCAGCGCTGACCACAAACACCTCAATGCCATGCTGCGTCAAAGCCTGGTACAAGGCTTGCTGCCCGGGTAGCACGCGGGGCCGCTGTACGAATGCGTTTTGAAGCGCACCATTAACCCATGACTGGACCGGAATGGGCGGTGTGCCAGACAGCAGATCATCAAGCTCGATTTTCAGTTCACGCAGAGTAAAACCTGAAAAAATCTGAGAAGCCCAGGGGTAAGAGATCTGATCGTCCAGTTCACACAGGCGCTGGTAGTAAGCATGCAATGTCTCGCGACGACCTGGAATGTCTTGAAACGGGATCAAGACCAGCGACGGCGGCATGGTGTCCCGGGTCAAGATGCCCTTGTTTTCCATAAAGGGCAGCAATGCGCCCAGCAGGTCATGCTGGTAGCTGGTGTTGTCCGCGTCAAAGATGGCAAAAGCACCCTGGTGCGCATGTCTCTCGATCAATGCCACCAAACGGGACCGCGCCGCCAGCGGCCAGCGGGCGAGCAGTTGCTCGATCACTTGGCGCTCAGAAGGGTCCGACTGATTGTTCGCCATAGCAGAGCCGGTCAGCGCTGGACAGCCATGTAATTCGGATGCTCGAACACAGGCACGACCGCCGTCGGCATCGGTGCGCGGCCACGAATCGCATCGGAGAGTTTCTCAGCCATCATGATGGTGGGGGCGTTGAGATTGCCGCTAACGACACGCGGCATCAGGGACGCGTCGACGACGCGCAGGCGCTCAACGCCATGAACCCGCCCCTGACCATCGGTAACCGCCATGTCATCCGTCCCCATACGGCAAGTGCCCGAAGGGTGGTAGGCGGTCTCGGCATTGGCACGGATGTGCGCATCGATATCGTCATTGCTTTGCACCCGGATGCCGGGCGACAACTCGGCGCCACGGTAAGCGTCAAAGGCCGTTTGCTGAAAAATTTCGCGTGTCAGGCGCACGGCAGCCCGCATTTCTTTGCGATCCTGCTCTGTGCTCATGTAATTGAACAATATGCTGGGCGCAGTGGTTGCCTTGGCGTCACGCAAGCGAACATGGCCCCGACTGGTCGGCCGCATCGGACCAACATGGGCCTGAAAACCATGACAGGTGGCCGGCGACTTGCCGTCATAACGCACCGCCATCGGTAAAAAATGGTACTGCAGGTCGGGGTGCCGCACACCGGCTTCGCTGCGAATGAAACCACCCGACTCAAAATGGTTGGTGGCACCAAGACCAGAGCTGAACAACAGCCACTCCAAACCAATCTTGAGCTTGTTGAGCGGTTTGAGCGCAGAAAACAGGGTGATTGGCTGGGTGCACTCGAACTGCACATAGGTCTCCAGATGATCCTGCAGGTTCTCACCCACCCCGGCTAACGGCGCCGTCAGGGCAATACCGAGCGGTTGCAATTCCTTGGGTTGTCCGATCCCTGACAATTTGAGCAACTGCGGCGAATTGATGGCACCTCCGGCCAATATCACTTCTTTGGCAGCCCGAAGTTGCTGCAATTGACCTTCGTAAACCACTTCAACGCCAACCGCTCGCCGCGATGTCTCACCTTCGAACATCACCCGAGTCACCAGGCTGCGCATTTGCAGTGTCAAGTTTTTGCGTTTCCAGGCGGGGCGCAAATAGGCCATCGCCGTACTCCAGCGTCGGCCTTTGTGAACCGTCATATCCATCGGCCCCAGTCCTTCTTGCTGGTAACCATTCATATCACCGGTATAGGGATAGCCCGCTTGCTTGCCGGCCTCAATAAAGGCGCCGTAAAGCGGGTTACCGCAGGCACCCGTGCTCACATGCAAGGGCCCCGCATCGCCCCGGTAGAGATCACCGCCCTGAGCCCGGGTCTCAGCCTTGCGGAAATAGGGCAGGCAATGGGCATAAGACCAGTTCTCTAGCCCCGCACGATTGGCCCAAGCGTCGTAGTCAAGGGCGTGCCCACGAATGTAGACCATGCCGTTGATGGATGAAGAACCGCCGATCACACGGCCCCGCGGACAGTGAATCCGACGGCCATTCATGTAGGGTTCGGGTTCGGACTCATACAACCAGGTGTACTTCTGGTTTGCCATCGGGTAGGACAAGGCCGATGGCATATGAATAAATAGGCTGTGGTCCAGCGCGCCCGCCTCCAACAGAAGTACGCTGGCGGCACCGTCCTCACTGAGCCGATTGGCCAGCACGCAACCCGCCGAGCCGGCGCCGACAATGATGTAGTCGAAGGTTGTCATCAACGTGAATCAGCCGTTCAACGGTAGCTGCACGCGACCTGACCCAACTCAACATAGACCGTTTTCAATTGGGTGTAGTGATCCATTGCGACCATGCTGTTCTCATGGCCAATACCAGACTCGGCTGCACCACCAAAAGGCATCTCGATAGGCGTGATGTTGTAGTTGTTGATCCAGCAAATGCCAGCCTTCAGGCGGGCCACGACCCGGTGGGCCCGGGAGATATCGCTGGTGAACACCCCGGCCACCAAGCCGAACCGTGTGTTGTTGGCGCGGGCGATGACTTCATCTTCGTCATCGAACACCAGCATAGACAAAACAGGGCCAAATATTTCCTCCCGCACAATGCGCATTCCATCCTGGCAATCTGAAAAAATGGTCGGCGCCACAAAATCGCCGCCCGGGCAGCCAGGTATTTCCAGACGTTGCCCGCCAAAACTGAGCGTAGCGCCCTCTGCCTGGCCGCTGGCAATGTAAGCCATGACCTTCTCGGCATGGGCTTTGGAAATCAGAGCCCCCACCTCGGTGAGTTCATCCATTGGATCGCCGACCCGAAGCAAAGCAGTACGCTCTTTGAGTCTGGCCAAAAACCGCTCAGCCAAGCCCCGCTGGACAAAGACCCGGGTGCAATTGGTGCAGACCTCGCCCTGAGTGTAAAAATTACCCATCATGGCGGCGGCCACTGCCTGCTCCAAATCAGCATCGTCAAACACGATCAGCGGTGATTTGCCACCAAGCTCCATGGTGACGCGCTTGAGTGTGCCCGCGGCGGTCTGCATCACCTGCTTGCCGGTCGGCACTGAGCCCGTGACCGACACCTTTGCCACACCCGGATGGGCCGCCAACAGCGCCCCTGTGTGACCACGGCCCTGCAAGACATTGAAAACGCCGGGTGGCACGCCTGCTTCCAGGTAGATCTCGGCCAGTTTCACAGCCGTCATCGGCGTGAGTTCGGACGGCTTGAAGATCATGGCGTTGCCGGCTGCCAATGCCGGCGCTGATTTCCAGCAGGCAATTTGCAGGGGGTAGTTCCATGCGCCAATACCGACGCAGACACCGAGCGGCTCACGCCGGGTGTAGGCGAATGCGTTTTTCAAAGGGTACTGCGCGCCGGCCAGAGTGGCTGCGGCACCGGCGAAAAATTCAAGGCAGTCGGCGCCGCTTTGAACATCGACCACCAAGGCCTCCTGGATCGGCTTGCCGCAATCACGAACCTCTAGTTCAGCCAGTTCGCGGTTGCGCAGACGCAGCAAATCCGCAGCGCGGCGCAGGATGCGGCCGCGCTCCGTGGCTGTGAAAGTCGACCACTGCTCAAACCCCCGCTGGGCGCTGGCCACTGCGGCCTCGACGTCGGCCGCTACAGCATCCCAAACCGCGGCTATTACTTGACCGGTAGCAGGGTTGAAGGTCTCAAAACGTTCACCACCACCTTGCATCGTCATGCCGTCAACAAAACTTGGAGCCACTGATTCGCTCATGCTTTGATGCGCGTGTTCAGTCGGCTTTTGCCGTACGCCTGGCAGCGCGCCGACCGCGTGCGCTGCTGTCAGACTCGACAACCATGCGCTCCGGCAAAGTCACCACACGGCGCAGACAATCAAAGGGGGCCGTCAAATGCGGAATCGCCATGGCTTCCACGAAAAACTCCTGGAACCTGGGTTCAACCGCTGTTTCGATCTTTTCGACCCTGCGCACCAGTTGCTCAATCTCGCGTCGTGAGCGTTGGTCCAACAAGGCGATCCGCGCGCCGGTACCCGCTGCATTGCCGGCCGAACTGACCTGCTCAAGCTCACAATCTGGAATCATGCCCAGCACCATCGCGTATTTGACATCGATGTGGCTGCCAAAGGCACCGGCCAGGCGGATCCTATCAACCTTCTCGATGCCCATGCGCTCCATCAGCAAACGAACCCCGGCATAGAGAGCCGCCTTGCCGAGTTGGATGGCCCGGACATCGTTTTGCATCACCTTCAGAGCAGGCGCGTTGGCCGTCGCCCGGTACAACTCGTAGGAAAAGGTACGACCGTCTGCCTGAATGCGGGGATTGCGCACGGCAAGTTCACCACTGATCGTGCCATCGTGACGAATGATGCCGGCCAGATACATCTCAGCCAACACCTCAATGATGCCTGAGCCGCACACACCGGTCACCCCAGAACCCGCCACCGCTGCATCAAAACCCGGCTCGTCGGACCACAACTCACAACCAATCACCTTGAACTTGGGCTCAAGGGTCAACGGGTCGATGCGGACCCGCTCAATCGCGCCCGGAGCGGCACGTTGACCGCAGCTGATTTGGGCGCCTTCAAAGGCCGGCCCGGTCGGGCTGGAACAGGCCAGCATGCGTTGGTTATTGCCAAGAACGATCTCGGCATTGGTACCAACGTCCACCAGCAGGCTGACCTTATCGGACAGGTCGGGGCGCTCGGCCAATATCACGCCGGCAGTATCAGCGCCAACATGCCCGGCAATGCAAGGCAGCACGTAAATCCGGGCATTGCGGTGAATCAGGAAATCGATCTCAACCGCCCACAGCGTGATGGCTCGGTCAGTGGCTAGCGCAAAAGGAGCACCGCCCAACTCCACAGGGTTGATGCCCAGCAGCAGGTGGTGCATGATGGGATTCCCGACAAAGGTCGCCTCCAAAATATCCTCTGTCGATATCCCGGCCTGTGAGGCCACATCCTGAGCGAGCTCATTCAAGGCGGCCCGAACGGCAGTGGTCATCTCTTTTTCACCGCCGGGATTCATCATGACGTAAGACACCCGACTCATCAGGTCTTCGCCAAAGCGAATTTGCGGGTTCATCACGCCGGCCGAGGCGACCACCTCACCGGAGGAAAGGTGACACAAATGCGCGGCAATGGTGGTCGAGCCGACATCCACCGCCAGGCCATAAACATGCTCTTTGAAACCGGGCCAAACCGCCACGATCTGACGACCCGCATGCACTGCGACCGTGACCTTCCATTGGCCCTGACGTAACGCAACCTGCAACTGCTGCAACACAATAACGTCACAGGCAAGGTCGGTTAGTCGCCACTCGAATTCAAGGGCATCTTCAAGACGGCGCAAGTCACCTGACGGGTCGTGCATGTCGGGTTGCTGAACTTCCACGTAATGCAGGCGGATCAAGGGGTCGAGCTCAACGTCATGCGCCTCGGCCTGCTTACGCACCACTTGTTTGTGAACCTGACTGCTCGAAGGCACATCGATCACCACATCTCCGAGCAACTGGGCCGAGCACGACAGGCGCCGGTCAGCGTCGAGGGACTGTGTCGCGCAATACTCCTGCTCTACCGCACCGAAGGGGGAGAGGTTTTCAACGCGGGACACCAAGCCATGTTTGGCAAATTCACCTTCGGAAACCAAGACCTGGCAACGGCCGCAAATGCCACGGCCACCACAGACCGAGTCAATGTCCACACCGAGTGAACGCGCTGCTTGCAAGACCGGGGTACCCACCGGGAAACGACCCCGACGACCCGACGGCGTGAATACGACCAGCGCATCCTTAGCACTCATCACCGCGCCTCCCATGCGATTGGTGACCCGTTCATTCTCGGCGCCTTCTGCTGCCACCCTCGCGGCGTCCACGGCCCATTTCGCCGTCAGCGCCCATGGTGGGTGCTTCTCGGAACTTGCGAATCCATCGCATACAGTCAGGGTCGTGGCCCATCATGACGTCGGCGGCCATGCAGGCCTTGACGACTTCGGCGTGCAGCGGGTTAGTAATGGCCGAGGTCATGCCAGAGGCAATTGCCATGGTAAGGAAACTAGCGTTGATACCATTGCGCTCCGGCAGGCCGAAGCTGACGTTGGAAGCGCCACAGGTGGTGTTGACCTTCAGTTCGGTGCGCAGACGATGTACCAGCCGCATCACTTGTACGCCTGCCTGATTGATAGCGCCGATCGGCATCACCAGCGGATCGACCACGATGTCACACGCCGGAATGCCATAGTCCGATGCTCGTTCAACGATTTTCTTGGCCACAGCAAATCGCACGTCCGGGTCCTGGGAGATCCCGGTTTCGTCGTTCGATATGGCGACCACTGCCGCACCGTATTTCTTAACCAAGGGCAGCACGGTTTCGAGCCTATCCTCTTCGCCAGTCACAGAGTTCACCAGCGCCTTGCCTTTGTAAACTGCCAACCCGGCTTCCAATGCCGCCACGATGGACGAGTCGATCGACAACGGCACATCAGTGACCGACTGGACCAACTCGATGGCACGAGCCAGCAAAGCAGGTTCATCGGCCAAAGGGATACCGGCATTGACGTCGAGCATGTGGGCACCAGCCTCGACCTGCGCCAGAGCGTCCGCGATCACCCGGCTGTAATCACCAGCGACCATCTCGGCTGCCAAAATTTTGCGTCCCGTCGGGTTAATGCGTTCGCCGATGATGACGAAGGGACGGTCAAAGCCAATCACGACCTCCCGGGTCGCAGAACTGATCACGGTGTCTGTCATGCTGTTTCCTTTAAGTTTGATTGGGGGACGTCTCGGCCTGGGTACCAGGGCACACGCCCCGCCAGTACGCCGGACCGATCGACGATTTCCGGCACTGTGTCCTCCTGCCGATAAGCCATGATGTGCACGCCGGAAACGCCAGTGATCTCGCGCACTTCCTGAATGATGTCGACGCAAATTTGCCGGCCCTCCAGGGCCGGCTTTTCTGCACCGGCCATGCGCTTGATGACTGAGTCCGGGATGTGTATACCTGGCACGTTGGTGCGCATCCATTCGGCCGCCTTCGCGGTACGCAAAGGCCCGACACCGACCAGAATAAAGACCTTGCCGGCCAATCCGAGGTCCTCCACCATCTGCATGAAGCTCCTAAGCCGAGGAACGTCGTAACAGTACTGCGTCTGGATGAACTGAGCGCCAGCTGCGACCTTCTTGGCCAGGCGCTGGGCGCGCCACTCAAAAGGCAGTCCGAAGGGGTTGGCCGCTGCGCCAAAAAACACGCGCGGTGCAAAAGTAACTTTGCGGCCGCTTTGAAAACGGTGCTCGTCCCGCAATGTTCGACCGATTTCCAGCAACGACATGCAATCCAGGTCAAACACAGGTTTGGCTTGCGGGTGATCGCCAGACTGGACGCCATCGCCGGTCAGGCACAGCATATTGGCCACACCCATAGCCGCACCGCCCAAAATATCGCCCTGAATGGCGATGCGGTTCTTGTCACGGCAGGAGATTTGCATGACCGGTGCGTAACCCACGCGAGTCAACAAGGCACAGACCGCCAAGCTGGACATGTGACAATTGGCACCGCTGCCATCGGTGGCGTTAATTGCGTCGACATAGCCGTCGAACACACGAGCACGCCGGTAGACGTCTTCCGGATCAGCCGAATCAGGTGGGTCCAGCTCCGAGGTAATCGCAAATGCACCACTGCGCAACACACGCTCCAACCGGCCCGGCGAGGTATGTCCAGGCAGGATGGGCAGCGGGTAACCCGGAACTGGTTCGTCCTCGAATTTCATCGTGCAGCCCCTGTTTTGAGCGCGGCCTTGTCACGCGCCACCTTAAGCCAGGACGAGCGGCCTTCCAGCCGGCGGTCCACTGCAATCTGCACGACCCGAATTGCCGCCTGACCTTCGCGCATGCGCTGGCTGCCTTCATACGCCTCAACCCAAACACAGCGCATCTCGGGTTTGACTTCGCAATTGCCGTTGGCCCGAACCCCACCACACGGACCATTGCGCAGACTCTTTGGACAGTTCATGGAGCATGACATGCCGGTGGAGCTCAAGGCACACTGGCCGCACATTTGACAATCAAACAAAAAGCCTTTAACGACTCTCTCAAGGGCTGCCACGGGTTTTTCCAAGCGCTTATAGCCAATCCTGCGCCACAACGGATCCAGCGCTACAACAACGCGTTCGAACACTTGGTAGAACTGCTCCATGGCGCCAGCATGACGCACCGACCACCGACGCACCGAGTACATCAGGCGTCCCCTGGGGCACCCTCAGGCGCAACCGCGGGCACATCCACGGGTGCTTCAAGCCCATGCGCCCGGATCAGCCGCAAAAGGTCGACGTCCGAGTAGCGAGCCTCAATGCGCTGGGCTTCAGCCTCGGCTTCAGCTTGAATGTCATCACCACATCGCCGCGGTTCACTGCGCTTCCAGTCCGCCAGATAGTCACCCGAACTGGCTTTGCCGGCGCGCATGGCGGCGCGGTCTACGGCTTCCTGGAAACGATGGGAAAGTTGCACCTTGGCAGTCTCCCGTCCCAACTTGACGAGTACCTGGGCCGGCACATCGCGCCACGAAATCACAATCAGCTTCGCCACACCATTACTCCTTGATTCACGACCTTCAGGCTGCGTTCCAGCCCGCCATAACCAGTCACGAGGTAATCAAACGTCAAACCCAATCTCTCGGCCGCCGCGCGGGCGGCCGTCATTCTTTCGGTATCAGGCACCTGAGCTAAGTACACCAACTTTCGGTAGTTGCCAAATAGCGTTGCCAACAAGGACGGATGCCGATCCAGCCCCAGGCCGCGCACCACCAAGCGCTCGAAATGTTCCAGCAGGAAGTCCGTCAAGTAAAAGGTACCGAGCTCTTTTTCCGACAAAGCATCAAACGCTTCGCTGCCGGCAAAAAATTCATAGCAGTGCGCTCCAGAAATACGCTCGACCTGCTCCTCCTGCAACACCTTATCCAGCAAGCCACCCGTGCCACAGTCGCCATAGGCGACAAAGATACTCGAGTAGTCGCTGCGGTTAGCCTGTATCTTGGCTTTGACAGCAGCTGGAATTTTCTCCGGACGGTTGTGCAACTCGGCGGGCAGGCACTGCACATCCATGTACGGCCAGTCGTTGAGTTTGCGCAGCGCCACGATCTCCCTGGCCAGCGCGCCGCAGGCAATGATCAAGCAGCGAGGCACGGGCTGGTCGCCTCAGGCGCGCGCAGCAGCGCGCCGGGCAGCAATCAAGGTCTTGGCGGTCTCAACCGCAATGCCGGCATCACGGCAGTAAGCATCCGCACCCACTGCCCGCCCGAACTCTTCGTTAAGCGGAGCGCCCCCGACCAGCACGATGAAGTCGTCACGCAGGCCTTTTTCTTTTAAGGTGTCGATCACAACCTTCATGTAGGGCATGGTGGTCGTCAGCAGGGCCGACAAGCCCAAAATATCAGGCTTGTGCTCTTCAAGAGCAGCTAAGTATTTCTCGACGGGGTTATTGATGCCCAAGTCAATCACTTCAAACCCGGCGCCTTCCATCATCATGCCGACGAGGTTCTTGCCAATGTCATGGATATCGCCCTTGACCGTGCCGATCACCATCTTCCCAATAGGCTCCACACCGGTCTCTGCCAGCAGCGGACGTAGTATTTCCATACCGCCCTTCATGGCATTGGCAGCCAAGAGCACTTCCGGGACGAACAGAATGCCATCGCGGAAGTCAACACCGACAATGCGCATACCCTCGACAAGAGCGTCGTTGAGCACCCGGTCAGCTGACCAGCCGCGCTTCAAAAAAATATTGGTTGCGTCGATGACCTCATCTCGCAAGCCGTTGTAGAGGTCGTCGTGTACTTGTTCCGTCAGTTCCTCATCGTTCAGAGTATTCAGGTCAAGATCATCATCAAAGTCTTCTGCCACGGTCTACTCCTCTTGTGTCATGGTGAAACTGCCCGGCAAGGCCAGCGTTTTCTAATGGAGAAAATGGTACGGGCCCACAGTGCGGCCAGCTAATGGATTAGCGACTTACCATTATCGTCCAGCGACATGAGAATGACTCATGCGCGACATGCAACAGAAGCCTGGGGAGTCGCCCCAATCCAAGCCACCGTCGTACCGAGACAATCCTGGCGACATTCTTTACCTAAACTGCAGCGCTCAGGTTGGTGTCTACGCCTTATCACCGACCTTATCCAACCTGCTCAGCGCTGACCGCACATGAATGTTCCTCTCGAAGGCAAGCCTCACTACATTTTGAATGCCACATGCGACAGTCGCATGGGTACAGTAGCGGCAGTTTCCGGCTTCTTGGCCTCGCGAAAATGCTATATCACTGATATGCAGCAGTTTGACGATGTGTTGACGGGTCGCTTTTTCGTCCGGGTGAGCTTTTATGGAGATCCCGCTCAGACGCCAGAGCTAAGTGGACTGAAGGCTGAGTTTCTGGAAGTCGCAGAGCGGGAAGACATGGAATGGGCCATCCACGACGATGAGAAAAAGCCCAGGGTCTTGATCATGGTGTCTAAATTTGACCATTGCCTAAACGACTTGCTTTACCGCCACCGCACCGGCGAACTCAAGATGGACATCACCACAGTGATCTCGAACCATCCTGATCTGCGGCCTATGGCTGAGGGGCACAACATCCCGTTTCTCTGCTTACCTGTTACGCCCGAAACCAAGCCTGCCCAAGAACAGCAACTGTTAGAGGTTGTGTCTGCCACCAACAGCGAATTGGTTATTCTGGCGCGCTATATGCAGGTGCTCTCTGACGACCTGTGCAGAAGCCTGCGTGGGCGAGCGATGAATATCCACCACTCGTTCCTGCCCGGTTTTAAAGGTGCCAAGCCCTACCACCAAGCCCATGCGCGCGGCGTCAAGTTGACGGGCGCCACTGCCCACTATGTCACTGCTGATCTGGATGAAGGGCCGATCATTGAACAAATCGTCGAACGCGTCGATCACACCTTTACGCCTGAGAAACTGGCAGCGGCAGGACGCGACTCGGAGTGCCGAGCGTTGGCAGCAGCAGTCAAATTTCATATCGAACGCCGTGTCTTCCTGAATGGCAGCAAGACAGTGGTTTTCCGCTAAAGCAGTGACGGCCAAAAACGGCCAAAGACATTAGGCCTTACCGCCACTGAACGTGGTGCGTCGGCTCAGTTGGCGCTCGGCGCTGGGCGTGTGGCCAAACAAATTCCGATAGCACTTGGAAAAGTGGGGGGGCGACTGGAACCCGCAAGCCACAGCGATGTCCATGATGGACATGGCTGTCTGCAACAGCAGGGTTCGCGCTCGACGAAGCCGCATATCCAAGTAATATTTGGTCGGAACCTCGCCCACGTAACGCTTGAACAGGCGTTCGATCTGGCGGCGCGACACCCCGACCAAGGCGGCAATCTCATCGAGCGACAGGGGCTCCTCAATGTTGCTCTCCATCAAGGCAGCAGCCTCGATCAGGTTTTCATGGAAGAGACCTACCCTGGCCTGCAGTGGCACATGCTGGCGGTCCTGGTCATTACGGATCCTGTCGAGGATAAACTGTTCAGAAATCATCGGGGCGATATCGCGTCCCAACTGGTCTTTGATGATGTTGAGCATCAGGTCCAGTGGTGCAATGCCCCCAGAACACGTGTAACGATCCCGGTCAATGGCGAAGAGTTGATCAGAGAAAATCACCCGCGGAAACTGCTCTTGCAGGGCGGACATGTTTTCCCAATGGATGACCGCTTTGTACTTGTCCAGCAACCCAGCCTTTGCCAGCGCATAGCCGCCCGTACACAGGGAGCCCAGCGCCACATGGCGTTGCGCCAGGCGCCGCAACACAGCCAGAAGCTCCGATGTCACGGCCTGCTCAACGTCCACCCCACCGCAAACAAAAACAATATCGACTGCTCCGACAGTCTCAATGAGATGCGTCGGTGAAATGGAAAGGCCGTTGCTGGCCCGCTGCGAGGAACCATCCAGACTGGCAATGGTCCAGTGGTAAACATCTTCTTGGGTGACCCGATTCGCCATTCGCAGAGCCTCGACAGCAGTCGAAAGAGCAATCAGCGAATAGTTTGGCAGGGTCAGAAAAACAAAACTGCGTTTCAGCAACGGATTTTTTAGATCTTTTGCAAACGTTGTCATCATCAGGCCTCTTGCAACTGGAAAGTCGTAACCCTCTAAGGTGTTGGAGTTACCAAGGTCAGGCGCTGCGCGTCAGACGTTTTTTCGCATCTCTGGGCACAAAAACCTTACCTCCGCCATTCCCGGGCTTGATGCCCATCGGCTTACCAAACGTCGGCTTGCGCGCGCCAAAATCGTCACGCGGCGCGGCCGACGGAGCCCGGTCGCCCGCAAATCGATCGTTAAATCCACCTTTACGTTCGTAGCTGAAGCCTTCGCGGGGAGCTGCTGGGCGAGCATCCCGCTGACCAAAACCAGCCGCAGCTTGACCCGGGAATCCAGGTGCACCAAAATCACGCGGAGCGTTGGCGCTGCGGTCTGAGGGTCCATGCCGATTACCACCAAAGCCAGCGGGGCGACCAGCACCGAACTTGCGATCACGCGAGTGATGATCACTGCTGCCACGGCTGTCACGCCCGCCAAAATTCGAGTTAGGGCGCGCATCCGGAAACCGCTGTTGCGGCTCGAGGCCAGGAATAACTTCGGCCTTGAACTGCTGCCGGCTGTAGGCCTCAATATCAAAAATCTTGCGACGGTCACGGAATTCGGCAAACGTCACCGCCAGTCCGTCGCGCCCGGCACGACCGGTACGTCCAATTCGATGCGTGTAATCCTCGGCCTTCATCGGTAAGCCGAAATTAAACACATGGCTGATGGTCGGCACGTCAATGCCACGTGCAGCGACATCGGTGGCAACCAGAATTTGCACTTGTCCCTGCCGCAAAGCCATGAGCCGACGGTTACGCAGGCCTTGGCTGAGCGCGCCGTGCAAAGCCACCGCAGAAAAACCATCTTGCTGTAAATCGTTGGCCAAACCGTCGCATTCAATCTGGGTACCGGCGAAAACAATGGCTTGGTTGATCGTGGTGTCTCGCAACCAATGATCCAGCAACTTGCGCTTGTGCTGGGCGTTGTCGGCCCAAAACAAGACCTGCTTGATATTCACGTGCTTGTCTTGGGGTGAGTCAATAGTGATCCGCTGCGGCTCCCGCATAACCCGTGCAGCCAACTGCTGAATACGGGGCGCAAACGTCGCACTGAACATCATGGTCTGCTGGCGCTGAATAGTCAGCTGGTTGATCTCAGCCAAATCATCCGAGAAACCGAGATCAAGCATGCGGTCGGCTTCGTCAACCACCAGAAACTGAACTTGGTCCAGCTTGATTTGCATAGACCGCTGAAGGTCAAGCAATCGCCCAGGCGTAGCAACCACGAGGTTAGCGTTTTGCAGTTTAGCAATCTGCAATTGGTAGGGCATGCCACCCACGATGTTGGCAATGCGCAAGCCGCGGCAATGCTGCACCAGATCAATGGCATCGTGCGCCACTTGTTGCGCAAGCTCGCGTGTCGGACAAACAATCAATGCGCCCGGGGCAACGGTCGAAAAATTACGGGGATTGGTCGGATCCTTGCGCTTGCCTCGCTTCGGTGGCGCCTCACCCTTGGCAAGCGCCTCGGCCACTGCCGAGTCAAAATCAGCACGTTCCTTGGCTTCGGCTTGCACCTGCTGAGTTAATAGGGTGTGCAAAACCGGCAGCAAAAACGCAGCCGTTTTGCCGCTACCCGTCTGGCTGGAAACCATGAGGTCGACAAAGCGGGTACCTGGTTGAGCAGCATCGACCCCCTCCATAGCAAGTGGAATAGTCTTTTGCTGGACCGTCGTCGGCTGGGAAAAGCCCAGGTCCTGCACCGCACGGATCAACTCTGGAGCCAGCCCGAAAGTCAAAAAGCCGTTGGGGGTGGCTTCTGGAAGCTCCGTCGGCGCCATGTCGTTTGTACTTACCTGGGCAGAGTTGATGGAAAAGTCTTCGACCGACGAGGAATCGCCAGCCGCTTGAAAAGCGTCAGTCATGAATTTACTCACACGCGAGCATTGCCTGATCGGCAATGGCTCCGTTAATGGTTAAAAAACATCAACCATCAAACGAAACCTGCGTTGACCAATGAGAACCGAGGTCGAAGCGGGGACCTTATAAAGCCGTTTTACTAAAGCAAAACTGGCGTAGGCCGTGTGAATGAAGGGAGATGCGCAAATACGCGTTGCTCTTTACAACGCAGCCCATAATTATGGCACGGAATCTCTCGGGCGCCTAGGCCGAGAGCTTGAGAAAGTACTCACGGTAGTGCACCAGCTCATCAATGGACTCCTGCACATCAGCCAAAGCCGTGTGCCGCTGCTGCTTTTTGAATGCGTTGTAAACCTCGGGCCGCCAGCGCTTCGCCAACTCCTTGAGCGTGCTGACATCCAGATTTCGATAATGGAAAAATGCCTCCAGCTCTGGCATGTACTTGGCGAGAAATCGCCGGTCCTGGCCAATGCTGTTGCCACACATCGGACTTGTCTTTTTGGGAAGGTACCCGCTCAAGAAGTCCAAGATGATTTTCTGCGCTGCTTGCTCAGACAAGCTGGAAGCTTTTACTTTGTCGATCAGTCCACTTTTTCCGTGGGTGCCCCGATTCCAGGCATCCATGCTGGCAAGTTGTTCGTCACTTTGATGAATCACAAGCACTGGCCCCTCAATGCGTGGCTCGAGCCTGGGCCCTGTAACGACGACAGCGATTTCAATGATCCTGTCATGTTCAGGATTGAGGCCAGTCATCTCACAATCCAGCCAAACAAGATTTTGGTCTGACTTGGCTAGCACTGCTCGCTTGAGGCCGTCGGTATTTGAATCCATAGTATGAATTGTCACCGATGCCCTAAACTCCGTGCTCATGCTCGCTGTAACCAACGCCCCCAATTTGGCTCTGAACCTGACCTATGCCTTCGCAGCCATGCTGTTGGTCAACTTGTTGTTGAAATTCTGGCTGCTGTCGCGGCAAATCCGCCATGTTGCCTACCACCGCTATGAAGTTCCATCAGCCTTTTCAAACATCGTTACTCTGACCTCACACCAGAAGGCCGCCGACTACACCATCTCCAAATTGCGATTGGGTCTGGTGGACCTGGCGCTGGGCGCTGCGGTCTTGCTGGGCTGGACCTTGCTGGGCGGTCTGTCGGCACTGAATCAGTTCTTGCTGGGTTGGTTCGGCGCCAGCGGTTTGGGTCAGCAGTTGGCACTTCTCGGTGCATTCGTCCTGATTAACAGTGCAATTGATCTGCCGCTTGGCCTGTATCAGACTTTTGTTCTGGAGGCCCGCTTTGGCTTCAACAAGACGACGCCCAAACTGTGGCTGATCGATCTCGTGAAGTCGAGCATGATTGGCATGGCGATCGGTATGCCAGTCGCTTTTTTGATTCTGTGGTTAATGGGCGCAGCGGGCGCGCAGTGGTGGGTCTGGGCTTGGGGCGCTTGGGTGGGGTTAAACCTACTGCTGATGTGGCTGTTCCCGACTTTTATTGCACCTATGTTCAATCGTTTCACGCCCCTGGAAGACCAAGCGCTCCGAGAGACGGTAACGCGCTTGATGACACAGTGCGGCTTTGCGAGCAAAGGCCTTTTCGTCATGGACGGTAGCAAGCGCAGCGCCCATGGGAACGCCTATTTCACGGGATTCGGCTCTGCCAAACGGGTGGTGTTTTTCGACACTTTGTTGGCCAAGTTGTCAACAAAAGAAGTTGCTGCTGTGCTGGCACACGAGCTTGGACATTTCAATCATCGCCACATACGTCAGCGCATGCTTTTTCTTTTTGCACTCAGCCTGGCAGGTTTCGCACTGCTGGGCTCGCTCGCCAGCCACTTCTGGTTCTATGCTGGACTCGGGGTACAACCCAATCTAGGTAGCCCTAACGATGGACTGGCCGTGCTTTTGTTTATGTTGACTGTCCCGGTGGTCAGTTTTTTCATCACGCCACTCCTATCCTGGATGTCACGCCGGCACGAATTCCAGGCAGATGCCTATGCAGTTGCGCATACCAGCGGCGAAGACCTTGCTGCCGCGCTGCTCAAGCTCTATGACGACAATGCTTCAACTCTAACGCCTGACCCAATTTACGCGCGGTTTTATTACTCACATCCACCGGCGTCAGAGCGCCTGGCTCACCTCTCACATCCCCCCGCGACGAATGCATCATGAAGGTCCCGCTCAAGAAAAAAGACTGGTCTAGTGAACGTCGGCGCAGCATGACGGCCACTGAGCTCGTGACCCATTTAGCGAAGCTGGAAGGATGGCGGCTGACGGGCGACGGGCCGACTCTCGCCATAGAGAAGACGTTTTCATTTGTCAACTATTACGAGACCATGGCATTTGTGAATGCAGTGGCCTTGGTAGCCCACATCCAAGACCACCACCCTGAGCTATCGGTGCAATACGGGCAATGTACAGTGTGCTTCAACACCCATGATGTGCAGGGCATCTCTAGCACCGACTTTGATTGCGCCGCACAAGTAGACGCCTTGCTGAAATGAGCATGCACCTGGCGTCTGTACGCTGATGGCGTCTGAGCCCTTGTCCGAGGGATTGATTGTTGCCAACCATGGTAGGCATTTTATGGTCGAAAAGTCTGACGGTGACCGACTGATCTGCCACTCACGCGGCAAGAAAAGTCTGGGCGTTGTAGGGGACAGAGTGCTCTGGCAAGCCACTGGTGACGAAGGCACGATTGAAAAAATTGAGGCCAGGCGTAACCTATTTTTCCGGCAGGACGACATGCGAACCAAATCGTTCGCGTCGAACTTGGACCAAATACTGATCCTAATTGCAGCCGAACCAGCTTTTTCCAGCAGCCAACTCTCACGGGCTTTGATTGCAGCCGAGGCCGCCGGCATTACGCCCGTCATTGCGCTCAATAAAAGTGATTTGGCTCAACCATTCTCGCAGGCTTGGGATTGGCTGGAGCCCTACCGCCGCATGAACTATCAGGTCTTAAGGTTGACCCTTCGCCTGACCGGTGAAGCAGAACGTTCGGCTCTTTTAAACATCTTCGACGGCAAGACTACGCTTGTACTTGGGCCATCGGGATCGGGTAAGAGCACTTTGATCAACCTGCTTAAGCCCGGTGCTCTAGCGCAAACAGGTGAAATTTCACAAGCGCTGAACTCTGGCAAGCACACCACCACGCGGACCACTTGGTACTGGGTCGATGACCAACACACAACAGCACTGATCGATTCACCTGGCTTCCAAGAATTCGGCTTGAACCACATCGAGCCAGCGAAACTGGCGCGCTATATGCCCGATCTGCAATCGCATGCCAGCGACTGTAAGTTTTACAACTGCAGCCACCTGCATGAACCCGGCTGCAGTGTCATTTCGGCCTTGGAATCGAGCCCTAACCCTGGTGGGATAAGCATTAATCGCTACAAAATTTATAGTGAGCTACACGCCGAACTTAGTGGTTTGTCCCGGTACTGAGCCTATGGGGTTAGCCCAGCAGGCGGGCTAATGTCAATAAGGCCAACAGCAAGATCCACATCACCACCGTCCGCCAAACCAAACCCACAATCACGGCCATATGGGCCAACTCCGGGTTTTGCCCGCTGGGGTGAACCGATACAAACGCGGAATCAGGCTCAGCAGGGATTGCATTGTCCGCCTTGGTGAAACTCACTTCGCCATTTCCAAGCCGAATATTTACTGCGCCGGCGGTGGCCGCCAAGATCAGGGCATCGTTGTCGCCATCGAACTGACGCTCATGCTGCCGCCAACCATCCATGGCTTCCTCAAAGCTTCCAACAACGGCAAAACTGACGGACGTGATACGTGCAGGAATCCAGTCAATCAAACGCCATGCATTGCCCGCTGTCGTCTTAAGTGCTTCGCTGACCGGTTGATGATGGGTTTTGCTGCCTTGCAACCAATAGCGCGCGACAAACTCACTAACCCTGTACAAAACCGCGCCGGCCGGACCAAAGCCAAAGGCCGCCAACACGGAAAACCAGGCCAGCACGCCAAAAACATGTCGATGCGCTGCGATCACAGAGTGCTCAATCACATGGCGTACGATCTCACTCTGAGGCAGTTCGCGTGCGTCTATGCGCTGCCAGGTGGCCAGTAGTTCCCGAGCGAGCCCCTCGTCCCCGTCGGCCAAAGCATCCCTGATCTGGGTAAAGTGAAAGCTGAATTGGCGAAATCCGAGCGTGACATACAGCACCGCCACACTCCAAAGCAAAGCGACAGCCCAGCCGAGAGCGAGGTCCAACAGCCAATAAACGATCAGCGCAGCCAATGAAGGCACGCCCACCGAAAAGGCCCAAGTTATCCATCCATGAACTGATTTTCCGGCATCAAAATTGCGCGCGCTCCAACGCACCCAAGCGCGTAACATGGCGTGGATGCGATTCCTTGGCCCAAGAGGCCGAGCCTGCTCGATCAGCAGAGCGAACAGCACAGAGATAAAGCTCATTGGCACATGATAGCGGCAGCCCAGTTCAGGCTGACAGCATCCGGTAGAAGTTACGCAGCATTCCGGCTGTGGCACCCCAAATGAATCGCAGTTTCTCCCTGTCCTGGTAGGGCATAGCAAACCACTCGCGTCGTCGGCCCTCCAACTCGTAGACGTGACGCTGATGGTGTGCTGGATTCATCAGGTAGGCCAACGGCACCTCAAACACATCGGCGACCTCGTTGGAGTCAGGGCTTAGAGTAAAACCCGTTTCCACCAGCGCGACAACGGGGGTGATGATGAAACCAGACCCGGTCCGGTAGTGAGGCAACTGACCCAACACCTGGATGAACACCGACTCCAGGCCAACTTCTTCTTGGGCCTCACGCAAGGCAGTCGCGATGGCATCAGTGTCGAAATCTTCGGCCTTGCCGCCAGGAAAAGCAATTTGGCCCGAGTGGGTCGGCAAGTGCAGAGTCCGCTCAGTCAGCAAGACCGTCGGTCGCCGCCGCATCACAATCGGAATCAACACCGAGGCATGCCGCGCTTGGCGTTGGGACCAGGCTGGCTCGGCGGTCAGTTCGGGCACCCAGGGCGGTGGGGCAGCGAAGCGCTTCCGAAGAGCGGTTGGGACCAGAGCGATGGGGTCAACTGGTGGTAAGTGGCTGTCGACACCCTCTGCCGGGACGAGCCGAGGATCAAAACTTGGCGGGTTAGACAAGGGTGTCATGGGAGCATTAGTGCATGAAATTCCGAGTGCACAATGAATAAAGCCGCCACAGGCCTTTGCCGGGGCGGCTCTCTCATGCACAAAGAAATCAGGAGTTGACAGTCTTCTTTGCTGGCAACTTTTCTTTGATACGCGCCGACTTACCACTGCGGTCACGCAAATAGTAGAGCTTGGCACGACGCACATCACCGCGCCGCTTCACCTCAATACTGGCGATCAATGGGCTATAAGTCTGGAAGGTTCGCTCCACCCCTTCTCCACTGGAAATTTTACGCACAATAAATCCGCTGTTGAGACCGCGGTTGCGCTTGGCAATCACGACGCCTTCATAGGCCTGCACCCGTTTCCGGCTGCCCTCAACCACATTGACGTTGACGATGACCGTGTCACCTGGCGCGAATTCGGGGATGGTTTTCCCCAAACGAGCAATTTCTTCCTGCTCAAGAGTTTGAATGAGATTCATAGTGTCCTCAATTGATCTTGGTCGCGCCAGCGTCGGAATGATGCAAATGCCTAACTGCGAAAGCAAAAAGGCGGCCGCCAGAGGATCTGTAAAGCCTTCTAGTATAGCCTCCTGTCGACAATAGTGAGACGTGCCTATAAGACCGAATCGCACCAAGACACTGATGCTGCTGCGTTGTTTCAGCCACTTGCGAGGAGAAACGCTTCGTCTTTTGAACTGAGCCTACCGCCTCTGCGAGCGTGTGCGATCAGATCCGGCCGTAGGCGCAGTGTCGTCGCCAGTCGCTGCTGACGACGCCACTGCTCAATGTCCAGGTGGTTGCCCGACATTAAAACCTCTGGCACGGCTTGCCCAGCCCAGTGTTGGGGTCGGGTGTAATGAGGGCAGTCCAGCAGACCATCCAATTCAGGACTGAAGCTGTCCTGTTGGTGGCTAGCAGCAGTGTTCAGTACACCGGGCTGCAAACGAGCTATCGCGTCAAGCAAGGCCATCGCTGCGATTTCACCTCCCGACATGACAAAGTCCCCAAGACTGATTTGGTGTGTAACATGTTGATCGATAAAACGCTG
>CAMCZF010000012.1 GCA_945885775.1 Rhodoferax sp. OV413 | reverse complement strand
ATCATCTGCGCCGCAACCAAAAGCCAACACACTGAACGCCTGAGGCCGGGCTGCCAAGGCTGCCACTAGGTTTAACCGTGCAAAATCATTGAGCGGATGCCCACCGCCCATCGGGTCAGAGGCGTAAGCATCCAACAGATAAATCAGGGCAGCGGCATGCTCGGTGTTGGTGTAGTCGGCCTGTTCAACACGGCATAACGGAGCAGTGGTCAGATTCATAAAGTCAAGCTCGCGGCAATACGTTCGGCGCCAGCTTGGGCCTGGCCTGCATCGCGCGCCTCGACCATGACACGCACCAATGGCTCGGTCCCACTGGCACGGATAAGGACACGGCCGTGATTCAGCAATTCAGCTTCAACGTCACGGATGACATCCGCCAAGCCAGGGGCGGCCTGCCAATCCTGGCCTGGCCTGAGGCGAACATTGATCAGGGTCTGCGGAAATAACCGTACTGCCGCCAGCAACTCAGCCATTGTTTTGCCGCTGCGAACGCAGGCTTGCAGTACTTGCAAAGCGGACACTAGCCCATCCCCAGTGGTGTGCTTGTCCAGCACCAGCAGATGGCCGGAGCCCTCGCCCCCCAGCAGCCACTGTTGGGCCCCCAAGGCTTCGAGCACATAACGGTCGCCTACCTTGGCGCGTATAAATCGGACACCGCGAGCCTCCAACGCCAACTGCACAGCCATATTGGTCATCAAGGTGCCGACCACCCCTGGCACCACCTCGCCGCGATTCAAACGCTCATCCACCATCAAGTACAGCAATTCATCGCCGTTATACAAACGCCCTTCGGCATCCACCAACTGAAGGCGGTCGGCATCCCCATCCAACGCAATACCAAAGTGCGCCTGGTGTGCCTGAACAGCATGAACCAAGGCTTGCGGGTGGGTGGCCCCGACCTCATGGTTGATGTTCAGGCCATCCGGCTGACAGCCAATGGCGATAATTTCAGCACCCAACTCATGGAACACCTTGGGCGCAATCGCGTAGGCGGCCCCGTGTGCTGCGTCGACCACTATTTTCAAGCCTTTGAGCGTCAGGTCGTTGGCGACAGTGCTCTTGCAAAACTCAATATAGCGCCCAGCAGCGTCGTCAAGGCGCCGGGTCTTGCCCAAATTGGCTGAATCTGCCCACACGGGAGGCTCATCAAGAGCTGCCTCCACATCAAGCTCCCAGGCGTCGGGCAGTTTAGCGCCCTGCGCACTGAAAAATTTGATACCGTTGTCAAAAAATGGATTGTGACTGGCGCTGATCACGACGCCCAAGTCGGCACGTTGGGTCCGCGTCAGGTAAGCCACACCAGGCGTTGGTAAGGGGCCCAAAAGCACAACGTCGACGCCCGCAGAATTAAATCCGCTTTCCAGAGCACTCTCTAGCATATATCCTGAAATGCGGGTGTCCTTACCGATCAGTACGGTCGGACGGGCCTCATGCTGCTTCAGCACACGCCCCACGGCATGGGCCAGTCGCAGGATGAAGTCGGGCGTAATCGGCACCTGCCCGA
Organism: Rhodoferax sp. OV413; assembly: GCA_945885775.1. Lineage (GTDB taxonomy): Bacteria > Pseudomonadota > Gammaproteobacteria > Burkholderiales > Burkholderiaceae_C > Rhodoferax. The sequence goes on along the minus strand of CAMCZF010000012.1, from coordinate 25,781 downwards.
CGGTACCGCGGATGCCATCTGTGCCGAAATATTTTCGAGTCATAACTGCCTCTCACCCTTACTGTTATTGAATATATAGCTATTTATTTTATAGCATTCAATACTTTGAGCGCCTGCACGGTCTCCCGCACGTCGTGCACACGGACCACAGTGGCGCCGCGCTCGACCGCCAGCAAAGCGGCGGCCACACTGGCCATCAACCGAGGGTGGGGGCCACCGACAGAAATAGCCGGATCAACCGAACCCAACGCGACTGCCAGTGATGATTTTCGTGACCAACCGGCCAGCACTGGAAAGCCACTGGCGGTCAGGGCCTGTTGCTGGGCCAACAGTGAAAAGTTCTGGGCGACCGTCTTGCCAAAGCCGATACCTGGGTCAAGCACGATGCGTTGCCTGGCCACGCCCAAAAGCTCCAACTCACGCGCAGACCGGGTCAGGAAGTCGAGCACCTGGGGTACCACGTCTCCGACCATCGGCGTCACTTGCATGGTTTGCGGCTCGCGGTGCATATGCATCAGGCAGATGCCACAGTCAGGGTGAGCCGCCACCACCTGTTGGCCACTGGCAGCGGGATACAGCAAGTTTGGACCGGTCCAACGGAGTGCCCAGACGTCATTGATGATGTCGGCCCCCAGATCAAGTGCCGCCTGCATGACCTGAGGCTTGTAGGTATCGACCGAAATGGGCACACCGAACTTGACCGCCGCCTGCAGCACTGGCAGCAAGCGACTCAGTTCTTCATCGGTCGGCAGGGGCTGGGCGCCCGGGCGGGTGGATTCAGCCCCCAAATCCAACAGATCAGCCCCGTCTTTGAGCAATTGCTCACAGTGACGCAGTGCGGCATGCACCTCAAGGTAGTGGCCGCCATCTGTGAATGAGTCAGGGGTGATGTTGACAATTCCCATCACCTTGGGCGAAGCCAAGTCCAAGAGAAAACGGCTTGTTTGCCAAAACATCGGAGGGCGGCAAGAAGCGACGATAGCTCGGTTTTGAACACCCGCCGGCACAATGACGGTGCGCCGGTTCGGGCGACAGCCCCTGCGGGGTCAGAGGATCTCAGGCGGCTGTGGGCGCAGCATCAGGCTTGACAGTAGGCGTACTACCGCCACTGTCACTGCCCGACGAAGGGGTGCGGGGTGTCCAGTCTTTCGGCGGACGAGGCTCCTTGCCAGCCATGATGTCGTCGAGTTGCTCGCTGTCAATGGTTTCCCACTCCAACAGGGCCTTGGCCATGGCATGCATCTTGTCGCGGTTATCTTCAATCAGCTTACGGGCCAGGGTGTACTGCTGATCGATGATGCGTCGCACTTCACCATCGACCTTTTGCATGGTCTGCTCGCTCATGTTGGTGGTCTTGGTGACCGAACGACCCAAGAAAACTTCGCCTTCATTTTCAGCATAGACCATAGGACCCAGCGCGTCTGTCATGCCATAGCGGGTAACCATATCCCGTGCGATGTGCGTCGCCCGTTCAAAATCGTTACTGGCACCGGTGGTCATTTGGTTCATGAACACCTCTTCAGCGATACGCCCACCAAACAGCATGCTGATTTGATGCAGCATGTACTCGCTGTCGTAGCTATAGCGGTCTTGCGCCGGCAAGCTCATGGTCACCCCCAGCGCCCGGCCACGCGGGATGATGGTCACTTTATGGACCGGGTCACATTTGGCCAGCAGTTTACCTATCAAGGCGTGGCCAGACTCGTGGTAAGCCGTATTCCTGCGCTCACCCTCAGGCATCACCATGCTCTTGCGTTCAGGCCCCATCAAAATCTTGTCTTTTGCCTTCTCGAAGTCCTGCATCTCCACAGTACGCGCATTTCGCCGGGCAGCCATCAGGGCGGCCTCGTTGCACAGATTGGCCAAGTCGGCACCAGACATTCCCGGTGTACCGCGGGCGATCACGCCTGCATTGACATCCTGTCCCAGGGGAACTTTGCGCATGTGCACATTAAGAATTTGCTCCCGACCACGAATATCGGGCAGCGTGACATAGACCTGGCGGTCAAAGCGACCTGGACGCAAAAGCGCCGCATCTAAGATATCGGGGCGGTTGGTGGCCGCCACCACAATGACACCAACATTGGTCTCAAATCCGTCCATCTCAACCAGCATTTGATTCAGAGTCTGCTCTCGCTCGTCATTGCCTCCGCCCAGGCCAGCGCCACGCTGGCGGCCCACGGCATCGATTTCATCAATGAAGATAATGCAGGGCGCATTTTTCTTGGCGTTGTCAAACATGTCCCGGACACGAGCGGCTCCTACACCGACAAACATTTCAACGAAATCAGAGCCGGAAATAGAGAAAAAAGGAACCTTCGCCTCGCCGGCAATGCCCTTGGCCAACAGGGTTTTGCCGGTGCCTGGGGGACCAACCAACAGCAGGCCACGGGGGATCCGACCGCCCAGTTTCTGAAATTTCTGAGGGTCCTTGAGGAAATCGACCACTTCCTTTACTTCTTCCTTAGCCTCATCGCATCCGGCCACATCTGCGAACGTCACCTGGTTGGTGTTTTCGTCCATCATGCGGGCCTTGCTCTTGCCGAAACTAAAGGCACCGCCTTTGCCACCGCCCTGCATCTGGCGCATAAAGTACACCCAAACACCAATCAACAGCAACATTGGGCCCCAGCTGACCAAAAGCGTCATCAACAGGGAGCCTTCTTCGCGGGGTTTGACGTCAAACTTGACGCCGTTGGCAATCAGGTCGCCGACCAGGCCACGGTCGAGGTAGGTGGCTGTAGTCTTAATCTTGCGGTCATCATTTGTGACTGCAATGATCTCGGTGCCACCCTGCCCCTCCTGAATCACCGCACTTTTAATACGTTTGCCTCGAACCTCTTCCAGGAAATCAGAATAACCAAGATAACCGGCACCGGATGCGCCACGAGTGTCAAACTGCTTAAAAACAGTAAACAACACGAGGGCAATCACAAGCCAGACGGCAATTTTCGAAAACCACTGATTATTCAAGCGAAGCTCCAGTTAGGGCGATGATTTTATGACATCACATATCTGGGTCTTATTTTAGTGGTTTCAAGGTAGCACCAGCTTAGCCCTACAGTTTGCCGACTTTAACGCTGGCTCGGCCTCAAATAGGCTTCAACCTTAGCCCGACCAAAAATGTCTCTGACGAGCGATCGCGCGACGCCTTGGGTTTGAAGGGCTTGACCAATTCAAAGGTTTCCCGGAAACGCTTCACGAGTTGATCGTAGCCCCCGCCATGGAACACCTTGGCCACCAAGGCTCCCTGCGGCTTGAGGTGCAGGGTTGAAAACTCAATGGCCAGTTCCACCAAATGCTCGATTCGGGCCGAGTCGGCCGCTTCAATGCCCGATAAATTGGGCGCCATGTCCGACACCACCAGGTCAACCTTAGCGCCCTGGAGTTCCAGCGTCAGCCGCTGCAAGACGTCGTCCTCCCGGAAATCTCCCTGCAGGAATAAGACTCCTTCGACCGGCTCCATGGGCAGGATATCGAGCGCGATGATCCTGCCATTCAGGGCGCCGACAGCCGCCCCACCGCCAGTCGCGGTCCGCGGCGACAGGCGACGGCGCGCGTACTGGCTCCAAGCGCCCGGCGCCGAGCCCAAGTCAACGACCAGGTCTCCCGGCTTGATCAGGCGGAAAGTTTCGTCAATCTCCAGCAGTTTATAAGCGGCCCTGGCTCGATAGCCTTCTTTTTTTGCCAACTTCACATAGGTGTCGTTGACATGGTCGTTCAGCCAGGCCCTGTTGACTTTGCTGCTTTTGTTACTGACTTTCATATTCACCATCGTCACCGATAATAACGTCATGCCCTTAATTCAACTGACCCCCGCCCAGCGCAAAGTTCATCGCTCAGAAGCCCACCACCTGGACCCTGTGGTGATGGTTGGCGGCGACGGGCTGACCGATGCCGTCAAAAAAGAAACTGACGCGGCTCTCAATGCCCATGGGCTGATCAAGATACGGGTGTTCTCGGACGACCGTGCCGCGCGCGAGGCCATGCTGCTGACACTGACCACTGAGCTCAGCGCTGCACCGATCCAACACATCGGCAAGTTACTGGTGCTTTGGCGACCCATGCCGACCCGCGAAAAGCCCGTCAATGAAGACCGGATGGCAGGACCGCGCGATGTCAAAGTGCTCAAATACAGCAAGCAGTCGGGCCAGCGGCCTGAGGTCAAAACCCTGCGCGTGCTGGGCAACCAACGCCTCACCGCTGGTGGCCAGGTTAAACGCGCCAAACCACGCAAACAGATCAGCGTCAAAAAACGCAGTCAGACCTGAGCACGGGCCCGCGGCCCACTCAAGACCCAGACGGTGCCGGTAGCGCACAGCCACTGCAGCAAAAACATGCCGCTGCCCAAGCTGTGCCACAGGCGCAAGTTCTCCCGCAGCAAGATGCGCGGTGCCACAGCAAATTCGACCAAGAGTGCCAGCAACATCCCTGAAACCATGAAAAGAGTAGCAGGAGATCCAGGCGCCACAAGGGCCCGAGACTGATTTGGTCTAAGAAAAAGCAGCAGGCACAGGCCACAGACCAAGGCGACCCAGGTCTGCGCTGTAAAGAGTTTGGCGGCCAAGCCACCAGCGAGAGCCGGCGTAGGCAGATGGAAAAACAGCAAGGGCACGATCCAGACCCCTAGCGCCGTCAAGCTTCCCCACCACAAAGCGGCTGACAAGAAGGCCAGACGCTGGCGCATGTCAGAGGTAGCTGACCGCCACCACCTCGTAGCGGCGGACTCCGCCCGGTGCCTGTACTTCGGCCGTGTCGCCTTCAACCTTGCCGATCAGGGCACGGGCAATTGGGCTGCCAATGTTGATGAACCCGAGCTTGATATCAGCCTCGTCTTCGCCGACGATCTGGTACGTGACCCGGTCACCCGAGTCCTCGTCCTCCAGCTGCACAGTCGCACCAAACACCACCTTTCCACCTGCGTCCAACTCAGTGGGGTCAATGATTTGGGCCGCAGACAATTTGCCGTCGATCTCTTGAATTCGACCTTCAATGAAGCCCTGGCGGTCCTTGGCTGCATCGTATTCGGCGTTTTCACTGAGGTCGCCCTGGGCGCGGGCTTCGGCAATGGCGTTAATCACCCAGGGGCGATCAACGGTCTTGAGCCTGTGCAACTCCGCCTTGAGCTTTTCAGCGCCGCGCTTGGTAATGGGAATAGTGGCCACGTTGTGCTCCCTGAGGGGAATCGAGTTAATACATAAAACGAAACCGCCGAGCGTTGCCGGTCGGCGGTATCCATAAGCACCAATTATGCCGTGGCTGGGGGCGGCTGATCAAGCTGCGGCTAATTGAGCGTGCATTTCCTGAACCGAAATCACGCCCAACTGATCCAAATAGGGCATGCCTTGCACCGCCGCCTCGGCGCCAGAAATGGTGGTAAAAGTGGTAACGCGCGCCAACAGCGCTGAGGTACGGATCTGACGCGAATCGGCGATCGCATTGCGCCGCTCTTCGACCGTGTTGATGACCAATGCAATTTCATTGTTTTTGATCATGTCCACGATGTGCGGCCGGCCCTCTGTCACCTTGTTCACTATGCCACATGGCACACCAGCGGCACTGATGGCAGCAGCCGTTCCCTTGGTGGCAAGCAAGCCGAAGCCCATCGCCGTTAGGGACCGCGCCACTTCGATGGCACGCGGCTTGTCGTTGTTCTTGACCGAGATGAACACCTTTCCGGCAGGTTCTCCCTTGGCTGTGGGCCGGGGCAACTTGGTGCCCGCGCCCAGCTGGGACTTGACGAAAGCCTCGCCAAAGGTTTTGCCTACCCCCATGACCTCACCGGTGGACTTCATCTCCGGCCCCAGAATGGTGTCAACGCCCGGGAACTTGACGAATGGGAACACCGCCTCTTTGACACTGAAGTACGGCGGGGTTACCTCGTACTTGAGTCCCTGCGAGGCCAGGGACTGTCCAACCATGCAGCGCGCCGCCACCTTGGCCAGCTGAATGCCCGTGGCTTTTGAGACAAAGGGTACGGTGCGAGAAGCACGCGGGTTGACTTCAAGCACATAGATGACATCCTGACCATCGATGTTCTGGATCGCAAACTGCACATTCATCAGCCCCACCACGTTCAGCGCCTGCGCCATCGCCGCTGTCTGGCGCTTGATCTCGGCAATGGTGGTGGCACTCAGGCTGTGGGGCGGCAAGGAACAAGCTGAATCTCCGCTGTGCACGCCGGCCTGCTCGATGTGTTCCATCACGCCGCCAATAAAGGTGCGGCCCGGCTCGCCATCGGTTCCAGCATCGCGCAGGCAATCGACATCGCACTCGATCGCATCGTTGAGGAATCGGTCCAGCAAGACGGGAGAATCATGGCTGACCTTGACCGCTTCACGCATGTAGCGCTCCAGATCGCGTTGCTCGTGCACGATCTCCATGGCGCGGCCGCCAAGCACATAGCTCGGGCGCACCACCAGCGGGTAACCCAACGCCGCCGCTTTCTCCAGCGCCTCAGGCTCGGTACGTGCGGTGGCATTGGGTGGCTGGCGCAGCTTGAGTTCGTGCAGGAGTTTCTGGAAGCGCTCCCGGTCCTCCGCCGCGTCGATCATGTCGGGCGATGTGCCAATGATGGGCACGCCGTTCGCTTCCAGATCGAGCGCGAGTTTGAGCGGCGTCTGACCGCCGTATTGCACGATCACACCAAACGGCTTTTCCTTGTCTACGATTTCGAGCACGTCTTCGAGTGTCAGCGGCTCAAAGTAGAGGCGGTCCGAGGTATCAAAATCGGTCGACACAGTTTCCGGGTTGCAGTTGACCATGATGGTCTCGTAACCATCCTGCCGCAGGGCCAGCGCAGCGTGCACGCAGCAATAGTCAAATTCAATACCCTGCCCGATCCGGTTCGGGCCGCCGCCCAGCACCATGATCTTCTTGCGGGTGGTGGGCTCGGCCTCGCACTCGCTGTTCTCGGCCTCATAGGTCGAGTACAAGTAGGCGGTGTTGGTGGCAAATTCCGCGGCACAGGTATCGACCCGCTTGTAGACTGGGCGCACACCCAGCGCACGGCGACGGTTGCGGATTTCGGTGTCGGTGGTTTTGAGCTGGCGTGCCAAGCGCCGGTCAGAGAACCCTTTTTGCTTGAGCGCCCGCAGGGTGGACGCGTCGATGGCGTCGAGGGTGGTGGTTTCAAGCTCTAACTCGATTTTGACGATCTGCTCGATCTGGGTCAAAAACCAGGGGTCAATCTTGGTCAGCGCAAACACATCCTCCACACTCATGCCCTGGGCGAAGGCGTCGCCCACGTACCAGATGCGCTCGGGGCCGGGCTCGCCAAGCTCTTTTTCCAGCACTTCACGATCCTGGGTTTTCTCGTTCATGCCGTCCACGCCGACTTCCAGGCCGCGCAGGGCTTTCTGGAACGACTCCTGAAAGGTGCGGCCCATGGCCATCACCTCGCCCACCGACTTCATCTGCGTGGTGAGCCGGCTGTCGGCGGTCGGGAATTTCTCAAAAGCAAAGCGCGGGATCTTGGTCACCACGTAGTCGATGCTGGGCTCAAAGCTGGCCGGGGTGGCGCCGCCGGTGATCTCATTGCGCAATTCGTCGAGCGTGTAGCCGACTGCCAACTTGGCGGCCACCTTGGCAATCGGGAAGCCGGTGGCCTTGGACGCCAATGCCGACGAACGTGACACCCGCGGATTCATCTCGATCACCACCATGCGCCCGTCCTGCGGATTGATGGCAAACTGCACGTTGCTGCCGCCAGTGTCCACACCAATTTCGCGCAGCACCGCCAAAGAGGCGTTGCGCAAGATCTGGTACTCCTTGTCGCTCAGGGTTTGTGCCGGTGCGACCGTGATGGAGTCGCCGGTGTGCACGCCCATGGGGTCCAGGTTTTCGATCGAGCAGACGATGATGCAGTTGTCAGCCTTGTCGCGCACCACTTCCATTTCATACTCTTTCCAGCCGAGCAGGGACTCTTCGATCAACAACTCGCTGGTGGGCGAGGCCTCCAGGCCACGCTTGCAGATCACCTCGAACTCCTCAGCGTTGTAGGCAATGCCACCCCCCGTCCCGCCCAAGGTGAAGCTAGGACGAATCACGGTGGGAAAGCCCAGAGTCCTCTGCACCGTCCAGGCCTCTTCCATCGAGTGGGCAATGCCAGAGCGTGCTGAAGCCAGCCCGATGTGGGTCATGGCGTCCTTGAACTTGAGCCGGTCCTCGGCCTTGTCAATCGCCTGCGGGCTGGCGCCGATGAGTTCTACCTGGTACTTGTCGAGCACCCCTTGGTGCCAGAGGTCGAGCGCACAATTCAACGCAGTCTGGCCGCCCATGGTCGGCAGAATCGCGTCAGGCCGCTCTTTGGCAATGATTTTTTCGACCGTCTGCCAGGTGATGGGCTCGATGTAAGTCACATCGGCCGTCGCCGGGTCCGTCATGATGGTGGCAGGGTTGCTGTTGATCAGGATGACCTTGTACCCCTCTTCCCTCAGCGCCTTGCAGGCCTGGACGCCCGAGTAATCAAACTCACAGGCCTGCCCGATGATGATTGGTCCGGCGCCAATGATCAGAATGCTTTTGATATCACTACGCTTTGGCATGTTCTTTCCTGCTCTCTATACTTTGTGGGCAGCGCGTCAGGGCGCTGCAGTTAAGGCTACCAACACACGCTGGGCTGACCGCAAGGCTCAGTTCAGGTTGGCGGTGGCCAGCTTGACACCAAACCACACAAACACGGCGCCCACCGCACTGGACAAAACGGCCGACAACTTACGCCGCTCGCGAAAACTGTCGGCCAGACGAGCGCCCATAAGAATCAGCACCGACAAATAGACGGCGCTGAAGCCCATAACAATGGCACTTAAAATCAAAAACGGCACCGCCGGCGTGGCGTAGTTCGGATCGATGAACTGCACAAAAAACGACAGTAGAAACAAAATGGCCTTGGGGTTCAGCAGGCTGACCAGCAGTGCACGCCGGAACGGCTTGGCCAGTTGGCTTGACAGCACCGGCACCGCAGTTTGTACAGCGTCGGCGTCGCGCCATTTCTTCAGCGCCGCCATGAGCAACTGCACCCCCACCCACGCCAGGTAGGCCGCACCGGCGTACTTAACGACCATAAACAGCGCCGGTGTTGTACGCAGCAAGCCCGCCGCGCCCAACGCCACCAGGACCAGCAACACGGTATCGCCCAGAAAAACGCCTAGGGCGCTCTGAAAACCAGCTTTCACGCCTCGCGCGGTGGCCACCGTCAGCACGAACAGTGAGTTAGGCCCTGGCAGCAGAATGATGCCAAAGGCACCAATCACATAGGTCCACAGGTCGGTCACCCCATAAAAGCTCATGCCCGCGACTCCATCTCCCGCGTGAAACGGTCAAACATGTAGCCGATATCATGCGGACCCGGTGAGGCCTCGGGGTGACCCTGGAAGCAGAAGGCCGGGCGGTCGGTACGCTCCAGTCCCTGCACCGTGCCGTCAAACAGGCTGACGTGGGTGACCCGCAGCGTGGCGGGCAACGATGTGTCGTCCACCGCAAAGCCATGGTTCTGGCTGGTGATGCTGACTCGTCCGCTGCCGAGTTCCTTGACCGGGTGGTTGGCACCGTGGTGACCAAACTTCATTTTGAAGGTTCGCGCTCCGCTGGCCAGCGCCATGATCTGATGGCCAAGGCAGATGCCGAAAGTAGGAATACCGCTGTCGATCAAGGTCGTGGCGGCGGCAATGGCATAGTCACAGGGCTGTGGGTCGCCAGGGCCATTACTTAGAAAAATGCCGTCGGGCCGATAGGCCAGCACATCGGCGGCAGAGGTCTGGGCAGGCACGACCGAGACGCGGCAACCGCGCTCGGCCAGCATGCGGAGGATGTTGTGTTTGACGCCAAAATCATAGGCCACAACGTGGTATCGACTGCGCGTCTGTTCGCCGTAACCGGGTTTTCCGTCTAGACTGGCATGGGCCAGTTGCCACTCGGTCTGTGTCCACGCGTAGGGGGCTTTAGCCGACACCACGCGGGCCAAGTCGAGTCCGGCCATATTCGGCGCGGCTAGCGCCAGGGCTTTGGCTCGGTCGATAGCGGCTAGCGTGACCGTCTCGCCCGCGGACAAGCCCAGAATACAACCGTTCTGCGCGCCCTGGGTACGCAACTGGCGCGTCAATTTGCGGGTATCGATATTGGCGATGGCCACGGTACCCTCTCGTTGCAGGTAGTGCGCCAGGCTCATGTCCTGCCGGAAGTTGGAGGCCACCAGCGGCAAGTCCTTGATGATCAGGCCAGCGGCATGAACCCGGGACGCCTCGAGATCTTGCGCATTGATGCCGTAATTGCCAATATGGGGATAGGTCAGGGTAACGATTTGCTGGCAGTAGCTAGGGTCTGTCAGGATTTCCTGGTAGCCGGTCATAGCAGTGTTGAACACCACCTCGCCGACCGTGACGCCTGGGGCGCCAATGGAATCACCAACATAGACAGTGCCGTCTGCGAGCGCCAGGATGGCGGGAGGGGCGGTTCCCTTAAGAGACACAAGCACGGGGTTCTCCGAGTAAGTTACGGGTACGCCCAATGCTCCTCAGGAACAGATCCTGAAAAGACTTAACGGTGGGATTTGGCCTGAGTTGCGCTAGGCGTACGGGAGTGCGGATAAGCGCCCTAGTATAGCTGAGGGGCGTGCGCCAAACCGGCCTTCATGGCAAGGTCACGGTGGCACTGGCGTGCAAGCAAATCGCTGCGGCACTGGCCACATTCAAAGATTCCTCGCCACCCGGTTGGGCAATGCGAACCTGCAGGCCGGCCCGACCGGCCAGTTTGCCGCTGACACCCTGTCCCTCATGACCAAAGGCCCAGGCACAAGGCATGGGCAGTCTCCTATCGCTCAGCAATTGGTGCAACGCCATTCCAGCATGGGAACTGGTGACAATGATCGGTACATCGAGCGCATTGAGAACGTCGGGCTCGACGCCGTCGAACAAGGTCAGACCAAAGTGCGCACCCATGCCGGCGCGCAGCACTTTGGGCGACCACAGCGCAGCCGTGCCTTTGAGTGCGATCACTTGGGCGAAGCCGAAAGCTGAGGCACTGCGCAGAATAGCGCCAACATTGCCGGCATCTTGAACGCGATCCAGAATGACCGTCGGCACTTGCTCCGGCAAGGAGAGGTCCGCCGGTAAGTCAATGAGGAAGCCCATCGCAGCCGGCGAGGCTAAGCCACTGATATCGGCAAAAAAGGTATCCGGAATTACTATGTTTTTTTCAGCACACTTTGTCCATTCGGCGGGGGCTAACGGCCAAAATGATGCAGAGAAAATCACAAGCTCAGGGGTCAAACCGCGCAGCAGAGCAGCACGGCAGAGGTGATCGCCCTCGACCCAGATCCGCCCCTGCCGGCGATAGGCTGTGCTGTCCTGCGTCAGGCGACGCAGTTCCTTGAGGAGGGGGTTGTCACGCGAACTGACAAATTGGACTGGCGCGGCGGGCATCACAGCAGTACGGCCACCGGTCGGAAACTGGTGCGATGCTGGGCGCAGGGGCCGTGAGCCTGCAAGGCTGCCAAATGAGCCGCCGTGCCGTAGCCCTTGTGTCGCGCAAAGCCGTACTGCGGGTAGTGCTGATCAAGCTCGAGGCACCACCTGTCACGGTGCACCTTAGCCAGAATCGAGGCCGCGGAAATCGCTGGTACCAATGCGTCGCCACCAACGATGGCCTCAGCCAGCACCCCAAGCACGGGCAGGCGGTTGCCATCGACCAGCACCTTATTGGGCTTTAGGCGCAGGCCCTCCACCGCCCGGCGCATGGCCAGGAGGGTCGCCTGAAGGATATTGAGCCGGTCGATTTCCTCGACGCTCGCTTCAGCAATCGAGCAGCACAAGGCCTTGGCTTTGATCTCGTCGAAGAGGCGCTCGCGACGTAGAGGTGTGAGTTTTTTCGAATCAGCCAGACCTTTGATGGGTTTGCGCTCGTCCAAAATCACGGCCGCCGCTACCACTGGCCCCGCCAAAGGACCGCGCCCGGCCTCATCTACCCCGGCGATCAAGCCAGCGATGTCCCAGGACAGGGCCGCTTGTTCAGGTTTGGAGGATTTTTTCGATCGCATGGGCAGCTATTGTCGGCGTGTCCTGACGCAATTGCAGGTGCAACTCGGTAAAGCGCTGGTGTAAACCCGCCACTTGAGCAGGCTTGGCGGCCAAGCCTGTCAAGATGGCATCGGCCAGAGCGCGGGGGGTGGCAGCCTGCTGTATCAGTTCTGGCACGACAAAATCCTGGCAAAGAATATTGGGCAAGCCGACCCAGGGCTGCAATTTTTTGCGGCGCATGATCTGCCAGGACAACGCGCTCATGTGGTACGCGATGACCATTGGACGTTTGAACAGGGCAGCCTCCAGCGTCGCTGTGCCGCTGGCAATCAGGGTCAAGTCACAGGCTGCCAGAGCGGTATGCGACTGCCCAGCCACGATGGTGGTGTGCGCCGCCATGCCGCTGGCCCGTGCCGCCTGCTCAATCGCCGGCATCAAAGCAGGCACGGCTGGCACCACGAACTGCATGGTTGGCTGCGCCTGCCGAACCAGAGCTGCTGCTTGAAAAAACCGCAACGCTAAGTGCGCAATTTCAGATTGCCGGCTACCAGGCAAAAGTGCCAGCACCCGGGCATCCTGGCGAAGCCCAAGCTTCACTCGCGCAGAAGCCCGATCTGGCTGGAGCGGGATGACTTGAGCCAATGGATGGCCGACATAGGTCGCTGCGATACCGTGTCGAGCCAGTAACTCCGGCTCAAAAGGGAACAGGCAAAGCACATGGTCCACGCTGCGACGGATGGCGTTCAGCCGCTCGGCTCGCCACGCCCAGACCGAGGGACAAACAAAATGCACGGTCTTGACGCCAGTCGCCTTCAGTGCAGCTTCCAGGTCCAGATTGAAATCCGGGGCGTCAACGCCAATGAACAGGTCCGGGCGCTGTAATAGCAAACGCGTCTTGAGTTGGCGCCGGATTCCCACGATCTCACGGTAGCGACGCAGCACCTCCCAGCCATAGCCATGCACCGACAGTTTCTCATGTGGCCACCAGGCGGTGAAGCCGCGAGCAGCCATCTGAGGCCCGCCGATGCCGGACGCGCGCAGCTCAGGCCAGCGGGCCCGCAAGCCATCGAGCATCAAACCAGCCAGCATGTCGCCCGAGGTTTCACCAGCGACCATGGCCAAATTAAGGGCATTCATGCCAGCCTGACCCGGCTCAGCGAACGATGCCACGCTGCGGAGACGTTTTTGCTAAAAATGATAGCATCATCTCTATATCTGACAAGGCTTCCAGGCCTTTTTCGCCTAAATCGGCAATCGCTTGGCAGGCCAGGTCGAGTGTCAGATTATCTCGATACAGTGCCTTGTGCATTGACTTGACGACGGCCAGTCGCTCGGCCGAAAACCCGCGCCGGCGCAAACCTTCGTAGTTCATGGACCGCGCCTGCGCTGGCTGCCCTTGGCACATGACAAAGGGCGGCAAGTCGGCAAACAGCAGCGAACACATGGCGGTCATACTATGCGCACCAATTTTCACGAACTGGTGCACCACCGTGAATCCACCCAAAATTGCCCAATCCCCAACCTGCACATGACCCGCCAGCTGGGCGTTGTTGGCAAAAATAGTATGGTCGCCGACCACGCAATCGTGCGCCAAGTGCACATAGGCCATCAGCCAGTTGTCGTTGCCGATCCGGGTGACACCACTGTCTCCGGGCGAGCCGATATTGAAGGTGCAAAACTCCCGCACGGTATTGCGGTCACCGATCACCAACTCGCAGGGCTCACCGGCATACTTCTTGTCCTGCGGGATAGCGCCAAGGGAGTTGAACTGAAAAATACGGTTGTCTCGGCCAATCGTGGTGTGTCCCTCCAGCACGCAATGCGGGCCGATGGTCGTGCCTGCACCGATCCGAACATGAGGGCCGATCACCGTGTAAGGGCCTACTGTCACCGAGCTATCGAGCTCAGCGCATGGGTCCACCAGCGCCGTCGTATGTATGGCGGTCACTGTGGCTCCTTCAGGCGACGGTCCGCATGGCGCAGGTCAACTCAGCCTCGACCGCAAGGTCGTCGCCCACCAGCGCACGGGCCTTGAATTTGAAAATACCAGCCTTCATTCGCAACAGTGCCACGTCCAGGATGAGTTGATCGCCAGGCTCCACCGGCCTCTTGAAACGCGCGCCGTCAATACCGGCAAAGTAATACACGGTGTCGTCGCTGGGTGAAGTGTCGAGCGCGTCAAAGGCCAGCAATGCGGCCGCCTGGGCCAGGGCCTCAAGCATCAAAACACCCGGCATGACTGGGCGATGTGGGAAGTGACCCTGGAAAAACGGCTCATTCATGGTCACGTTTTTCATTGCGCGAATAGTTTTGCCTTTGTCAATAGCCAGCACCCGGTCAACCAGCAGAAACGGGTAGCGATGTGGCAATTGCTTAAGAATCTTATGGATGTCCATCAGGGTGGTTCCTTGTTATAGAGTATTTTTTCCAGGCTGCGAACCCGCTCACGCAGGACGCTTAGATGTTTCAGCGAGGCTGCATTTTTTTCCCAGGCGGGGTTGCTATCGATCGGAAAAAACCCGGTGTAATGCCCCGGCTGCAGGATCGAACGAGTGACCACGCTGGCGGCAGACACATGCACATGATCGGCCAACTCAAGGTGACCCAGCACGATGGCGCCACCGCCGAGTGTGCAATGCGCACCGATTCGGGCGCTGCCCGCCACCCCAACACAGCCGGCCAGGGCGCTGTGCGCGCCAATCTCCACGTTATGGCCGATCTGCACGAGGTTGTCTAGCTTGACGCCATCGGCAATCAGCGTGTCTTTCAGGGCGCCTCGGTCAACACATGTATTGGCACCAATTTCGACGTCATTGCCGATGCGTACCGCGCCCAACTGCTCGATCTTTTCCCATACGCCGTTGTTGGGCGCAAAGCCGAACCCATCGGCGCCTATCACCACGCCGGAATGAAGCAGGCAGCGCTCGCCAATATGACAGTCCTCCGCCACAGTGACCCGAGAGCGCAACTCAGTGTCAGCGCCGATAGTGGCGCCGCGCTCAATGACACAAAGGGCTCCCACGATCGCACTGGCATGCACTCGGGCCTCCGGATCAATCACCGCACTGGGATGAATTCGATGGCGCAGCGGTCGCTGCGTGGCAGACTTCCAGAGCCGGGTCAATCGGGAAAAATAGAGGTAGGGTTGTGCTACCACGATACATGAGCCCCGCTCACGCGCCTGAACCTGATGGTCTGGGCTCACAATCACACAGGCGGCTTGAGAGCCAGCCAGTAAACCCCGGTATTTGGGATGACTGAGAAAGCTCAGCGTGTCGGGTCCAGCAGTCTCTAGAGGTGCAAGCGCCACAATCCGGGTGTCGGGGTCGCCGTGGAGCTCGCCACCCAAGGCTTCAACAATCGCACCTAATCGCAGGGCCACACGTCGAACGCCTTACGCGCCTTTATTTGGCAGCAGCCGAATTCAGAACTTTTATGACCTTCTCGGTGATGTCATGCTTGGGATTGACATAAACCGCCTCTTGCAAGATCAGATCGTATTTTTCAGCTTCGGCTACCTGCTTGACCACTTTGTTGGCGCGCTCAAGCACCTGCTGCAATTCTTCGTTTTTTCGGGCATTGAGATCTTCTTGAAATTCTCGGCGCTTGCGCTGGAAATCCCGATCTTGATCCACCAGTTGTTTTTGCCGGTTGGCGCGCTGACTTTCGGACAGGGTAGGTGCTTCCCGCTCCAACTTGTCTGCGGACGCCTTCAAACCTGCGCCTTGATCGACCAAGTCCTTCTCCCGCTTGGAGAACTCTTGTTCCAATTTGATCTGGGCGGCCTTGGCAGTGGCCGCTTCCTTGAAAATACGGTCGGTACTGACAAAGCCTATGCGGAACTCCTGCGCCTGTGCCAGCAGCACGCAGGTACTCAAAAAGACGGTAGCGCCGATCCGTTGCAAGAGATGATTCATTAGAAGCTTGATCCGATCTGAAATTGGACACTCTGCATTTTATCCCCGTCATAACTCTTGACGGGCCAGGAAAATGCCAAACGCAGGGGTCCCACGGGCGAGATCCAGCTGATACCCACCCCGGACGATGATCGAAGATCGTTTGCAGTGGCATTCGATGCCAGGCCACCATCGGGCCCTGCGATGTTACCGACATCGACAAAACCGTACAAGCGCAGCGTCCTGTCGTTTCCGGCACCAGGAAATGGGGTCAACAACTCAGCGTTCAGGTTAACTTTTCGCGTGCCGCCGACCACTGTGCCATTGGCGTCGCGGGGGCCAAGACTGCCCTGCTCAAAGCCGCGCACTGAGCCCAGTCCGCCACCGTAATAATTCTTAAAGACCGGGTATGCACGGTCCCCAACAGAAACACCGAAACCCACTTCCCCATTGACGGCCACAGTGAACTGCTTGTTAAGCGGGAAATACTCCTGGTATTGGTACGTCGTGCGGAAATACCGCGCATCGCCGGCCACCGACCACTCGGCGTTGGCGCGCTGAAGGCGCCCTGAATTAGGCGCCAAAGAGCTGTCACGACGGTCGCGCGACCAACCCAACGTCAAGGGCACCGCACTGCTGTCGTAACCAAATTGATTGGCATAGTCAAGGTAGGACGTGGGCAATGAAGTTCCCGGCACGATGCTGGTATTTTCAACACCAGCACCGAAATAGACCGTGTCGCTTTCCGTGAACGGCACGCCAAACCGGGCACTGCCACCCGATGTGACCAACTTATAGTAGTTTTGATTCTCATAAGGGCTGAAGGTCTTGTAGTAAACGCTCAAAGTCCGTGACACACCGTCTGCCGTGAAATATGGATCAGTTGTGCTGAAATCAAGAACCCGGTTGATCTTGCTGGTGTTCAGTTGAACGCCCAACGAGTTGCCCGAACCGAAAGCATTGTCCTGCTTGAAACCGAACGACAAACCCAGCCCATCGCCGCTAGAGAACCCGGCACCCAAGCTCAGACTACCAGTGGGTTTTTCAACCACTTCGAACGTCAGGTCCACCTGGTCTGGCGAGCCAGGTACGTCCTGAGTGTCCACCAATACAGAACTAAAATACCCTAGCCGATCGACCCGATCCCGCGACAACTTAATCTTGTAGCCATCGTACCAAGACGCCTCGAACTGCCTAAGCTCCCGGCGCACAACGACATCGCGCGAACGACTGTTGCCTGCAATATTGATTTTGCGCACATAGGCCCGACGAGAAGGGTCAGCTTGCAGAGTAATGGCAACTCGGTTGCTAGCACGATCAACGTCCGACCGGGCCTCAACCCGGGCAAAAGCGAAGCCAAAATTGGCAAAATAATCAGTGAAGGCCTTAGACGTTTTAGCGATGTCGTCAGCGTTATAGGGCTGACCAGGCCGGATCGTCACCAGAGATTTGAACTCGTCGTCCCGACCCAGAAAGTTACCCTCTAACTTGACGCTGCTCACATCAAACCGCTCGCCCTCGGAGATATTGATGGTGATTGCGATATCGGTCTTGTTGGGAAGGATTGACACCTGCGTTGAATCTACCTTGAATTCAATGTAGCCCCGCGTCAGGTAATAAGAACGCAGGGTCTCAATATCAGCATTGAGTTTGGCACGCGAATACCGGTTGGATTTGGTATACCAACTCAACCAACCGCCGGTATCCAAATCAAACAAACTGCGCAGGCTTGGCTCCGAAAAAGCCTTATTTCCAACCAACCGAATCTCACTGATTTTTACCGTATCGCCCTCATTGACTGTGAAAGTCAGGTTAACGCGATTGCGCTCGGTCGGGGTGACCGTCGTCACTACTTCGGCCGCGTACAGGCTGCGGTTGATGTACTGCCGTTTGAGTTCCTGCTCGGCACGATCTAGTTGTGCCTTGTCGAAAGGTCGGCCATCGGCTAAACCAACATCGCGAAGTGCTTTTCGGAGGACATCTTTGTCAAACTCTTTGGTGCCGACAAAGTCTACGGCGCCAATCGTCGGACGCTCTTCGACAATCAGTACCAAAACATCGCCACTGACTTCGATGCGAACGTCTTTGAACAGCCCAAGCGCAAACAAGGCCCGTATAGCTGCTGCCCCTTTTTCATCGTTGTAGACCTCACCAACCTGGACTGGGATCGAAACAAACACAGTGCCAGGCTCCACCCGCTGCAGACCTTCAATTCGTATGTCCCTCACCGTGAAAGGAGTGATTGCCCAGGCAGCACCGGCGCCACTGAAAACCATCATCACCAGCAACAGCCAGGCACGAACACGTAGAAGGTTGATTTGCATTTTTGTTTTCAGTCGAACAGTCGGGCGATATCGTTGTAAAGGGCGACAGTCGTCATAAGAGCAAGCACAGCCACACCAACCCGCTGCAAACGTGTCATCCAAAGTTCGGATACTGGCCGGCGCGTCACACCCTCCCAAAGATAATACATCAGGTGGCCACCATCCAGAATGGGCAGCGGAAGCAGGTTAAGGACTCCCAAGCTGACGCTGATCAGGGCCAAAAACAAAAGGTATTGCGTCAAGCCCAGGTTGGCTGACTTGCCGGCGTAGTCTGCCACGGTCACAGGTCCACTGAGGTTTTTCAAAGAAGCTTGCCCGATCAGCATTTTGCCGATCATGCTCAGGGTCAAGGAAGACACCTCCCACGTACGCTGAATACCCCGCCACACTCCATCCAGGGGACCGTACTGGACCGTCACAAGCTCGGGTGCAGCGCCCACCATGGCACCGATACGGGCGACGCGCCCACTGTCCTCGTCTCTCGCCTCAGGCTGGACCACCAGCGTCAACGGCCGGCCGGCTCGGATCACCGTCCATTCGGACGCCACGCCCTGGCCGTTCTGCAATGAATTTCGCACGACTCTGCGGAGTTGCTGCCCGTCAAATATAGGCGTAGAACCAACCTGCCGAACCAGATCGCCCTTTTTCAGACCCGCGCGCTCAGCAGCCTGCCCACTGGTAACGTCCCCAATCAGTGGCAATGTAAAAGGTCCATTTAGGCCAATTTGCCGTAGCAACTGCGCATCCGCATCGCGGCTAGACAAACCGCCAAGCTTGAGCAACACTTCCTGAGGTGCACCACCACCCCCGTCTTGCACCCGCAATCGCACATCCTGCTGCTCCAGAGCGCCTCGCGTCAAAGTCCACCGCAGGTCCTCGAATGAGTCCATGCTTTCCCAATCGCCGTCATCCACCGCGACACTCAGAACCCGTTGGCCGCCAAGCAATCCCGCCCTCGCCGCGATTGACTCGGGCTCAGGGCTAGCCAGAACAGCTGCGGGCAGTTGAATCCCAGTCCAATTGACGATCGCGTACAAGACAATTGCCAGAAGCAGATTTGCTGCGGGCCCCGCCGCAACAATGGCGGCACGGGAAAGCAAGGGCTTGGTATCAAATGCAAGGTGCTTTTCGCCGTCCTTCACGGGCGAATCGCGCCCATCAAGCATTCGGACGTAGCCACCGAACGGCAGCATACCGATAACAAATTCGGTCGGTGAACCCTTGGGCTGCCAACGCCAGAGGGTCTTGCCAAAACCAATCGAAAAGCGCAAGACCTTGACGCCGCAGGCCACTGCCATCCGGTAGTGCCCATACTCATGCACGGCAATCAGTAACGCCAATGCCGTCAAAAAAGCAAAAAATGTAAGCATTAAAAAATCAGTTGCAGCGATCAGGCGCCAAGACGTCGAACCACGTCACGGGCTTTGTCGCGGGACCGGGCGTCCAGTGCCAACAGATCCTCCAGCGATTCAGGTGCGGTCGTCACAATAGCTCCCAGCGTGTCAAGGTTGACCGCATGGATCTGGTCAAAACGGATTTGACCTAGCAAAAAGGCGTCGACTGCAACTTCATTGGCAGCATTAAGCACTGCCGTAGACCCTGCTGGTGCCTTTAGGACGGTCCACGCCAGCTTCAACCCGGGGAAGCGTTGCTCGTGGCCATCACCATCAAACGACTCAAAAGTCAGGTCCCCCATGGCGCGAAAATCAAGTGCAGCAGCGCCCGAGCTCATTCGATTCGGCCATGACAAGCCGTAAGCGATCGGCACCTTCATGTCTGGCGTGCCCAACTGCGCTACAACAGAGTTATCTGTGTACTGCACCATGGAATGGATCACGCTTTGCGGATGTATCACCACTTCAATTTGTTCCGGTCTAGCACCAAACAGAAAATGCGCCTCGATCACCTCCAGCGCCTTGTTCATCATGGTTGCCGAATCAACCGATATCTTGCGTCCCATGACCCAATTGGGATGCGCACAAGCTTGCTCTGGCGTAACGTCTCGCAAAGTCAATGGGTCCCGCTTACGAAACGGGCCGCCTGAGGCGGTCAGGATGATCTTGTCAATCCGCTCAGCCCATACCGACGGATCATCAGGCAAAGACTGAAATACGGCGGAGTGCTCACTGTCAATTGGCAAAAGCTTGGCACCACCTTGTTTGACCGCCCGCAAAAAATAGTCACCGCCAACCACCAAAGCTTCTTTATTCGCCAACAGTAGGCGCTTCCCGGCCCGCGCCGCAGCAAGGCAGGAGGCGAGGCCCGCAGCGCCTACGATAGCTGCCATGACAACATCCACCAACTCATGCGAAGCCACCATGCTGATAGCCGCTGTTCCCCAGACCACCTGGGTTGGCAAGCCAAGCGCTTTGCACTGACGCGCCAACTCAAGCCCATGGGGCTCACTGGCCATGACCGCAAAAACCGGTTGAAATTGAACGCACTGTTGAAGCATCACGGCGACACGGGTCGACGCACTCAGCGCAAAGACCTCAAAACTGTCCGGGTGCCGTGCCATGACCTCGAGCGTGTTGACCCCAATCGATCCCGTCGAACCCAAAACGGCAACCCGCTTCTTAATTTGCTGTTTCAAATTTGTCATCGCAGGTCTCAATAGGCAAGCAGCATCATCGAAAGCGGCATGGTGGGCAGCAGAGCGTCCAAGCGATCCAGCACGCCACCATGCCCGGGCAGCAACCCACTGCTGTCCTTCACCCCAGCGCTGCGTTTTACCATGGACTCGAGTAGATCACCGACAACACTCATGGCAGCCAAAAAAACCACACCAATAATCAGCATTGGCAGTCCTCGTCGAGAAAGGTGCGTGTAGAGGCTAGGCACACTGAGCGCCCAATAGCTGTCAATCCATCGCCAGAGCAGCGCAACAAGCAAAACGCCAACCAGACCACCCCAGACTCCCTCCCAACTCTTGCCAGGACTGATGGAAGGCGCCAACTTGCCGGTCGCCAAGCGACCACCCCACGCCCGCCCGGAAAAATAAGCCGCTATATCAGCCACCCATACCAAGGCCAGCACCGACAGCAAAAAATTGGGGCCAACCATACGCGCCTGAGCGGCGGCGAGCCAAGCCACCCACAACAATGCGATACCTGTGCTCAACCGCAGCCGACGATCCAGCGTAGACCAAGCCAACACACCGCCGCGCAACAACCAGGCCCCGCCTAGGACCCACGTCGCTCCAGCCAGCCACCAGAGCCAGGGAAGTGGCCGGGTTAGCCAGCCCAGAGCCCAACTGCCCAGACAGAGGGCAGCGCAAGCCAGCGTTGCAACAACTGCTGCTGCCTGGCGGTAGCCATTAAGTCGCGACCATTCCCATGCACCTGCGGCAATCAGCAGCAGCATCAAGCCACAAAACGGCGCGGGATCATGCCAAAAAAGAGCTGGGAGAAAACACGCCAGCAGAGCCAAGGCTGTGGCAACTCGTTGCTTCAGCATCGCGGCAATCCCAGTACGGGAAGCATGCTGTAGACCGAACCCAGTCCGCCGACCATCGCAGAGCCTCTTATCAGCCAGGAATAAAAGTGCATGGGGCCAGACCAAGGCGGTCAGACCGCCATGATGTCCTGCTCTTTGGCGGCAACCAACTGATCAATAACACTGATGTTTCGATCTGTGACTTTTTGAATCTCAGCCTCGGAACGCTTTTGGTCATCCTCAGAAGCCAGTTTGTCCTTGACTGCTTTTTTGACGGCATCGTTGGCATCGCGGCGAAGATTGCGAACCGCTACCTTGGCGCCTTCACCCTCCCCGCGTACCACTTTAGTGAGTTCCTTGCGGCGCTCCTCGGACATGGCCGGCATCGGAACACGAATCAGATCACCCATAGAGGAAGGATTAAGCCCAAGGTCGCTATCTCGAATGGCCTTCTCTATTTTGGCGCCCAAACCCTTTTCCCATGGTTGAACGCTGATCGTGCGAGCGTCCAAAAGTGACACGTTAGCCACTTGGCTGACAGGAACCAGAGCGCCATAGTAATCAACCTGAACAGTATCGAGCAGAGCCGGATTAGCGCGTCCGGTGCGTATCTTCATCAGGTTGTTTTTAAAGGCAGCGATGGTTTGATCCATCTTGGCTTCTGTATTTCGCTTGATGTCAGCAATCGGCATTTTTATTTCCTTGCGCTGAGCGCCATGGCTGGGATGTTCGACGCCATCATTTTGACATGTTCAGGCATGCACCAAAGTACCTTCATCTTGCCCCATGACCACTCGCTTGAGGGCGCCATGCTTAAAAATGGAAAACACCTTGATGGGTAGCTTTTGGTCACGGCACAACGCGAAGGCAGTGGCGTCCATGATGCCCAGGTTCTGTGCCATAGCCTCGTCAAACGAGAGACTGTGGTACCGCGTTGCCAAGGGATCTTTTTTAGGGTCTGCGGTGTAGACACCATCAACTTTGGTTGCTTTTAACACCACTTCAGCGCCAATTTCCGCACCCCGAAGGGCTGCAGCGGTATCAGTCGTAAAAAACGGGTTACCTGTACCCGCAGCAAAAATGACCACCTTGCCCTCTTCAAGATACTGAAGCGCCTTGGGACGCACATAGGGCTCGACTACCTGCTCAATAGCGATGGCGGACATGACCCAGGCAGTCAAACCAGCCTTATTCATCGTATCCCCGAGGGCCAGAGCATTCATAACCGTTGCCAGCATGCCCATGTAGTCGGCGGTTGCCCGGTCCATACCGACAGATCCACCCGCCACCCCGCGGAAAATATTGCCACCACCAATCACCACCGCCAACTCAACCCCGAGACGAGTCACTTCTGCAATTTCATCAACCATCCGGACGATGGTGTCACGATTGATGCCAAACTGGTCATCGCCCATCAAGGCTTCGCCCGAAAGTTTGAGCAAAATCCGCTTATGCGCTGGTTTGGCAGTTGTCATATCAGTCTCTCGGTGAAGTTGCTACGATGCTCAATCTCGCCGACGCTCGGCCACTCTGTTGGGCGACTGGACATCGTGAACCGCCATCGCCATCAAGCGGACTGCTTCGCGGCAGCCACTTGAGCGGCTACTTCTGCTGCAAAGTCGTCGACCTTTTTCTCAATGCCCTCGCCAACAACGTAAAGGGTAAATGACTTGACGGTCGTGCCGGTAGCCTTGAGCATTTGCTCAACCGTCTGCTTGTCATTTTTAACAAACGGCTGGTTGAACAGCGACACCTCCTTAAGGTATTTCTGCACTCCACCTTCAATGCGCTTGGTCACGATTTCCGCCGACTGAACGGGCTTGCCTGCGGCTGTCGCCAAGGCAGCATCTTCAGCGGCTTTGGCTGCTGCGACCGAGCGCTCACGCGCCACCAGATCGGCAGGAACATCTTGGCTGGACAGGGCTACTGGCTTCATCGCAGCCACGTGCATCGCCACATCTTTGGCCGCTGCGTCACTGCCTTCAAACTCAACCACCACCCCGATACGCGTGCCGTGCAAGTAGGATGCCAACTGGCTGCCGGACGCAAAGCGCTTGAAGCGCCGGAAACTCATGTTCTCGCCAATTTTCCCGATCAAGCCCTTGCGAACATCCTCCAGCGACGGACCAAATCCGTCTTGGGCATAAGCCAGCAGGCCCAAAGCAGCAACGTCAGTCGGATTATGTTTGGCCACCAAGCCTGCAGCAGCATTTGCCAGAGCCAGAAAGCTGTCGTTTTTGGTGACGAAATCAGTCTCACAGTTCACCTCGAGCAGCGCCCCAGCACCCTGGTCCATGCTACAGACAACAACGCCTTCGGCGGTGATCCGTCCGGCGGCCTTGCCAGCCTTGCTGCCCAATTTAACGCGCAGCAACTCCTCAGCTTTGGCCATATCGCCTTCAGCCTCGGTCAAGGCACGTTTGCACTCCATCATTGGCGCGTCAGTCTTGCCGCGCAGTTCAGCCACCATACTTGCGGTAATTGCAACCATTTTTCTCTCCATCATCGATTGGTGTAATACAAAAACTCAAAAAAAGGGGGCAATAAAGCCCCCTTTAAGCGGGGTCGCGAAAGGTTCAGGCAGTAGCCTCATTCACTTCCACAAATTCATCTGCGCTCTCGGCCACAACAGCCTTGACGAGGTCATCCACAACATTGGAACGGCCCTCGATGATGGCATCCGCGATGCCACGTGCATACAGCGTGACGGCCTTGGAGGAATCGTCATTACCAGGGATCACGTAATCTATGCCTTCTGGCGAGTGGTTTGAATCCACCACCGCGATCAGGGGAATGCCCAGCTTTTTCGCCTCTGCTATGGCAATTTTGTGGTAGCCGACATCGATGACGAAGATAGCATCAGGCAAGACGGCCATATCTTGAATGCCGCCAATGTCCTTCTCCAACTTGTCCAGTTCCCTGGCAAACATCAGCTGTTCTTTTTTGCTCATGCTGTCCAACCCAGCCTCTTGCTGAATTTTCATATCTTTCAGCCGCTTGATCGATGTCTTAACGGTCTTGAAGTTCGTCAACATGCCACCGAGCCAACGCTGATCCACGAAAGGCACGCCAGCGCGTTGGGCCTCCATGGCGACAGTCTCGCGCGCCTGACGCTTCGTGCCGACCATCAACACCGTTCCGCGTTTGGCAGAAATTTGCCGCACAAATTTTGCAGCCTCTTGAAACATCGGCAAGGATTTTTCAAGGTTGATGATGTGAATTTTGTTGCGATGGCCAAAAATGAACGGCGCCATTTTGGGGTTCCAAAAGCGAGTCTGGTGTCCAAAGTGGACGCCCGCTTCAAGCATTTCACGCATAGTTACTGACATGTCTGACTCCAAAGGTTTGGTCTAAAACCCAGCTTGTTATTTCATGCGAGCTGTAGGCTTTGCAGTCCACTGCTATGACGAAACACCTTGTTTAAGCTGGTTTGCTTATTTGTGAGCCAAGAACCACTGTTGGGCCTCATCTCACCAAATCAATTGTAACAGCCCGAGAGGTACACAAAACCAACCCCGACGCTGATCAGGATCGCGGCAAGCCTTGGCTCGAAAGACAACGTACCTGTTAGGCGCATTGGAAACAGAACCGAACCTTCGCGCTTGTTGACGCAGACTTTGCATCGACGCCATGGTGAGTATTTGCCAAGGCCGCCGTCAACTATTGGGGGCGACTGGCAGCATGCATCGTCTGGCACAAGTGAAGTTCTGCCCGGCATGATTGGCACCGGCCCGGCGTCTGACCTAGGAGCTCATGGGGCAGCTACCCAATCGTTTTACCGACATGGTCCGATGGCTGACGCATGACCAACGTACCCAACCGTGACCGCCGTAGCCCTCAGCAGGGCTGTCCTGATCTAAGTTTCAACGCTTAACTTTCCGAGAACTCTTCGGACCTGCGACGCCCTTGCCTGAAGATTTCGTGGCTGATAACCTTGACTTGGCACTTTGAGGTAACGGGTCTGTAACTCGACTTCCTCGGCGCCGTGCAGGTTTATCGAAGTTGGCGTTGTCAGAATCGCCCACCATATTACCGTCGCGGGGTACCAGTTTGTCCTTGACTGACTTGACGTTCAGGCCATCACCTTCATGAACCAGACGGAAATCAATTCG
>CAMCZF010000011.1 GCA_945885775.1 Rhodoferax sp. OV413 | reverse complement strand
GTTGACAGCCGCATTATTTATGTCTACATTTATTTACACATTGATGTGACAACTTAAATTGTCACTTGCATAGCGGCCCATCAGAAACCTTGGAGACTCCGACATGAAGGCGATCACCCGCATCGAACAGCTCTTGGCCCAGGCGCTTGCCGCCGCAGAAGACGACAGCTGCCCGCCCAAGCTGGCCGCTGCCGTGCACCACGCGGTGTTTCCCGGCGGCGCGCGCATCCGTCCGCAGCTCTGCCTGGCGGTCGCGCAAGCCTGCGGTCAAGACGATCCGGCACTGAGCGAGGCCGCGGCTGTCGCCATCGAGCTCTTGCACTGCGCCTCGCTGGTGCATGACGATCTGCCCTGCTTTGACGATGCCCCAACCCGGCGTGGCCGCGCCTCCGTGCACTGGGCCTTCGGCCAGCCATTGGCGGTCTTGGCCGGTGACGCCCTGATCGTGATGGCGTTTCAAACGCTGGCGGCGGCGGCAGGTACATCGCCCAAGCGCTTGGCGGGCTTGCTGCAAATCATTGCCGCCGGCGTTGGCATGCCGTCGGGCATCGTCGCCGGTCAGGCCTGGGAATCAGAGTCCCGCGTCTCACTCATGCAATACCAGCGCGCCAAAACGGGGGCCTTGTTCGTGGCAGCCACCTGCGCTGGCGCCCTGAGCGCCGGGGCAGATCCCAAGGCTTGGCAGGCATTGGGTGACTGCCTGGGTGAGGCCTACCAGGTGGCAGACGACATTCGCGACGTGATGGGCCAGGCCGATTTGCTCGGCAAACCCGTAGGCCAGGACGCCCAGCATATGCGCCCCAACGCGATTGCCAATCTCGGCCTCAGCGGCGCCATTGGCCATTTTGAGTCCTTGATTCAGGCCGCAGCAGACGCCATCCCCGAGGGCCCCAGTGCGCAAGCCATGCGTGAGCTGGTGTGGCAGGAGTCAGAACGCTTGGTTCCGCGCGCTGCCTGCAACGCCTACCGCCAAGCCGCAGCGCAGGCGGTCAGCGCCTGAGGCCTTGACGCGCAAGACCGAACAAGAACCACACAACACCACCGAAAGCTGCCATGAAGACGCTGGATTTGGCATCGCTGCCTCAGGCTCCCGGGCACCCAACGCCTGTGCGCGACCAAATCGGCGCCATGGTCGACCGCTGGATGACCAGCGCGAGCCTCTACCGCTGGAGCCTGACCAACCCGCTGACCCGGTGGGTCACGCGCAGGCGGGCCCGGCAGGTGTTCGATTTGATGGCCGGTTTTGTCTATTCACAGGTCTTGCTGGCCTGCGTGCGCTTGCGCATCCTGGAAGCCGTGGCCGAAAGGCCGCGTAGCCTTGAAGAGTTGGCGCAATCGACCCGCCTGCCGGCGGCCGGCTTGCAAAGGCTGCTGCAATCGGCATTGGCCTTGCGCTTGCTCGACCTGCGCAGCCAAGGCCGCTACGGGCTGGGCCCGCTGGGCGCGCCTGTGGCTGGCTACGCCGGCATACGCGCCATGATTGAGCACCACGCCGTGCTGTACCAAGACATGCAAGACCCGGTAGCCATGCTACAGGGTCCGGGGCAGCCCGGCGCTATGGCGCAGTACTGGCCCTACACGCTTGAACCAGGCGCTCAAGCAGCCGCAGGCGCTGGCGCTGGCCTTACTCAAGCCGACAAATATGCCCGCTACTCCAACCTGATGTCGGCGTCACAGCCCTTTGTGGTGGACGAAATCCTGGCCAGCTACCGCTTTGACGACCACCGTTGCGTGCTCGACGTAGGCGGTGGCCAGGGCACCTTTCTCAGCCGGCTGGCACAGCATGCCACGCAATTGCAGGTCCACCTGTTTGACCTGCCCGATGTGGCCAAGCTGGCCGAGGCCAACTTTGAGCGCCAAGGGCTGCAGGCACGCGCTAAGGCAACGCCGGGCAGCTTCCTGCATGACCAACTGCCCCGCGGGGCTGACCTGGTGACGCTGATCCGCGTCGCCCATGACCATCCGGATGCCGACGTGCGCACCGTGCTTGCCGCAATTTTTGAAGCGCTGCCAGTCGGCGGCACGCTGTTGCTGGCCGAGCCCATGGCGCAGGAGCCTGAGCACACGCCGCAGGGCGACGCCTACTTCCATTTCTACCTGCTGGCCATGGGCGCCGGCAGACTGCGAACATCGCGCGAACTGATGGCCATGATGGCCGACGCCGGGTTTACACACCTCGAAGTGGTGCCTAACCCTATGCCTTTGCAAACCCAGATTCTGGTAGGGCGCAAGTCCCAGGGTTTACCCGCATAAACTCTGAGATGATGTAAATATTTATTGACATTTAAAACTGTCAAGTTCAATATACAGCCATGCAAGCCAGCGCGATCGTTTTTCAACAACCCAAATCCTTGGCAATCAAGGGGTTGGCGTTACCCGACATGGGCGCAACCGACGTGCAAGTTCAGGTGGAATTCAGCGGCATCAGTACGGGTACCGAGCGCCTGTTGTGGGAAGGCAGCATGCCCACATTCCCGGGCATGGGCTATCCGCTGGTCCCAGGTTATGAAACCGTTGGCCGCGTTGTCGCCGCCGGGGATCAAGCCACGGTGGCGGTTGGCAGCCGGGTCTACGTCCCAGGCTCGCAATGCTTCCAAGAGGCACGCAACTTGTTTGGCGGATCGGCCTCGCGGCTGGTCGTTCCTTCAACTCGGGCCATGCCCATTGAAGAATCCCTGGCCGAACGCGGTGTGCTGTTTGCACTGGCAGCCACCGCCTACCACGCGCACAGCGCACCAGGTACCCAACAGCCTGACCTGATCGTGGGACACGGCGTGCTGGGCCGCATGATTGCCCGCCTGGCCCTATTGGCTGGCACAAAGCCTGTGGTTTGGGACACCAACCCGGCACGGCGCACCGGCGCGGTGGGTTACGAGGTGATTGATCCCTCAGACGACAGCCGTCGCAACTACACATGCATTTGCGACGTCAGCGGCGTTGGTTCACTGCTTGATGATCTGATCAGCCGCCTGGCACCTGGTGGCGAGGTGGTGCTGGCTGGTTTTTACGACGCCCCGCTGTCTTTTGTCTTCCCGCCGGCCTTCATGCGCGAAGCACGCATCCGCATCGCCGCGCAATGGTCGCCACCCGACCTTGCCGCTGTGATTGCGCTGGCCGGTGATGGGCGCCTGTCACTGGACGGCCTGATCACCCACAGCCACGACGCCACACAGGCCGATGCGGCTTACCGCACCGCCTTTGGCGATGCCGATTGTTTGAAGATGGTTCTTGATTGGAAACACACCCTATGAGCGCCAGCACAATACCCGCAGAGGCAACCGTCAATTTCATGCGCGATATCTTGCGCACTGAAGCGGCCATAGAACCGTCACCGGTGTCTACATCCGAGGTTACTAAAGAAACCCAGATCATTGCCATTTATGGCAAAGGCGGCATTGGTAAAAGCTTCACGCTGGCCAACCTGAGTTACATGATGGCGCAGCAGGGCAAGAAGGTGTTGCTGATCGGCTGCGACCCCAAGAGCGACACCACCAGTCTGCTGTTTGGTGGTCGGGCCTGCCCCACCATCATCGAAACATCATCCAAAAAGAAGCTCGCGGGCGAGGCTGTCGCGATTGGCGATGTCTGCTTTAAGCGCGATGGCGTCTACGCCATGGAACTCGGTGGACCAGAGGTTGGACGCGGCTGCGGTGGGCGCGGCATCATTCACGGTTTCGAGCTGCTCGAAAAACTCGGCTTCCATGAGTGGGGCTTCGACTATGTCTTGCTGGACTTTCTGGGCGACGTGGTGTGCGGCGGCTTCGGCTTGCCCATTGCCCGCGACATGTGCCAAAAGGTGATTGTGGTCGCCAGCAACGACCTGCAGTCGCTGTATGTGGCCAACAACGTCTGCTCGGCCGTGGAGTACTTCCGCAAACTCGGTGGCAATGTCGGCGTGGCCGGCATGGTCATCAACCGCGACGACGGCACGGGCGAAGCCGCCAACTTTGCCGCTCACGTCGGCATCCCGGTGCTCTCCACCATTCCCGCCAACGAAGACATTCGGCGCAAAAGTGCCAGTTACGAAATCATTGGCCGCCCGGACTCAGTCTGGGGTCCCATGTTCAGTGAGTTGGCTGCCAACGTCGCCACCTCGCAACCGGTTCGCCCCAAGCCCATGACACAAGACCAGCTGCTCGGCCTGTTCGCCGCCTCGGCGGTCGGCCGCGACGTGGTGCTTGAGCCGGCCACGCAATTTGACATGTGCGGCCGTACCGAAAACAACAAGCCGACGCTTGAAGTCGTTTACGACGAAGTCTGAACTCGCAACAGCATCAGACCATGAGCAAAACCATCCCTATCCTCAGTGCGGCGGCGCAAGCGCCTGCCGGCGTGAGCACCGCCATTGAGGGTGATGGCATGGGATGCCATGCTGGTGGCGAAAAAATGCTAGCCGCTGCCAAAGCTTCTGGCAAGTCTGAGGTACTGGCTCAGTACGCCAAAGACTACCCGGTATCACCCTCCGCCGGACCGCACGACCAACCCCAAAGCATGTGCCCCGCCTTCGGCGCTCTGCGAGTGGGACTGCGCATGCGCCGCACTGCCACCATTTTGTCGGGTTCAGCCTGCTGCGTGTACGGTCTGACATTCACATCACATTTTTACGGTGCCAAGCGCAGCGTCGGCTATGTGCCTTTCAACTCAGAAAGCCTGGTCACCGGCAAACTGTTTGAAGACATTCGGGAGTCGGTCTACAACCAGGCTGACCCAGCCAACTACGACGCCATCGTCATCATCAATCTGTGCGTGCCCACCGCCAGTGGCGTGCCGCTGCAACTGCTGCCCAAGGACATCAACGGGGTGCGCATCATCGGCATTGACGTGCCGGGCTTTGGCGTACCAACGCATGCCGAGGCCAAAGATGTGCTGGCTGGTGCGATGCTGAAATATGCTCGCGAGGAAATCATGGCTGGCCCAGTGCAGGCGCCGCGGACTGGCCGTTCGGACAAGCCCACCATCACGCTGTTGGGAGAGATGTTCCCAGCCGACCCCGTGATCATCGGGCGCATGTTGGAGCCCATGGGCATCGCGGCCGGACCGGTCGTGCCGACCCGAGAATGGCGAGATCTGTATGCCGCCCTGGATTGCGCTGCGGTAGCTGCCATTCACCCTTTTTACACCGCCAGCATCCGTGAGTTCGAACATGCCGGGCGGCCGATCGTCGGTTCAGCCCCTGTTGGCCATGACGGCACCGAAGTCTGGCTGCAAGCCATTGGCACTGTGGCCAATGTGCCGCAAGCCAAGATCGACATGGTGAAAAACATCATGCTGCCGGCCATCAAGGGCGGTCTCGCCCGCATGCCGATCAAGGGTCGCATCACCCTGAGCGGCTATGAGGGCTCTGAGCTGCTGGTGGCGCGCCTGCTGGTTGAGAGCGGTGCCGACTTACGCTATGTGGGCACCGCCTGCCCACGCACACCCTGGAGCCAGTCCGATTGCGAATGGCTGGAATCCCACGGCGTCCACGTGCAATACCGTGCCTCACTGGAGCAAGACCTGGCTGCCATGCACGAGTGGCAACCCGACCTGGCCATAGGAACCACACCCGTGGTCCAGGCCGCCAAAGAACTCAGCATCCCCAGCCTGTACTTCACCAACCTGATTTCAGCCCGCCCCCTGATGGGCCCGGCGGGCGCAGGATCGCTCGCGCAGGTCATCAATGGCGCGATTGCCAATAAGTTCCGCTTTGCCGAGATGAAGGCCTTCTTTGGCGAAACAGGCAGCGGGCCTTCCGCCGGCGTCTGGGAAAGTGCCCAAGGCGTCCCCAAAGACCGGCCTGAATTCAAAGCTGAAACGCGTCGCCTGCTTGAAAAGCAAGCCAAGAAACGCAAAGCAGAGGCGATGATCTGATGCTGGTCCTTGACCACGATCGCGCTGGCGGCTACTGGGGGGCGGTGTACGTGTTCGCCGCCATCAAGGGCCTGCAGGTGGTTATCGACGGCCCAGTCGGCTGCGAAAACCTGCCGGTCACGTCGGTACTGCACTACACCGACGCGCTGCCGCCACATGAGCTGCCCATCGTCGTGACCGGCTTGGCCGAAGAACAACTCGGGCGCGAAGGAACCGAAGGCGCCATGCGCCGTGCCCACGCAGCCCTGGACCCAGATTTGCCCTCCGTCGTGGTCACCGGCTCTATTGCCGAAATGATCGGTGGCGGCGTAACGCCAGAAGGCACCAACCTTCAGCGCTTTTTACCACGCACCATCGATGAAGACCAGTGGCAATGCGCCAATCGCGCGATGTTCTGGCTGTGGCAGCAATACGGTCTGCGCCACGTACCAAAACGTGAACGCAAAGAAGGCGAGCGGCCACGGGTGAACATCATCGGCCCAAGCTACGGCACCTTCAACAGTCCCAGCGATTTGGCCGAAATTCGGCGGCTGGTCCAGGGAATTGGCGCCGAAGTGAACATGGTGTTCCCACTCGGCAGCCACTTGGCCGATGTGTCTCGCCTGGTCGAGGCCGATGTGAACATCTGTATGTACCGCGAGTTTGGCCGCATGTTGTGTGAGGCACTGGAGCGGCCCTACCTGCAAGCGCCTATTGGTCTTCACAGCACCACCAAATTCCTGCGCTCGCTGGGTGAGTTGCTGGGCCTGGATCCGGAGCCTTTCATTGAGCGGGAAAAGCACAGCACGATCAAACCGATCTGGGACCTGTGGCGCTCAGTCACGCAGGATTTTTTCGGTACCGCCAACTTCGGCGTGGTGGCCAACGAAACCTACACCCGAGGCATTCGCCATTTCCTTGAAGATGAAATGGGCCTGCCCTGCAACTTTGCCATCGCCAGGCTGGCCGGAGCGAAGACAGACAACGCCGAAGTGCGCAAGCTGGTCACCGAGAAAACACCGCTGGTGCTGTACGGCAGCTACAACGAGCGCATCTACCTGGCCGAGTGTGGTGGTGGCGGGATGATGAAGACCAGCTTTATCCCAGCGAGCTTCCCACTGCCTATCATCCGGCGCCATACAGGCACGCCGTTCATGGGCTACGCGGGAGCCACTTACATCATCCAGGAATTTTGCAACGCCCTGTTTGACGCGCTGTTTCACATCCTGCCCCTGGGCACCGAGATGGACAAGATCGAAGCCAGCCCGGGACGCGCAGCGACCGAATCCACCATTCCATGGGAGCCGGAAGCACACCGCCACATGGAGGACCTGCTGGAGCAGCAACCCGTGCTAGTGCGCATTTCGGCAGCCAAGCGTATGCGTGACCAAGCTGAACGCGACGCACGCGAGTCCGGCCGCTCCCATGTTGAAGCGGCAAGGTTTATCGAATTGTTCGGGAAGACAACTGCTGGAGTAGCCGCATGAGCGACGCTGCAGCCTTCGTTAGCCCGGTCAATCCTCCGGCTTGTCCGGGGGTTTACCTGCAGCGGCATTCCTGCTGCTGCAGCCCGTCCTGTGCCTACCCAGGTGCAGGGATTCGCCGCAAGGCATTTTGAGAGAGGCACAAACTATGACTGATGCAGCTAACCCCTCAGGAATATCAGACGAAGAAGCCCAAGAGTTCCACAAGTACTTCGTACAGGGCTACCTGTTGTGGGCTGTAGGCGCGTTCTTCGCCCACAGCCTGGTGTGGATATGGCGTCCCTGGTTCTAACAAGAACCGATCTGGAGGTATTTATGGCCCACACAATCCAAAGTGATCCGTCGTTCATCTCGGACAACCACCTCAATGGCAGTCGGACGATGTTCGTCATGATCTTTTTTGTATTCATGGCGCTCGCTGTGGTTGGACAGTTGCTGGCACTGAATTGGCGCACCTGGCTGCCCGGGGCGGAGGGAACGACGACCGTCTTGGTCGGCGTGAAATCTGCTGTTTATACCGTAATTTCTCACTTGAACTAAGTAAAAGGAAACTCCTATGTGGCGCATTTGGCGTGCGATCGACCCTCGCAAGGCAATCGTTTTGACCGGGTTAATGATTGCGTTCATATCGACGACCATCCACCTGATTCAAATCAGTGGCGATCGTTACAACATCAACAGCTGGCATCCCGACACGGTCAAGGCCGCGAAGGCTGCACAAAACGCGGCTTTGCCGCAAAAGTAACGGCTAATTGGCCGCTATTCCGGCAGACGCAACTTGCTCAACAACAACGATGCGTCTGTCTCTTTTTTAACCATTGACCCTCGCCGCGCTGGGACCTGTTAGACCGAATCTCGGTCGGAGGATGTAACTATGGCCATGCTAAGTTTTGAACGTAAATACCGTGTGCGCGGTGGAACTCTGTTCGGCGGCGACCTGTTTGATTTTTGGGTCGGCCCGTTCTATGTCGGATTCTTTGGAATCACGACGATGTTTTTTGCACTTTCTGGAACCATGATGATTCTTTGGGGCGCGGCGATGGGCCCGACCTGGAACGTCTGGCAAATCAATATCGCGCCGCCCGATATCGCTTACGGGTTGCGCTTCGCGCCGATGATGGAGGGCGGCTTATGGCAGTTGATCACGGTTTGCGCGATCGGCTCATTTGTCTCATGGGCGCTTCGAGAGGTTGAGATCTGCCGTAAGCTGGGCATGGGCTTGCATGTGCCAGTCGCCTTCAGCATGGCCATCCTTGCCTACGTCAGCCTGCAAGTGATCCGACCGGTGCTCATGGGTGCTTGGGGACATGCGTTCCCCTACGGCATCTACAGCCACCTTGACTGGGTCAGCAATACGGCCTACCAATACCTTCACTTCCACTACAACCCCTGGCACATGATCGCGGTAACCCTGTTCTTTGCCACGGTACTCGCGCTTTCGATGCATGGCGGCTTGGTGCTGTCGGCGACCAACCCCGGCAAAGGCAAGGTGGTCAAGTCACCGGAGCATGAGGACACGTTCTTCCGCGACCTGATCGGCTACTCGGTCGGCACCCTAGGCATTCACCGCCTAGGCCTGTTCCTGGCACTGGCCGGGGTCTGGTTCGGTATTGTCTGCATCGTGGTCAGTGGTCCTTTTTGGACTGGCGCCTGGCCCGAATGGTGGGGTTGGTGGCTGAATATGCCGATCTGGCGGACCTGATAAGACGGAGTAAATGACATGGCTCAATATCAAAACTTATTTACCTCGGTGCAGCCGGTCGGCCCCTTGCACCATGGCGTGGACTTGCCACGCGGCGACGAA
Source organism: Rhodoferax sp. OV413 (assembly GCA_945885775.1). Classification (GTDB taxonomy): domain Bacteria; phylum Pseudomonadota; class Gammaproteobacteria; order Burkholderiales; family Burkholderiaceae_C; genus Rhodoferax. The sequence continues at coordinate 19,649 of CAMCZF010000011.1, read as the reverse complement.
AAGCGCCTAGGCACGCCCTTTTTGTTCCACCTGCTTGGGCGTATCGGTAATGCCCAGATTGGCCCGGTCTACCTGGGCACCCTGGGTGTTGCGTCACTGATCTTCGGCATCGCCGCTTTCAACATCATCGGCCTGAATATGCTGGCATCCGTGGACTGGAACCCCATCCAGATGCTGCGCCAGTTGTTTTGGCTAGCACTGGAACCGCCGGCACCGGCTTATGGACTCAGCATTCCGCCGCTCAACCAAGGCGGTTGGTGGCTGATCACTGGTTTCATGCTGACCGTGTCGATTCTGCTCTGGTGGACCCGAACTTACCGGCGGGCGCGCCAGCTTGGTCTAGGCACTCATGTGGCCTGGGCCTATGCTGCAGCGATTTGGCTGTTTTTGGTGTGCGGCTTCTTCCGGCCCGTCATGATGGGCAGTTGGTCTGAGGCAGTACCGTTTGGCATCTTCCCGCACCTTGACTGGACATCTGCGATATCACTGCGGTATGGGAATCTGTTCTACAACCCGTTCCACGCTTTGTCCATCGTCTTCCTCTACGGCTCAGTGCTCTTGTTTGCCATGCACGGTGCAACCATCCTGGCGGTAAGCCGTTACGGTGGTGAGCGCGAAATTGAACAAATCGTTGACCGTGGCACGGCGTCCGAGCGGGCAGCCTTGTTCTGGCGCTGGACCATGGGTTTCAATGCCACGATGGAATCCATTCACCGCTGGGCTTGGTGGTTCGCAGTCTTGTGCCCCTTGGTCGGCGGCATTGGTATCCTGCTCACCGGGACAGTGGTGGACAACTGGTACCTGTGGTCTGTCAAACACCATGTCGTTCCCGCTTATCCCCTGGTTGGGCCAGCGGTGGTTGATCCAGCACTGATGGGAGTCAAACCATGAAAAGCTTTTTCAAAATTCCGCTTCTGTTGATTGCGCCGATGGTGTTGGGCTTGCTCGGTGGCTGCGAGCGGCCGCCGATTGAAACCGTGCAAACCGGTTTCCGCGGTACCGGCATGGAACAGATTTACAACCCACGCACTTTGCTTAAGCAAGCCGCCTTGAACCAGGCTCCTGAGGCAGCTGAGGCCGCTTCCAGCGACGGCCCTAAAGCCAGCGAGGTGTACAAAAATGTCCAGGTTCTGGGAGACCTCAGCGTCTCGCAGTTCAACCGACACATGGCCGCCATCACCCAATGGGTGTCCCCTGACGCGGGCTGTGCTTATTGCCACAATGTCGAGAATTTTGCAGAAGACACCAAGTACACCAAGGTGGTCGCGCGGCGAATGATTCAAATGACACAGCGCGTCAACCAAGACTGGAAGACTCACGTGGCGGAGACGGGTGTCACTTGCTACACCTGCCACCGGGGCAACAATATTCCGACCAACGTCTGGTTTGCCCCTAAAGACCGCAAATATGCCGGCGGTGCACTGGGCGATCTGGCAGGGCAGAATATTGCAACCACACAGGCCGGTCTGAGTTCCCTGCCTTTTGACCCATTCACCCCCTACCTGAAGGACGCTGCGCCGATCCGGGTCAATGGTACCGAGGCCATGGCCGGTATCGGGAAAAGTGCCAATAGAGCGTCAATCAAGCAGACCGAGCACACTTACTCTCTCATGTCGCATATGTCGGAGTCGCTGGGCGTGAACTGCACCTACTGCCACAACACCCGTAACTTTCAGTCTTGGGAGGAGTCGCGACCCCAGCGGGTCACGTCTTGGTATGGGATTCGCATGGCGCGTGATCTGAATAATGAGTACATGACACCCCTGACCAAGACCTTCCCTCCGGAGCGGCTTGGACCTAAGGGTGACGTCGCCAAAGTGAATTGCACCACCTGCCACCAGGGCGCATACAAACCGCTCTATGGCGCGCCCATGGCCAAGAATTTCCCAGAGCTGCAAGCTTTGGCAAAACCCTAGAACCGGTTCGCCTATAGGCCTCCACTCGCTGCGGTGGAGGCCTTTTTTATTTAAGATGCCCCATGGAAGCAGCGCAACAGTCAACGGACAGCGGCCAAACCATCGTGTTGGTGTTGGCGGACATTGCGTCGGTATCGCGGTTATGGGGTTGGGCGCGGATTGTCAAAGGGCCGCAATCACTAATGGCGGTCGATGGCGTGCGCTTTGCCAAGGTCCTGGGAAGTGGCGAAGGTGGCGGTTTTGGGTTGCGCCCAAGCAGCTCTCGCCAAGGCTTGTTCGTGGTCTTCCACACCGCTCGGGCGGCCCACAACTTCATTGAAAAATCCGAGATCGTCCAAGCCTACCGACAGCGCGCGCGAGAACTGTGTATCGTTGAGCTGGCATGTTGGTCTTGTCGCGGCAGCTGGGATGGCACGGCGCTCGACGTCACTTTGGCGCAACCGCCTCAAGGCGGCCCAATTGCTGCCCTCACGCGGGCATCGATTCATGTGCGCAAGGCGGCCGCCTTCTGGCAGCATGCCCCGCCAGCTCAAAGCGCTTTAAAAAGCACCCCCGGGATTCAGCTCGCCGTGGGGCTGGGCGAAGCGCCGTTTCTGCGCCAGGCCACGTTTACCATTTGGGATAGTCTCTCAGCGATGGATACTTACGCACGCACTGGACCGCATTGGGAGGCTATCAAGTCGGCTGCGCAGCATCAGTACTTTTCAGAATCGATGTTCGCCCGCTTTGTACCGCTGCGCATACAGGGCCAGTGGCAAGATCGACACTATGGCTGAGGGTGTCCGCTCGGGCCGCGTGATCGTGGTGGGCGCGGGCATTGGCGGCTTGTGCAGCGCTCTGGTGCTGGCCCATCGTGGCCTGGCGGTCACGCTGGTTGAGGCAGCCGACACCCCAGGGGGCAAAATTCGGCAGGTGCAGGTCGACGGCGTGGGCGTCGATTCTGGGCCCACCGTGTTCACCATGCGCTGGGTGCTGGCGCAAATGCTGGCCGAGCTCGGTACCGAACTAGAGGACATCCTGACGCTCGAGCCCATCGGTGTCTTGGCACGCCACGCCTGGGCGGGCCAGGCGCAAGGGCTAGATCTGTTGTCGGACACGGCACGGTCGGCCGATGCCATCGCGCAGTTCAGCAGCCCTGCCGAAGCCCGCCGCTTTTTGGGCTTTTGTCAGCAAACCCGGGCGCTTTACGATGCGCTGGAGAAGCCCTATATTCGCAGCGAACGGCCAAACCTGCTCAGCATGGTCAATGACCTGGGCTTGGGCGGCATGGCCACGCTCAGTGGCCTAGGGCCTTTTGCCACTTTATGGCGCAGCCTTGGACGGCATTTTCATGACCCACGCTTGCAACAGCTGTTTGGCCGATATGCCACCTATTGCGGCTCCTCACCCTGGTCAGCACCGGCAACCCTGATGCTGGTGGCACAGGTGGAGCTCGACGGCGTCTGGTCGGTCCGTGGGGGCATGTTTCAGGTCGCACGCGCACTCGCCACCTTAGGCGAAAAACATGGTGTGGTCGCGCGCTACGGCAGCGCCTGTAGCCAGATCCTTCTGCGCGCCGGGCGCGTCGCTGGCGTGCGCCTGGCCTCAGGCGAAGTGCTGGAAGCGGATCATGTGGTTTTTAATGGCGATGTCGCCGCTTTAGGTCAAGGTCTGCTGGGTGAATCGGTACGCGCAGCTGCACCCAGCCCCCGCAGGCAAGAGCGTTCGCTGTCCGCGTTTACTATGTCTATGCACGCCAAGGCCAGTGGCTTTGCGCTGGTGCGGCACAACGTTTTTTTTAACCAGGACTACCGTGGCGAATTCGACGATATCTTTCACCAACGCCGCTTGCCCCGCCAGGGGACGGTTTACCTTTGCGCACAAGACCGGCAGGACAATGGTCTGGCGCCGCCAGGGGAAGAACGGATTTTGTGCCTTGTCAACGCGCCGGCCGACGGCGACACCCACTCTTTTGACGCCTCGGAGATAGCAGCATGCGAATCGAGCAGCCTGGCGCTCATGCGTCATTGTGGTCTGGAACTCCAAGCCATGCCGCACCAAGTGGTGCGCACCCTGCCCCAGGACTTTTCCCGCCTTTTCCCCGGCAGTGGCGGGGCCCTGTATGGTCAAGCGACACACGGCTGGATGTCGGCATTTGCGCGGCCGTCAGCGCGCAGCAAAGTGCCGGGCCTGTACCTGGCGGGGGGGAGCGTGCACCCGGGTCCAGGCTTACCCATGGCGGCCATGTCGGGGCGGCTGGCGGCCGCGACGCTGATGGCGCACCTCGATTCGACCAGTCTGTCCCGCCGGGTGGTTATCTCTGGTGGTATGTCGATGCGCTGAGCGACGACGGACAATACGGCCTGTCCATCATCACCTTTGTGGGCAGTGTGTTTTCGCCCTACTATGCTTGGGCACGTGCCCGCAATGGTGGCGTGGCTGAAGCGGAAAACCACTGTGCCATCAATGTGGCTCTGTATGGGAAGGCCGGTAAGCGCTGGACCATGACCGAACGTGGCCGCAATCAGCTGACGCGCAGCGCACACCAGTGCCGCATTGGCCCAAGCAGCCTTAAGTGGGACGGCCAGGCGCTGACCATCGACTTTGACGAAATCAATGTGCCAATCCCGATGCGGGTACGCGGGCGGGTGACCGTTCGGCCCGAAGGCCTCAGCCGCTTCGTGACAGCACTTGATCATGCCGGACGGCACCGCTGGGGACCGATTGCTCCTTGCGCGCGGGTGCAGGTGGAACTAGACCACCCGGCTGCCAGTTGGAGCGGCCACGCCTATTTGGACTCCAACGAGGGTGACGAGCCGGTAGACCAAGGGTTTCGGGATTGGGACTGGGCGCGCGCTGGCATGGCCAACGGTGACACTGCCGTGGTCTATGACGTCCGACCCCGACACGGCCCCGATCGCGTGGTGGCGCAGCGCTTTGACCGCCTGGGCAACGCCACGCCTTTTGAGGCACCACCGCGCCATCGCTTACCCGCTTCGGGCTGGCGTATCGCGCGAAGCATGTGCAGCGAACCAAACCACCCACCGCAAATCACCCGGACGCTGGAGGACACGCCGTTTTATGTCCGCTCTTTGCTGAAGACGCAGTTGCTGGGAGAAGAGGTGACTGCCATTCACGAGTCGCTGGATATTCCCCGCTTGGTGTCTCTGCCTGTGCGGCTGATGCTACCCTGGCGGATGCCAAGAAGAAGCTGAGACGGGCCCGCGCGCCCTGGCCAGTGTTCGCTCCCGCTCACGGGGGCCGAAAGACGAAGCCAAAGCTCCTTCAGCTTCCAGTCCTTCAAGGTAAATGGCTTCAATCTGCGGCGCAGCCCGTCGCAATTCGCGTTCGGCAAATGGCAAATGCAACAGCGCACGCAGAGCAAACAAAAGGCGTAGCCAGCCAGGCACCCATATTCGACTCAAACGGCGCTCCATACCTTGAGCAATCGCACGTGCAGCGGCTTGCGGCGATGTTTCACTGTTGAGCGGTCCGGGCATGGTGGCGCGCAAGCGCACAAAACCGGGATGCAAAGCGCCTTCAGTGACCAGCGGCGTGCTAACCCAGCCAGCATGGACCAGGCCAACATCGACCTTATGGGCGGCCAGCTCAATACGCCATGAATCGCCCATGGCCTCAACCGCAGATTTGCTGGCGGCATAAGCCGACATCACGGGGGGATGGGCAAAGGAAGACACTGAGGCATTGATCAGCACATAGCCACGTTGGCGCATGATGGACGGCAGTGCCGCCCGGACTGTGTTGAAGACGCCAAATACATTGACCTCAACACAGCGCTTCCAAGCATTTGGATCCACGTAAGCCAATGGCCCAAATGCCGCGACCCCAGCGTTGGCAAATACCATGTCGATATGACCAAAGCGAGCAAGCACTTGGGCCACCGCGTCCTCCATGGCGGGCAAATCGGTGACGTCAGCAACCACCGCCAGAGTATCTGCGCCACATTGAAGGGCAACCTGGGCCAAGGGCTCGGCATCGCAGTCCAACAGAACCGCAGTAGCACCACGCGCCCGAACCTCGAGGGCTGTGGCAGCACCAATACCGGATGCTGCGCCGGTAATCAGCACCACTTTGCCGTGGAGCTTCGAGCGAGGTTGCTGCACGCGGGTCACTTGATGGGTTTTAGCGCTCAACAGGACCGGTCAGACTGACTTGGTCACCATGAAGTAGACGATGGGCAGCGGCAAGACCGTGGCAATAGCACCGGCGACCTGCCAGATGCGAGACAGTCGCCAGTAGTCCTCGCCCAGTGTGGTGCTGTTCTTCAGCAGAGTGCGTTGTTTTAACTGAATCGGCACGAGCACACACAACCAAATGAGGCCCGAGAACGACAACAAGCCATAAGACCACTGAATCCAGGGGTGGGAGGCCCCGCCGCCGAGATGAGCGGCCATGCTGTGGCCGGTCCAGACCACTCCAATTGCCCCAGAAAGGGTAAACATGGCGTCAGTAATGAGCACCATACGGTTGCTGAACTGGACAATGGCGTGGTCTCTGGTGCGCTCGGCCAGAAGTGCCCAAACGCCGCTGACGATCACATTGCCCAAGAACAGGCAAGCGCACACCAGGTGCAAGACTTTCACGCTAGGGTCCATCTGTATTCCCGGGAGAAGCCTCGGGCCCTGACCCATCAGTCGGCTTGCTGGCCTGTCGCGCGGCGTCTAAGGCCTCACGTTGTTTGCGCGTCTTCTCACGTGACAACCGCAAATCACGAAATTGCCACCAAACGAACAGGGCCCCAGCAACCAAAATAATCAGGACCTCGACAAACTTGAGTGACACAGTGGGTCAGCGATCGGCCCGATCGCGCTGCTCGAGTCGCCCAAACAAATCAACCATCCACTCCACCCGTTGGTCAAAGCTGCGGTTGGGTACCGTCCATGGCTTATGGTTTGCGACCGGTCGGCGGTCACGCCTGACGACATCAACCAAGAAGTCAATCGCTGGAACGGGACTGAGACTGACGGCGGGTACCTCAGGGGCCTTGACAGCAACAGTCGCAGCCCGCGCGATCAGCGCGAGTTTACGGGCGGTAGAAACCACCGTACGCCGATCGACCGAATTGAGCCCCTCGCGTTCGAGCTGCTTGCCAATTTCAGCGTAGACCAACCGAGCCGCTTGGATGGCGGGACGGCAATCCCACGGGAGTTCCGAAAGACCGAATTCGCCGCGTCGGTACAACACATCAGCGCGCAGCAGCAATCGCTGGGTAAAGGCGGCAATACGGGCGTCAAACACGGGCTGCGCAAGCCACTGGTCAGCGTCCATGCCGATCTCTCGAAACCATGCGCGCGGAATGTAGAGTCGACCGTTCCGAGCGTCTTCGCCAATGTCGCGAGCGATGTTCGTGAGCTGCATGGCAACACCCAGCTCGCAGGCGCGGGCGATGGCTGCGTCGCTGCTGGCACCCATAATGATCGACATCATCGCGCCCACGGCACCCGCCACGCGTGCGCCATAGGCCTCGACATCAGCCAGGGTCTCGTAACGGCGTCCTTGCGAATCCCACATAAAGCCATCGAGCAGGGCGTCAAGCAGTCCGCGCGGAATGCCGTAGTGGTGCACCACATGCGCCAAGGCACGGTCGGCGTCGAATTCGCTGGGACGGCCATCGTAAATGGCGTCCAGCCGTTGCTCAAGGCACTGCATCGCCACAACGGGATCACTGCCCAAGTCAATCGCGTCGTCGGCCAGACGGCAATAGGCGTATAAGGCGGTCGCCGGCGGACGCAGGCGAACGGGCAGAAGCTTGGACGCTGCAAAGAAAGACTTGGAGCCGCCCCGCATCAGCTGGCGGCAGGCCTCCAGGTCATAGGCCTTGGGCACGGCAACTGCGGTTGGATCAAGCGAAGGATTTGACATCGGGAACCACCTCTTCAAGAATTTTTGCGGACATCAGGACACTGGGCACACCGGCCCCTGGTTGGGTACTCGCCCCAACCAGGTACAGCCCATCCACATCCTGGCTGCGGTTGTGTGGGCGAAACCAGGCGCTTTGAACCAGAATCGGCTCCAGGCCAAAACCAGCCCCTTTGTAAGACCATAAGCGGTCCTGAAAATCCTGGGGCGTGCTGACTTTTGACGACACCACATGCCGCTTCAGATCAGGCAAGACGGACTCCTGCAAAACAGTGGCAATCGCATCGCGGTACGATTCGGTCACGGCAGGCCAATCGGTACCACTGCTGAGGTTGGGCACCACCGATAGGACATAAAAGCTGTCGCAGCCGGCCGGCGCAAGCGATGGGTCTGTCGCGGTGGGGCGGTACAGGTAGAGGCTGAAATCCTTGGACAGGGTGTGATTCTTAAAGATGTCCTGCAGCAAACCTTTGTAACGCGGACCGAGGACCATCATGTGATGCGGGACATCATGGTATTGACGGTCGGTGCCAAAATACCAGACGAACAGGCCCGAGGAATACTTACCCCGGGCGATGCGCTTGTCGGTCCAGTGCTTGCGGTGCTGCGGCTCAATCAGGTGGCGGTAGGTCCAGGCTGCGTCGGCATTGCTGACCACGATATCGGCAGGGATGAACTCCCCACTTCCCAATTCAACCCCCCGTGCCCGCCCGCCTTCAACACGAATGCGTGTCACCGGCGCGTTGTAGCGGATCGGAACCCCACGGTCGGTCAAAAGCTGGACCAGTTCACGCACAATGGCGCCCGTGCCACCCATGGCCGAATGCACGCCCCAACGACGCTCCAGAGCGTGAATAAGCGCATAGACACAAGTCACCGAGTAGGGGTTCCCGCCAATCAGCAGCGGGTGAAAACTCATGACAATTCGCAGCTTGGGATGCCGAATATGTTGCGACACCAAACTATAGATGGAGCGCCAGGCCTGCATGCGCGCGAGATTCGGCATAGCTTTGACCACGTCGCCCAGCGACTCAAAAGCGACCATGCCCAGTTCCTGGAACCCCAGCTTAAAACAGCGCTCAGAAGCCACCATCAGATCCTTGAAGCCTTGGACGTCCTCCGGACTAATTTGAGCGATTTGATCCAGCATCGACTCATCGTTATTGCTGTAGTCAAAGTGGGTGCCGTCGTCAAAGCGAATTCTGTAGAAAGGGGCCATCAGCCTCAAGTCGACATGGTCTTGCATGCGCCGCCCGCATAGCGTGAACAGTTCCTCGATCAAGTGAGGCAAAGTGATGATCGTCGGGCCAGCATCGAAGGTAAACCCGTCTTGCTTATGCACATAAGCTCGCCCGCCGGGCGCATCCAGCTTCTCAAGCATTTGCACACGGTAGCCCTTGACACTGAGCCTGATGGCCGCAGCCAGACCCCCGAAGCCAGTACCTATGACTACAGCTGTAGGCGCACTTGCTCCGGTACGCAACCCGACCGTGAGTGATCCGCCACTGACACCGCCACCCCCCCCGAGCCCATCAACGGATTTGAAGTAACTTGTCATGTTTTTCCAGATTGGGCACTGGCCCCTTGGCTCCAAATGGGTCATCGGCTCCCGTGCCCTGGCGTTTGCGTATGGCCCAACGCCATAGCGCCGTGGTGTCAAGCGGCAGAACCAGCATCAGGTGCTCCACAATGGCCAGCGCCAGCAGGGTACCCACCAATGTGGCACCAACCACTTGGGCTGGATTCGTGAAGGGGCTCGAGGCAAAGTTGACCAGCATCAGCAGGACAACACTGGCAGCGGCCACTGAAAAGGGGAAGAAGGCGTTCATAGGCCGGCGGCGGAAGAAACTTTCCAAATACGCCAGATGTACAGGTAGAAACGCCTCACTCAAATTGCGCACTCCAAAGAAAAGGTTGAGCTTGGCGCTGGTCCGCATCACCCAAAGCACCAGGTAGGTGCCGGTCCCGACTTGGTTGGGTGCATCCCATGTCATCACAAGGATCGCCACACCGACAAGCAAGATGGCGAGTTCATGCCACAGCACGGCCCGAAAGGACTCCACAAAGCGGCGCCATCCCCTTGCCCCCTTAGGCAAGGCCGTGGTGCGCGGGCCGGTGATCCACCCGGTCAGGAAGCTCAGCTCATTCCAGCCCCAAGCCAATAGTGCACAAGTGAAGGCGCAATAGGCACCGGTCATGCTCGATTGCTGCGCGGTATGCGCTAGACCCAACAGTGCAGCAGCACCAAGAAGAGACGACAGAGCCAAGCTCAACACAACCGTCGAACGCGACATCCGATTGAGCAGAATCACGATCCCGGTGCTAAACCACCAGATAAAAATCGCGAATCCCAGAGCTATGACGGCATCGTTCATCCTTGGCTTTCAATCGGCAAGCGCGCGTTTGTTACCAAGCGGGAAGCATGCGAACCTGTGCGGGAAGCTCGTGCCGTTGGACTGGTAAAAAATACAGACGAACAAAAGTTGCGGCCCCTGTGATAGCCCAGCGAGCCCGCTGCAAACCGCCGATCAGTCCACCCCTGCTCTTGGCCTTGTTCATCTCGGTCTGCACCTTGAAGAGCGTCGCCAAGCCTTCGCGAAAAGCGGGATGATCGATATCTAGGCTGATCGGGAACACCTGCCGGGTGATGTCATTGGTGATACGGAATACGTCGTAATCGTACGAGTCAGACTCAAGCCCCATCTCTTGGTGCAACATAGGGCGGGTATGGTCGCGGACGTACATGGTGGCGTAAACCGCCAGCAAAAAGAAACGAATCCAGTAGACGTTTCCGCCACGCAGCAGGTGCGGGTTGGCACGCATGATCAGGGCGAAAGATTCCCCATGGCGGAACTCATCATTGCACCAGCGCTCAAACCAGCGGAAGATCGGATGGAACCGTTTATCCGGATTTTTTTCCAGTTGACGAAATATCGTGATGTAGCGCGCGTAACCGATTTTTTCGGACAAGTAGGTCGCATAGAAAATGTACTTGGGTTTGAAATAGGTGTATGCCTTGGTGCGCTTGAGGTCACCCAGATCAATACCCAAACCGAAGTCCTTGAGCGACTGGTTGATAAAGCTGGCGTGGCGCGACTCATCACGCGCCATGAAACGCATCAATTGCTTGATGTCCGGGTTTTCAACGTTCTTGAAAATCTCGTTGTACAAAATACAACCCGAGAACTCCGAGGTGAGTGAGGAGATCAAGAAATCAAGAAACTCCTGGCGCATTTCCGGGCTCACCTGAGAGAAGCGCTCCGCCACTTCCTTAGCGAACTCAGGCGTTCTCTGAAAGTGATCATGGTTGTTGTCTCCCTCGTACTCAGCCATCATGGTGTCCCACTCACTGCGCATCGAAGAGATGTCAAGACGATCCATTGCGGCAAAGTCAGTGGTATAGAAGCGCGGGCTGAGCATGGTGCTCTCTACCGCCTTTTGAGAGGCTTTTTCGGCAGAATCAATGGTCGAGGAGGCTTGCATGGAAAATTGCTCGGTAAATGGAGTCGGATGAAGTTCTAGGTCTATTCCGGCCGCATGGCCAGGAAGCGGGCAAATTCTGCCGTGTTGGTTGGCCCGAATGACTCCAAGTCCACACGATGTCCTGTGCTTGGATCCATCAAAGTGACGCGCCCATCAACCCGGGCGACCAGGTCAAAAGGCAGGTTGGAGCCAAGTCCACGGGCGTGCCGTTCGCGGGACAAGGCTCGCAGAGCGCCCCGCACGAAGCCCTGCTCGCCGTGCAGCACGGTCAGCGTCTCGCCTGTAAGGCCGTCGCCCACCAAGACACCACCGTCTTTTTGGTCCAGGAACACCAAGGAACGCTGCACGGTTGGTGCCGCTGCCCGTTGGTCTGGTCCGTTGCCCGTGATCCGAACCAGCCCGACGGCTATCAGAGAGAAGGCGATGATTCCGCCGGCGCAAAAAAGGACCCACCTTGGAAAGGTGTCAACGGCAGCGCTAGAAGGCTTAGCGGCCAAGTTCAAGCTGCTCATGTGGGGCTGACTTGAAAAGCCCGCGTGTCGCGGCCAGCCTCTACCGGCGCAACGGCCACTGCCGACAATCCAGTTGCCTGAGACCATGCGTCCCGCAACTGGACCGCGACGGCGCGAGCATCAGGTACAGCCCGCAAAGTGGGTTCGGTCTTTTTGATGCGCCATGGACGCACGCTGGGCCAAAGGTGTACCCAAGCAATGTGGTCCTCCCCAGTCAGAGCCAGTGAAATATCACCAAAGCCACCGGGTATGTCTCTGACGTCGGCTGCGCTCATGCGCTTTAACGGCAGATTGAATGTCACTGTCAACACGATTCCCAACCGCATCACCACGCGCTTGTTGGTCAGTGTGTACACGGTGGTGCGCGCCGTCATGAGCGCCAATAACCAGACTGAGACCAAAGCCACCACGGTGAGGGGAACAATCCATTTGACGGCCAACAGCATTGCCCAAGGTTCCGCGCCGGCTTCAAACGCCGGCCAGGCACAGGCCAGTGTCAAAAGCACGAAATAAACGACCAACTTGCGCATATGAAAGGCCGACACCGCCAGCGTCTTGGCATCTGGGGATCCCTGCCACAAAATTCGCTCGTCAGCGGGCAAGCGCTCGGGCAGACCGTACTGGGGTTCAAACTCGTGCTCGTGGCCTTGATTTTGGATCGTCATGGTCATGTCCCGTTGGAAAGAAAAGCTTGTTTCAGCTGCGGTGTCAGATCAATGGCTCGCTGCGTTTGGCATCAGCATACAAAGTGCCACCACCGTAGTAGGCGCTGATCTTGTCCTCTTCCAGTTTCGTCACCTGGTCGGGGTGGCTCAATGCGGGGACAGCTGCAAAGTGACGCGCATAGATCGCGTGGACTTCCACTTGGTTACGACGGATCAAGGCAAATGGGATGGGCAGCAATACCGTCCTGCCGCCAGTGATCTCGACCTCGAGGTAGCGGAACATCATCTCGGCCGAGTCAATCCAGATGTCTTTGACCGTACCGCCTTGCTTGCCATCACCGGCCATCACCGGCAGGCCGCGGGGATCGACATCCTGAGGGGCAACGGTGTAGTCACTGGCAATGCGCAGCGGCTGCAGCAAGGGTGCGCCTGAGTGACTGCGCTCAGGCACATCTTCGCGGTTGACATACGCACCCGCGCCAACGCCTGCAAGCATGGCGTCACCAGCAGGAACGATGGGCATACCCAAAGTAGGACCCTTTGGCAGTGCATGGAACGGTGGCTCTTTACGCGTCAGATCGGGTACGGTGACGCTTCTCCCGCCCTCCAACAAAAAAGTTTTGGGAGCGGGTATCGGGAAACCTTTGACCACGGCGCGGCCACCGCTATCCGATTCCATCGGATAACCCTCACGGTGATTTTCCTGGGCAATGTAGTAGATGAGGCCCGCGAAAAAGATCCAGAATACATACAAGAGTATTTGGGCAAGATCCACGTAGCCGGTAATGTTTCCAATAGTTTGCATGGCGACTTCTCCTTAATGACAACTAAGCGTGTGACTCGGTCAATCCGAGGGTTGGTGGAACGAGGGGTGAAACAGTAGGTGAAACAATGGGTTGGCGACTGACCATCGGACCGATGGCGATCAGGGTGATAAACAGCAGCAACATTTCCACGTGGTAAACCATGCTGTAGGCGACCGATGGGTCGGCCATGGCCGGGCCCCACAAACCCTGTGTCGTAATGCCTGTGATCGCGTCGCGCAGAGCACCGCCGAGAAACATGGAGATACCCGTAGCAGCGGACTGAACAGCGCCCCAGGCACCGAGGGCTAGTCCAACAAAACCTGCTTCCATACGCATCGCAGTGAACAAGGTTCCCACAGCAAACATGCCGCCGCCGAAACCAATGCCCAGCGCACCAGCCCGGAATAGCCAGCCAGCTTCAAGCGGTGCAGAAAAAATGACCGCCGAGAATGCAGGCAAGCCCGCCAGGGCGCCATAAGCTGCAAGGCGCATCGGGTCAACACCCTTGGCCAAGCGCCGGCCAGCAACGTAAAACCCCAGCAGACCGCCAGCAGCCAGCATCGCCGTCAGCGCACTGGTGGCGCCAACGCTGAGTTTGAGGATTTCTCCACCATAGGGCTCCAAGATAATGTCCTGCATATTGAAGGCCGCGGTGCCAAAAGCGGTAACCCAAAGAAAACGACGGGCCTGGGGCAAGGCAATAAACTGGGTCCAAACTTCTCTGAAGCGGGGTTGCACTGCCGTTTTGAGTGCCGCCGCCCGCTTGGGGTCGCGAGGCTCCTGCTTCCACAATGCGATACCGTTGAGCGCAAGAACCACCAGCGCGGTCCCCTGCACCACCTGAACCAGGCGCTCAGGGGAGAACTCAGCAAGCAGAAAACTGTAGATTAAACTGCCACTAACTGCTCCGACCAACAACATGGTGTACAGCAGGGCCACGACACGTGGCCGGGTTTCTTCACTGGCTTGGTCAGTCGCCAAGGCCAGGCCAGCGGTCTGGGATGTCTGCAAGCCGGCCCCAACCAGCAGGAAGGCGATCGCCGCAGCACCCTGCCCGACCCAGGCAGGAACCGGAACTTGGCCGCCACCGGACAACACCAAGAGCGCAAACGGCATCACTGCCAGCCCAAGGAATTGGATCAAAGTACCGCCCCACATATAGGGCACGCGGCGCCACCCAAAGGCAGAAACATGCACATCGGATTGGAAGCCGGTGACTGCACGAAAGGGCGCAACCAGCAAAGGCAGTGCGAGCATCAGCGACACCAGCCAAGCCTGAACACCCAACTCGACGATCATCACCCGGTTCAAAGTGCCAATCATCAGGGCGGTTGTCAGACCCATGGTGAACTTGAACAGAGTCAGACGCAGCAGCCGCGGCAACGGCAAGCCGGCGCTGGCAACGTCCGCAAACGGCAGCCAGCTGACCGGCATCTGCTTGGCGAATTTGGTAAAGGTATTCACCTTCATGTGCGCAGCCACTCCATCGCTTGGGATTTATAGAAGCCACTGGAGATACGCTGGGTGCGCCCGCAACGCCATGGGTCAAGCTCGGTATGCACCTTCATCAGCCGCGCGATGCGCTTCTCGGCCATGGGCTCCAGCCAGGGCGCACGGTCACGCTGCGGGAACAAGCGGCCAATTGAAATCATGGCGGCCAGCAGGGGGGTTCGCGGCGCAAACGTGAACACAATTGAGCCACGGGTACGGCCAGCCAACTGTGCCAGCGCGTGAACAGCGTCGTCGGTCTGGTAATGGATGATGGAATCCATGGCAACCACATGGTCGAAATGACCCAACCCTGGGTCCAACATGTCGCCGCTGTGGAATTCAACCAAGTGTGCAACTTCTTTGGGGATCCGTTCGCGCGCCAAGTCAACCAGCGTCGGGGACAAATCAATAGCCACCACATGAGCCCCGCGGCGGGCGGCTTCGACAGCCAGCGCGCCGGTACCGCAGCCGGCATCCAAAATTCTCTGACCCGTCAAGTCTTCACCCAGCCAGGACAAAAGCGTGCTGCGCATGCGGTCTCGCCCCGCCCGCACGGTGGCTCGAATACGGCCCACAGGCGCATCAGAAGTCAATTTGGCCCAGGCTGCAGCGGCGGTACGATCGAAATAGTTTTCAATCTGGCCACGTCGCTCTTGGTAAGTCACATCACTCATGGTCCCAGGCCTCAGTCAAAACCCAACAGATCGAAGATATCTCGGTCTTTCATGGGCACTGCGGAATAGCTTTTTCCGCCTAGCCACAGGTCGGCTGCCAGGCGCATGTACTCGTTTTGCACCGCTTCAAGCTCGGGGGAGTGCTCCATCTCAAAGAGCGTTGACTTTTTGAGGCGGCTTCGGCGTATGACGTCCAGATCCGGGAAGTGCGCAGCCAACTCCAAGCCGATGCGGTTGTTGTATTTGTCGATTTGATCAGTCGCTGCGCTGCGGTTGGCAATCACCCCGCCCAAACGGACGTTGTAATTTTTGGCCTTGGCGCCAATGGCTTGCACAATGCGGTTCATGGCGAAGATCGAATCAAAGTCATTGGCAGTGACGATCAGGGCTCGGTCCGCGTGCTGCAAGGGCGCTGCAAAACCGCCGCAGACCACGTCGCCCAACACGTCAAAAATCACCACGTCGGTATCTTCGAGCAAATGATGCTCTTTGAGCAGCTTAACCGTCTGCCCCACCACATAGCCGCCGCAACCAGTGCCTGCCGGCGGCCCACCGGCCTCCACGCACATGACGCCGTTGTAGCCTTTAAAGACAAAGTCTTCGACCCGCAACTCCTCGGCATGAAAATCCACGGTCTCGAGCACATCGATCACAGTGGGCAGCATCTTCTTGGTCAGGGTGAATGTACTGTCGTGCTTGGGGTCACAGCCAATCTGCAATACGCGTTTTCCCAATTTCGAAAAGGCGGCGGACAAGTTGGACGAGGTGGTACTTTTTCCAATGCCTCCCTTGCCGTAAATAGCAAACACCTTGGCATTTCCAATCTTGACTTGTGGGTCAAGCTCAACCTGTACGCTGCCCTCACCATCAAGCCGCTTATTGCGCTTGACCGTCGGGAATGGCAATGTTTCAATCGTCATGCGATAGCTCCTTCGTAGACACCCTCAAGGCGATCTTCCAGTTCTTCACTGGCCTGGCGAAGCGCTTGTAGCGTCTCTTGATCGGGTTGCCAGTAATTACGTTCGGATGCTTCAAGCAACCGGTTTGCCACACGGGCGGAGGCGGTCGGATTGAGTTTGGCCAGGCGCTCTCGCATCTCGGGATCGAGCATGAAGGTCTCCGACAATTGCTTGTACACCCAGGGCTGCACCTGTCCGGTTGTGGCCGACCAGCCCATGGTGTTGGTGACATGCACCTCAATCTGGCGCACGCCTTCGTACCCATGTTCAAGCATGCCTTCATACCACTTGGGGTTGAGCATGCGTGTGCGGGTTTCGATGGACACCTGTTCCTGTAGCGAGCGGACCGCCGCATTACCCTTGGTTTGGTCACCGATGTAAACCGGCGGGGTTTTGCCACCCTTTGCCACTTTGACGGCTTGGGTGATGCCGCCCAGCGTGTCAAAGTAGTTGTCCACCGTGGTGACGCCCAACTCCACTGAGTCCAGATTTTGATAGGTCAGTTGCACGTCAGCCAAAGCCGTTTGCAACAGCGCCGTTTGCTGAACCGCACGGCCGGTTCGGCCATAGGCAAAGCCCTTTCGGCGCTTGTAGGTTTCGGCCAGTTCGCCCTCGTCCGTCCAGCGGCTGCTTTCCACGAGGTTATTGACGTTGGCGCCATAGGCGCCTTCGGCATTTCCATACACACGCAGCGCCGCAATCTCCAGAGTACAGCCATGCTCTAGCTGATAGGCCAGCGAGTGTTTGCGGACCCAATTCATCTCGAGAGGCTCGTCCGCCGAAGCGGCCAGAAAAGCGGCCTCAGCCAGAAGCTTGATTTGCAAGGGCATCAGGTCACGGAAAATGCCAGACAGCGTGATCACCACATCGATACGGGGGCGACCTAGTTCGGCCAGTGGAATCAGGCTAGCGCCAGCAATGCGGCCGTAGCTGTCAAACCGGGGCAACGCGCCCATCAGGGCCAGAGCCTGTGCGATGGGAGCCCCTTCGTTTTTCAAGTTGTCACTGCCCCACAGCACCATGGCGATGGATTCGGGCAGCGGGTTGCCATCGGCACAGTGGCGCTCGATCAGCAGTTCGGCTTGGGCCTTGCCATCACGCACAGCCATGGCGCTGGGGATTCTGAAGGGGTCAAAGCCGTGGATATTGCGACCAGTGGGCAGCACTGCCGGCGTGCGCAGTATGTCACCACCGGGTGCCGGGCGAATGTAGCAAGCATCCAGGGCCCGCAACAGAGCAGGCACCTCGGCATCCACCGCCAACAAAGCCTGTGGCTCGACCAACTCACGCAACACGCTTAGTGACGCATGGCTGGAGGGCAGCCCGGCAGCGCTCAGCGCACGCTCTGGCGTTTGTCCCTGGACCAGCGCTTCAACCGCCAGGCGTTCAAGATTCACGCCGTGATTGGCCTCCGCCATGGCCAGCAGCATGTCGACGCGCTGCGCAGGGTTGGGTGCGCGGCCAGTGACATGCAAACCATGGGGGATGAGGGTGTACTCCAGCTCCAGCATTTCTTTGGACAGACGCACCATCTGCTGGTCTAAGACCTCCCCCATCGCGGTGCCCCATACAGGTTCGGCAGGGACAAGATCGAGCTCTGCAGCTTGCGCCTGGATGATGACCGCGAGGGCCGGGCGCTCGCTGTTGCCACGCTCCAAACCGCGCCAGCGCTGCAGGGAGGACTTGAGGTCATTCAAGCCTTTGTACAAACCGGCTTGGGCGATTGGCGGGGTCAGGTAACTGATCAGGGTTGCGCCCGAGCGGCGCTTGGCGATAGCCCCTTCAGAGGGGTTGTTCGATGCATAAAGGTACACATTGGGCAAGTCGTCGATCAGTCGGTCGGGCCAGCAGGTGCCGCCCATGCCAGACTGCTTGCCAGGCATGAATTCAAGCGCGCCATGGGTACCGAAATGCAAGACCGCGTGGGCCTTGAAGTCCTCGCGCAGGTAGCGATAGAACGCGGAGAATGCGTGCGTGGGCGCCAATCCTTTTTCAAACAACAGACGCATGGGATCGCCTTCGTAGCCAAACGAAGGCTGGACGCTGATCAACACATTGCCAAACTGCTTGCCCAGCACAAATATGGCGCTGCCATTGCTCAACTGACGACCGGGCGCGGGGCCCCATTGGGCCTCGATCTCTTTCAGCCAACGCTCACGCTTGACATGCTCGTCGGCGCTGATGAGCGCGTGCACATTGGCGTCGGCACCATGCCGCGAGGCATTGCCGTGCAGCAATGCGTCGCGCAAATCATCCACGCTGGCAGGCAATTCCACTTGGTAACCCTGCACGCGCATGGCGCTCAGGGTGTGCCACAGGGACTCGAAAACCGACAGGTAGGCTGCGCTGCCAATATTGCCCGCGTTGGGCGGGAAATTGAACAGCACAATCGCGACTTTTCGATCCTGCCGCTGGCTACGTTTCAAAGCCACCAATTTGCTGACCCGAGCGGCCAGCATGATGGCCCGCTCAGGGCAAGAATGCATGTCTTGCGCGTTATTGCTATCGCCAAAGGTACAGGCATGGTGACAACCGGTGCAAGTGACACCAGCGGCACCAGGGCGTCCACCAAAAACAATCGGGCCGGTCGAACCGTCCAACTCGGGAATGGCCACCATGATGGTGCTCTCCACTGGCAGCAGGCCCCGGTCTGAGGCACCCCATTGGTCCAGGGTTTGAAACTCAACTGGGTGCGCCGCCACATAAGGGACATCGAGCTTGGCCAGTACATCTTCAGCAGCCTTGGCATCGTTATAGGCGGGGCCCCCCACCAATGAGAATCCGCTCAGCGACACCACCGCATCCACGTTGACCTGGCCATTCTTCATGAAAAACGCATCAATAGCGGGGCGCGAGTCAAGACCGGAGGCAAACGCAGGAATAACACGCAGGCCACGTGCCTCCAGGGCTGCAATCACGCCGTCATAGTGCGCTGCGTTGCCCGACAGCAAGTAGGAGCGAAGCAGCAAGATACCGACCGTCCCCTTCACCTCAACCGATGGTGGCATCGGCAGAGCATGGGCATCTTCGCTGTAACGCCCGGCCATGCGTGGGTGGTAAACCCCGACTTCGGGGTAGTCGACAGGGGGTGCAACCTTGACCGACCCACGCAATGACTTGCGCGCGCCATCGGCACCACGGTCAATCACATGGCGTACCAGATTGAGCACGTTATCGTCGGAGCCACCCAGCCAGTACTGCAGGGTCAGGAAGTAAGACCGGACATCCTGCGCCGTGCCGGGGATAAAGCGCAACATCTGCGGCAAGCGGCGCAACATTTTCAT
>CAMCZF010000010.1 GCA_945885775.1 Rhodoferax sp. OV413 | reverse complement strand
CGGTGACTCTGCTGTCGCTGGCGCTGGTGGTGGGGGTACTGGTCGACGACGCCATTGTCGAAATCGAAAACATCGAGCGCCACCTGCGCATGGGTAAAACGCCGTACCAGGCTTCCATGGAGGCGGCCGACGAGATCGGCATGGCGGTGTTTGCCACCACCCTCGCGCTGGTGGCGGTGTTTTTGCCCACCGCCTTCATGGGCGGGGTGCCGGGCCTGTTCTTCAAGCAATTTGGCTGGACCGCCGTACTGGCCATTCTCGCGTCGCTGATGGTGGCCCGGCTATTGACGCCGATGATGGCGGCCTACCTGCTCAAACCGCACGCGCAACCAGCAGGCGACGCGGCGGTGCTCGGGGAGCCGCCCGACGGTTGGCTGATGGCAAGCTACATGGGCACGATGCGCTGGTGCCTGCGCCACCGTGGCCTGACCATGCTGGGATCAGCCCTGTTTTTTGTCGGCTCGATCGCCTTGGTGCCGCTACTGCCGACCGGCTTTGTACCGGCGGCCGACCGGGGCCAGACCCAGATCACCCTGGAGTTGCCGCCAGGCAGCACGCTGGCAGAGACTCGCGCTGTGGCAGAACTGGCTCGGCTGGCTGCCATGTCCGAGCCTGAGGTGAAAAGCGTATTCAGCTCGATCGGCGGCGGCTCCAGTGGCGACGCATTTGCCCCGGGGGCTGCCGCAGAAGCCCGGCGCGCCGTGCTGACCTTGAGCACCAGCCACCGCGACCAGCGCAGCACCTCTATGGCCGACATCGAAGCCCAACTGAGGCGCAAGCTTGGTGACTTGGCCGGTGCCCGCTTCACCGTCGGTCCGCCCGATACCGGCGTCAAGATGCAGTT
This sequence comes from Rhodoferax sp. OV413, assembly GCA_945885775.1. Lineage (GTDB taxonomy): Bacteria > Pseudomonadota > Gammaproteobacteria > Burkholderiales > Burkholderiaceae_C > Rhodoferax. Next base: position 28,267 of record CAMCZF010000010.1, on the reverse strand, counting down.
GGTGCTGCAAAGCGAAGACCCGGCAGCGCTACAGGCTACGGCGCGGCAAGTGGAGCGCGAACTGCGCGGCCTTCAGGGCGTGGGCAATGTGCAGTCCAGCGCCTCGTTGGTCCGACCGGAGATCATCGTCCGACCTGACTCAGCGCGCGCCGCCGACCTCGGCGTGACGGCCGCCGCCATCGGCGAGACAGTCCGGGTGGCCACCGCAGGCGATTACGACACCAGCCTGTCCAAGCTCAACCTGTCCGAGCGTCAGGTGCCAATCCGGGTCAAACTGCCAGATGCTGTGCGCGCCGATCTGGCGGCACTGGCTCGACTGAGCGTGCCGGGACGGAACGGACCGGTACCACTGGGCCATGTCGCCAGCATCACCATGGACAGCGGGCCGGCACAGATCGACCGACTCAACCGCAGCCGCAACGTTACCTTTGACGTCGAGCTTGGCAGCCGCCAGCTGGGCGAGGTCAACACCGAGGCACGCGCCCTGCCTAGCCTTAAAAACCTGCCTCCGGGCGTGAAGATCGCCGAGCTGGGTGACGCGCAGGAAATGCAGGCGCTGTTTGCCAGCTTCGGCATTGCCATGCTGATTGGCGTGCTGTGCATCTACGGCGTGCTGGTGCTGCTGTTCAAGGACTTCATGCAGCCGGTCACCATTTTGGCGGCCCTGCCGCTGAGCATGGGCGGCGCCTTTGTGGCGCTGTTGCTGACCGGCCGCGCCCTGTCCATGCCCTCGATGATCGGGCTGATCATGCTGATGGGTATCGTCACCAAAAACTCGATTTTGCTGGTGGACTACGCCATCCTGGCGCGCCAGGCCGGCATGGCGCGTTTTGAGGCGCTGGTGGACGCTTGTCACAAACGCAGCCGGCCCATCATCATGACCACCATCGCCATGGGGGCCGGCATGATGCCGCTGGCGCTGGGCTGGGGCGCCGACCCGAGCTTTCGATCACCAATGGCGATTGCCGTGATCGGCGGACTGATCACCTCCACCCTGCTGAGTCTGCTGGTGGTGCCCGCAGTGTTCACCTACATCGATGACCTCGCCCACCTGCTAGGCCGGCTATCGCGCTGGTTGCGGCGTGCGCCCAAATCGGCTCCGGCAGCCACGGTCGGACCTTGATCACCCTGCTTTATTGGCGAATTTTCCGCACCAGGGCCGTGGTGGAATAGCCGCTAACAAAGGGCAGGGCCAGGGCCCGCCCGCCATAGGCCTCGACAACGCGGGTCTCGGCCAGGGTCTGCATGTCGTAGTCGCCGCCCTTGACCAGTATCTCGGGTCGCACCTGAGTGATCAACTGCAACGGTGTGTCTTCGTCAAACCAGGTGACTAGGCTGGTCGAGCCCAACGCTGCCATCACCACGGCCCGGTCATCCTCCGGGTTGAGCGGCCGGTCTGGCCCCTTGCCCAACCGCCGCGCCGAAGCGTCGGTGTTCAGCGCCACCAGCAGGCTGGCGCCCAAGGCCCGCGCCTGCACCAGGTATTGCACATGGCCCCGGTGCAGCACGTCAAAAACACCGTTGGTGAACACCAGCGGCCGGGGCAAACGCGCCAATCGCGTTGGCAGGTCCCTCGGATCGCAAATTTTGTCGTAAAGGGCCAAAATGGCATCGGAATTGCTCATGTGTTCGATGCTAGCAGGACTCCAATTGGGTTAAGCTGTTGGTTTTCTTATTACCCACGAACACTCCATCATTCAGGGTGACCATGAAACGCGTCAGCTTCAGTTTCGATCACATCCGCATTGGCGAACCGCTGCCCTTTTCGGTCTGGGATGAGAACGGTCTGATGGTGGCTGGCAGCGGCTACGCCTTGAAGGACTCGCGCGAGTACGAGGTCATGCTCGGCAAGCGTGACAAGCTGCTGGTCGATGCAGTCGAATACGAGCGTTTTCAAAACACCTACAAAAAGCGCTTAAATTCTTTGATGAGCGGAGACCGCGCCCTTGGCGCCATTGCCGGCACCCGACTGACTGACATGGGTGTTTTTGTAGCTAAAGAAAAAGCCGCCTCAGGACTTTCCGATCGCCTGTTGGGCCTCAAAGTCGAAGCCAAACGGGCTCCGGCTCCGCAAGCGGTCGCAGCGATAAGCGAGACGATCAGTGACAAAAGCGCACCCGAGCCTCGCCTCGGAAATATGCCCAGCAGCGAAGCCGACTGGCTGGACCTGCAGGACCAAGCCCATGCCTTGCTGCGGGTTTCAAACCCGCAAAATTTCCGTGAGCAACTGGAGAAACTGCAGGCACACCTTAGCCACTTTGCCCGACTCAGCCCCGACGGGACACTGCTCAGTCTGTTTTTTTTATCCTCCCGAGGTCTGGACCGCTACAGCGGCACCCACGCCATGCTGGTCAGTGTGATGTGTGGCATTGCAGCGCGTGATGTTTTGAAATGGCCAGCCCTGCAAGAAACCGTGCTGTGTCACGCGGCTTTGACGATGAACATCGGCATGTCGGTTCAGCAGGACCGCATGGCTCAACAAAAAGAGCCTCTGAACCCCAGGCAACGCGAACTGGTGCGGGAACACCCGAGCCATTCGGCTGCACTGCTGCGCCAACTGGGCGTGACCAACCGCGACCTGTTGGAGGCGGTGCTCGACCACCACGCCAAAGCGCCCGGCCCCCTGGCAGCCCGAAGCCTGGGCCAGCGGATGGCACGGCTGATTCAGCGCGCCGATATTTTTGCCGCCGCCATTTCACCGCGTGCGTCACGCTCAGCCGCCGCCACCGGGATCGCCATGAAGGCGGCCTATTTTGATGAGAACCAGGCGGTCGACGAGGCGGGTGCAGCACTGGTCAAGGCAGTTGGTGTTTACCCGCCGGGCTCATTTGTCCGCCTGGCCAGCCAAGAAGTGGCTATTGTGGTACGGCGTGGCCGAGTGACCAGCGCGCCTCGCGTGGCTGTGGTCTTGAACCGGGAGGGACTGCCCAACAACGAGCTGACCCTGCGCGACACCAGTTTGGCCGATTGGCGCGTCACGGCCGGGCTGCCCAGCGCCAGCGTTAAAGTCAACCTCAGTCTGGCGCGCCTCATCCCGCTCACCCGGCCACCGGCGTCCAATTTCCCGGCCTGAGCGCCGAGCCTGCAACTCCCAACCGTCCATGGACCTTTCGCCCGTCAAAATCAGCAGCATCCGCATAGAAGATCCCCTGCCATTTTCCCTTTTGAGTGCCAGTGGCACCCTGCTGCTCAAAAAAGGCAGCCGTATCAAAAGCCGTGTCGAACTCGAGACCATGGCCCAAGGCAACGACAGCCTGTTCATCGACCGCCAGGATGCGCAGGCACTGAAGCGGCATCAGGAAGGGCAAATGCTGACCATGCTGGCACGGGACTCCAAACTCGCCAACATTACCCAGGCAGGTGACCAAGTCGCGATGGCCAAGCGTAGCCTTGCACGACTGCCTGAAGTCGACAAGGAGGCGGACTGGCCCTACCTGCAGGAGCAGGCCCACGCAATTTTGCGCAATGGTCGAGAGGCGGCCTTCCTCGAGCAGGTCGACCGGCTGGAAGATAAAGTCAGCTTGTTCAGCCAGGCCAACCCAGACGGAACCCTGCTGGCCCTGATCCAGATGGCCTCCGTCGAAGTCGAGCGCTACAGTGCAACCCATTCCATGCTGGTCAATGCCATGTGCGGTATTGCGGCGCGCGAGGTACTGCATTGGCCAGCGGACCTGACCAGTGCGCTTGGCCGTGCCGCGCTCAGTATGAACATCGGCATGACCGAACTGCAAGACATTCTGGCGCAGCAAAAAGAGCCCCTGGCGCCCCCGCAGAGGGTAAACATCGACCAGCACCCTGCGCGCTCGGTCGACATGCTGACATCGCTGGGCCTCACCAACCAACTCTGGCTGGACGGCGTGCGCCACCACCACTCCAAGCTGCCAGGGCCCTTATCCAAACGCCCCCCTGGTGAGCGAATTGCGCGCTTGATCCAACGTGCCGACAAGTTTGCCGCCGCGATTTCACCTCGGGCGGCGCGAAAGGCGGTGCCGCCGGGCATTGCCATGAAAGCCATTTACTTCGATGAGAACAAGCAAGTGGACGAAGCCGGCGCGGCCCTGATCAAGGCCGTCGGCATCTACTCGCCAGGCACCTATGTCCGCCTCGCATCGCAGGAAACCGCGGTGGTCGTTCGGCGCGGTGCCAACACCACAACGCCCTTTGTCGCCGTGATGCTCAACCGTCTGGGCATGACGCACAGCGAGTTGACGGTGCGTGATACCGCGCAAATTGAGTTCAAGATATTGAGCAGCATTCCGGGCCATGAGATCAAGGTCCGGCCACCGCTCAAGCGACTGATGCCGCTGACCAAAGCGATCCCGGCAAGCAAACGCATCTGAAGCGGTCGGCGATGGCCTCAGCCAAGGTATTGGCGCTACACTTTGAAAAATTACCGACTGGTCATAAAATAACCAGAACGTCTCAATTTCAATGCGCAACCTTTCTCAATTTGTCATGCAGTCCAAGCCAATGGTTCGCAGCACATGAAACTGGCCATCGTCGGCTCCGGCATTTCCGGCTTGGCCGTGGCGCACCGTCTGCGTGGCCGGGCAGACATCACCCTTTTTGAGTCGGGCGATTATTTTGGCGGTCACACGCACACGGTTGATCTCACACTCGCGGGCCCCAACGGACCGATCAGTTATGGTGTAGATACAGGTTTTCTGGTCTTCAATGAGCGCACCTACCCCGAACTGATTCGGCTGTTTGGCGAACTCGGCGTGCCGACCGCCCGGTCAGACATGTCGTTTTCGGTCCAGGTCCCGGGCAGGGGTGCGGCGGCCTCGCTGGAGTGGAGCGGCTCCTCACTGAATACCGTGTTTGCCCAGCGCCGCAACCTGATCCGGCCGAGTTTTCTGGGGATGCTGCGCGATGTGCTGCGCTTCAACCGGCTGGCCACGGATCTTGCCGTCAGCGGCGGAGAAGCGCAATTGCTGCAGCCACTGGCGGATTTCTTGTTGCAGCACCGGTTTTCGACAGAGTTTCGCGATTGGTATTTTCTACCGATGCTGGGCTGCATCTGGAGCTGTCCGACCGACCAAATGCTGCAGTTCCCGGTGGCTACCATGATCCGCTTTTGCCACAACCACGGCCTGATCCAGGTCACCAACCGTCCGCAATGGTGGACAGTCGCTGGCGGTGCGCGCCAGTACGTTGAAAAAATCACCGACCCCATGACGGACAAGCGTTTGAGATGTGCGGTGCAGCGCATCCGCCGGGACGCGCAGGGCGTGCTGGTCAGCGCTGCTGGCCAAACTGAGCGCTTCGACAAGGTGGTGCTGGCAAGCCACTCTGACCAGTCCCTGGCCTTGCTCGACGACGCCAGCGACGCCGAATGCGCCACACTGGGCGCGATCCGTTACCAGGCGAATCGAGCGGTGTTGCATACCGACACCTCAGTGCTGCCGCGCCAGCGCCGAGCCTGGGCCGCCTGGAATTACGAACGCGCCAGTGCCGACGGTGACGCCAACCAGGTGTGCCTGCATTACCTGCTCAACCAGCTGCAGCCGCTGCCCTTTGCGCAGCCGGTGATGGTGTCTCTCAACCCGCTGCGCGCGATTGCGCCTGATTGTGTGCACGCCAGCTTCGACTACGCTCACCCGGTATTTGACCTGGCCGCGATCCAGGCCCAGCAACAGGTGGGCGCCTTGCAGGGGCAGCGCCACACCTATTTTTGCGGCGCCTGGACTGGCTATGGCTTTCATGAGGACGGCCTCAAATCAGGGCTGGCGGTTGCAGCGCAACTCGAACCACTGCTGGACCAATCCTATGGCGGCTTGGCATGAACTCCGCTGAGCAGTCACAAGCGCTGATCGGCTTTGGCCAGGTTCGGCACACCCGTCTCAAGCCAGTGCGTAACGCTTTTGTCTATGCCACGTATTTCTTGATGCTGCCGATGCGCAGCCTGCAGTTGGCCGGCCCGGGTGCACTGGTACGCAATCGCTGGGCACCCTTGAGTTTTTATGACGCCGATCACGGCGACGGACGCGGCCCGGCACAGGGCGGTGCCCTGGCTTGGCTAGACGAGCTGCTGCAGCACCAGGGCATCGACGATGCCGATGGGGAGGTCTGGCTGCACTGTTACCCACGGGTGCTGGGTCACACTTTCAAGCCAGTGAGTTTTTGGTACTGTCATCGTGCCGACGGTAGCCTGCGCGCTATCTTGGTGGAGGTCAACAACACCTTTGGTGAACGCCACTGTTATCTGCTCGACGACCCCCGCTACGGTGTCGAGCAACGCGCTGCGAAGGTTTTTCACGTCTCGCCATTTTGCCCGGTCGAAGGGGGCTACCGGTTCCGCTTCATGGTGGATGCCGAGCGCAGACGCACCGTTGGACGGATTGATTTTGACGACGCCAACGGCCCCCTGATACAGACCAGTGTCAGCGGCACGCTGGTGCCGCTGAACGCCCGCAACGTGCGCCGGGCGCTGTGGCACCACCCGGCCATGACGCTGGGCGTGGTGCTGCGTATTCACTGGCAGGCGCTCAAGCTGGCAGCCAAACGTGTGCCTTTCTTTGCCAAGCCGACTCCCCCGACCTCACTGACCACCCGCTGAGCCCAAGTCCCCATGAACACCAGCACCGCCACCCCTTACGCCATTCCCCAAGGCACGCCCGCAGCCGGTCGCGCCGTACTCAAGCTGCTTCAAGGTCTACAACATGGCAGCTTGACGCTGCAATTGCCCGACGGCTCGATGCAGCGCTTCGGTGGTGCCGCAGCACCTCATGCCACTCTGCATCTGCACAACTGGAAACCCTGCGCGGCCGCGTTCAAATCGGGCGACATAGGTTTTGCCGAGAGCTTTATAGCCGGTGACTGGAGTACGCCCAACCTGACAGAGCTGCTGCGGGTACTGGTGAAAAACCGGGCGGCGGTGGAATCGGCGATTTACGGGTCATGGGCCGGCCGCCTGTTTTACCGCATCAAGCACCTGCTCAACCGGAACACGCGCACCAACAGCCAAAAAAATATCCACGCCCACTATGACTTAGGTAACGCTTTCTACCGGCTTTGGCTGGATGACACCATGAATTACTCGTCGGCCATTTTTGCCGGCGACCTGAATCAGTCCATGTCCCAAGCACAATCAGCCAAGGTGCGGCGCGCCCTAGAACTGTGCCAGGTCAAGGCTGGCGACCGGGTGCTAGAGGTCGGCTGCGGCTGGGGCGCACTGGCGGAGATGAGTACCGTCACCCTCGGCGCCTCGGTGGTTGGGGTCACGTTGAGCACCGAGCAATTGGCTTTTGCGCGCCAGCGCCTGGAGCGCCTGGGCGTGGCGGACCGGGCGGACCTGCGGCTGCAGGACTACCGCGACATCCAGGACCCACCTTTTGACGCCATCTGTTCGATCGAGATGATCGAAGCGGTGGGGCGCGCCTACTGGCCCACTTACTTTGCTACGCTGGCCCGCCTGCTCAAGCCCGGCGGTCGGGCCTGTGTCCAAAGCATCGTGATCGACGACGCCCTGTTTGAGCGCTATGTGAGCGGCACTGATTTCATTCAACAATACATCTTCCCAGGCGGCTGCCTGCCCTGCCCGCGCGAGTTTCGGGCACAAGCTCGAGCGGCCGGATTCGAGGTGGTGGACGAATACGCGTTTGGACTTGACTATGCCGAAACCTTGAAGCGCTGGCGCGAGGCCTTTCTGGGCGCGCGCAGCCAAGTGTTGCAGGGCGGTTTTGACGAACGTTTCATGCTGATTTGGGAGTTCTACCTGGCTTACTGCGAGGCTGCTTTCTGTGAGGGCAGCATTGATGTTTTGCAATACACATTGCAAAAGTCGACGCGCGGATAACAGGTCAACCAAGCCATGCCTACTCGCCGCACCTTGCTCTACCGCGCCGCCCTGGGCGGTTTGGCCAGCACCAGCACTTTTGAGACCCTGGCGAAAGACCCGTTGCCGACACCGCCTGCCGAGGTGATTGGTGCCATCCCCGGAGCCCATTTGATCGGCAGCGGACGGCTACGGTACTTCGGGTTGTCAGTCTATGACGCCAGTCTCTGGGCGCTGCCCGACTTCAAGGTCGAGCAAATCAGCCAGCAGCGCTTCGCCCTGTGCCTGACCTATCTGCGTGCCTTCACGGCCAGCGACATCGCGCAGCGCTCATTGCAGGAGATCCGGCGAATGCACCAAGTGGCACCAGACACAGCACGTGTTTGGCTCAATGAGCTACAAGAGGTCATGCCCGAAGTAGCAGCCGGCGACCGTATTACGGCTTTGCACCCGCCTGGGGGCGTTGTGTTCTGGCACCAAGGTCGCAGAATCGGGGGTATGAGTGACACGAGCTTCGGCAACAAGTTCTTCGGTATTTGGCTTGACCAATCCACCAGCGAACCCAGGTTGCGCAGCGCGCTTCTGGCCCGCGCCGCGCCATGAATGCCAGCAAGGGAACAAACTTTAGCTGGCGTGAGGGCTGGCGTTACGGGCTGATGGGGTTGCCGCTGGCGTTTGTGGCTTTGCCGCTGTATGTGCTGCTGCCGAACCACTATGCACTTCAATTCGGCGTACCCTTGGCGGCCCTGGGCGCCCTCTTGCTGGCCGCACGCCTGTTTGACGCCCTGATCGACCCGCTGCTCGGACGCTGGAGCGACCGCCTGTTTGCACGCTCGGCGCGTACCGTGCTGGGCGCGGCAGCGGTCGCATCCGCGCTGTTGGGCTTGGGCTTTGCCATGCTGTTCTTTCCCCCGGTGCAAGCGTTGGACGCCTTGCTGGCTTGGGCTGGCGTCTGCCTGGTGTTGACCTATGCTGCGTTCAGCGCACTAAGTGTGATGCACCAGTCTTGGGGCGCCAGGCTTGGTGGTGACGAAGTGCAACGCAGCCGAATTGTGGCCTGGCGTGAGGGACTTGGCCTGGCCGGCGTGATCCTGGCCTCCATCAGCCCCATCGCACTGGGCCTGCCAGCGACCGTCGGTATTTTTTTTGGGGCTCTGACGTTGGGCTGGCTAGCCTGGACGCAGGCCTCGCCGCCGAAGCCAGCGGCAACGCCATCGTCAACCGCCACGCCCGAGGGGCGATCGCTGTGGCTGCCCTGGTCTCGGCCAGGGTTCAGGCGGCTCTTGACGGTGTTCATGGTTAACGGTATCGCCAGCGCGATTCCAGCCACGCTGCTGCTGTTCTTTGTACAGGACGTGCTGCAGGCACCGCGCACTGCCGAACCACTCTTCCTGGGCGCCTATTTTGTCGCAGCCGCCTTCTCGATCCCGGTCTGGTTGCAGATCGTCGGCCGACTCGGACTGGTGCGCGCCTGGGGACTGGGCATGCTGTTGTCGATTGCCGTCTTCGTCTTTGCCGCCGGTCTGGGCGCGGGCGATACGGCGGCTTTCGCCGCTGTGTGCGCGCTGTCCGGCATCGGTCTGGGCGCAGACCTGGCCGTGCCCGGTGCCCTGCTGGCGGGCCACATCGCCAGCAGCGGTGACCAGGGCGCGCAAGAGGGCAGCTATTTTGGCTGGTGGAATTTTGCGAGCAAACTCAATCTAGCCTTGGCGGCCGGTCTGGCGCTGCCAGCACTGGCGGCGTTCGGTTATCAACCTGGCACCCGCGACGAGGCAGCCCTGGCGACCCTCTCTGCGGCCTATTGCCTGCTGCCCTGTGGCCTCAAGCTGCTGGCTGCCACACTGCTTTACACCCTGATCATCCGGAGAACGCCATGAAACGACGCCTCTTGCTCGCCGCTGCCGCAGCGGCCGCTCCCACCCTGCTGCTCAGTGCTTGTGCCTCGCAACAGATCGAGACCTACGCTCAAGAAAAACCGCTGCTCGACCTGATGCAGTACTTCAACGGCACGCTGGACGCCTATGGCGTCTTCACCGACCGCTCGGGCACGGTGGTCAAGCGGTTCACCGTCGTCATGGTCTGTACTTGGAACGGCGACGAGGGCGTACTGGATGAAGACTTCCGTTATTCCGACGGCAGCACGCAAAAGCGCATCTGGCGACTGCGCAAGCTCGGCGATGGCCGCTTCAGTGGCCGCGCCGACGATGTGGTGGGCGAAGCCCGTGGCGAGACCCGGGGCAACACCTTTCATTGGACCTACACCCTTAACCTGCCTGTTGGGGGCAATGTGTTCGAGGTGCAGTTCGATGATTGGATGTACCTGATGACAGACAAGGTCATGCTCAACAAAGCCGCCATGAGCAAGTTTGGCGTCGGACTGGGCGAGGTCACCCTGTCGTTCGTGAAACGCTGATTGACCACCTATGCCACTCTTTGCCCCACTCAACCCGCCCCTGCTTGACTGGCAGGGCCAGACCGTCTGGATCGTTGGCGCCTCGACCGGCATCGGGCGGGCTACCGCCTCAGCACTGCACCGAGCCGGTGCGCGGGTCACCGTGTCAGCCCGCAAGGCGGAGGCGCTAGATGCCTTCGTAGCGCAGCACCCTGGCAGCCAAGCGCTGGTGCTGGATGCCACCGACCCAGCGGCTGTGTCCCGAGCCGCAACCCACTTGCTGGTGCAAGGGCCCCTCGACTGCGTGGTCTATTGCGCGGGCCACTACCAGGCCATGCGAGCGGCAGCCATGGACGTTGCCGACATGCAGCGCCACCTGGCGGTCAATTACCTCGGTGCTCTGCATCTGTTGGACGCTGTGTTGCCAGCCCTGCTGGCACGTGGCAGCGGCCACATCAGCCTGGTTGGCAGCGTGGCTGGCTACCGCGGCCTGCCTAACAGCCTGGCCTACGGCCCTACTAAAGCGGCTCTGATCAACCTGGCCGAAAACCTTTACCTCGATTTGCACCCGCGGGGATTGGGGGTATCCATTGTCAACCCCGGCTTTGTCGAGACCCCCTTGACTGCTGGTAATGCCTTCAGCATGCCGGCCCTGATTACCCCGGAACAGGCCGCCAGCGCCATGCTTGCCGGCTGGCGCAGCGGCACCTTCGAGCTGCACTTTCCCAAACGCTTTACCCTCTGGATGCAGGTGCTGCGCTTGCTGCCTGACCGCCTTTTTTTCGCCATGGTTCGGCGTGTCACCCAATGACGACAACTCCCCTGGCCCCGGCCGTTTCCGTGGCGCGCGTCGTCACCTTTTTTGAAACTCTGACACCTGACAGCATGGCTGGCATCGGTCAGATTTACGATGGGCAAGCGCACTTCAAGGACCCGTTCAATGAGGTGACGGGCGTGCCAGCAATCAAACGCATTTTTGAACATATGTTCGCCTCACTGCACGAGCCACGATTTGTGGTGACGCAGCAGGTGGTTCAAGGGGATCAGTGCTTTCTGACCTGGGAGTTCCATTTCAGATTCCGAAACTATCGGGCGGCACAAGTCCAAGTCATCCTGGGCGCCTCGCATTTGGTGTTTTCAGCCACAGGGCTTGTGACGCTGCATCGCGACTACTGGGATGCCGCCGAAGAGCTTTATGAAAAACTGCCCCTGCTGGGTGGCTTGATGCGCTGGCTCAAACGACGCGCCAACAACTAACCCTCCATCACCGCTGTCAGGCGGGTACCGTGTCGGCGAAACTGGGGCGCTGCATCAATTTGTCATGGAGCCTGGTCAGGTTCGGGTGGGGCGAGCGCCAGTCAATCTGGGGAAAGCGGAAATCAAGGTAACTCAGGGCGCAGCCCACGGCGATATCGGCCAAACTCAGGTGAATGCCAACGCAGTAAGACTTATCGGCCAGGCCTTGGCTCATGGCGCGCAGGGCAGCATGCACCTTACCCAATTGCCGGTCAATCCAGGCCTGGCTGCGCTCTGCGTCAGTGCGACCAGCCCAAGTGGCCTCGAGCCGGGCCAGCAGCGAGGCATCGAGCAACCCATCAGCAAGTGCCTCCCAAGTCTTGACCTCGGCCCGTTCACGCCCAACCGAGGGAATCAGCTTGCCCACCGGTGACAGTGTGTCCAGGTATTCGACGATCACACGGGAATCATGCAAGGCCTCTGAACCCTCCATCACGAGACAGGGCACTTTGCCCAGCGGATTGGACTCTCCTATCAGCGTCTCGGCCGACCAGACATTCTCAAGGACAAATTCGTATTCAAGCTTCTTTTCAGCCATGACGACACGGACTTTTCGGACATAGGGACTGGTGAGCGCGCCAATTAGTTTCATGAGTAGACGGTGGATGATGACACTTTCATTCTATCCATTCGTATGCCCGTGCGTGGGTAGGTCGGCTCAGACGCAGGTCCTACAATCCGGGCATGATTTTTTCTGCCATTTCCGCCCTCTCGCCCTTGGATGGGCGCTACGCCGGCCGGATGGCCAAACTGCGGCCCATCATGAGCGAACTTGGCTATATGCAGCGCCGACTGCAGGTTGAGGTCACGTGGTTGGTGGCCTTGAGCGACGCCGGTTTCAAGGAGTTTGCGCCGCTGACAGCGGATGCCCGACGCTACCTCAGCGACTTGGTATTGAATTTTTCAGAGGCCGATGGCGAGGCCATCAAGGCGATAGAAAAGACCACCAACCATGACGTGAAAGCGGTGGAGTACTGGATCAAGGCCAAATTTGAGGGCCATGCCGAGCTGTTGGCTGCCAGTGAATTTGTGCATTTTGCCTGTACCAGCGAGGACATCAACAACACCAGCCACGCCTTGCAACTCAAGGCCGGCCGGGACCAGGTGCTGCTGCCTGCACTTGACGCCATCGTTGGCAAACTGCGTGAGATGGCGCATGACTTTGCCCATGTACCCATGCTCAGCCGCACCCATGGCCAGACGGCCAGCCCGACCACGGTCGGCAAAGAAATTGCCAACGTGGTGGCGCGGCTGGATACGGCGCGCAGCCGAATTGCCAGCGTACGTCTGCTGGCAAAGATGAACGGTGCTGTCGGCAATTACAACGCGCATCTCTCGGCCTGGCCAGACTTTGACTGGGAAAGCTTCAGCCGCCGCCTGGTGGAGTCGCCCGAGCCCGTCGGGTTGGGCTTAGAGTTCCAGCCCTACAGCATACAGATCGAGCCGCACGATTACATGGCTGAGCTGTTCGATGCCGTAGCCCGCGCCAACACCATACTGATCGACTGGTCGCGCGACGTCTGGGGCTATGTCTCGCTGGGCTACTTCAAGCAAAAGCTGCGCGACGGCGAGGTAGGCTCCAGCACAATGCCCCACAAGGTCAACCCCATAGATTTCGAAAATGCCGAAGGCAATCTTGGTCTGGCCAACGCCGTGCTGCGACACCTGAGCGAGAAACTGCCAATTTCACGCTGGCAGCGTGACCTGACGGACTCCACCGTTTTGCGCAATATTGGTGTAGCGCTGGGCCATGCCATCTTGGCTTACCACTCATTGGCCACCGGGCTGGCCAAGCTGGAGCTCAACGAGACCGCGATTGCCGCTGACTTGGACGCCGCCTGGGAAGTGCTGGCCGAGCCGATTCAGACCGTCATGCGTCGCTTTGGCCTGCCACAACCTTATGAACAACTTAAGGCCTTTACCCGTGGCGCACCGATGACGCGCGAATTGATGCAAGGATTTATCGCCCGACTGGAAATTCCGGCCGAAGAAAAGCAGCGACTGCTGGCCCTTACGCCAGGCAGCTATACCGGCCTCGCCACCACCCTGGCGCGGCGGGTCTGATGGCCCCCACGCTGGCCACTGCGTGTGCTGCGCTGCCCCCCGAGGGGGCTGCCCCGCCTTGGGACGGCCCGGCGGTGGGTCTGTAATGGCTCTGAAATCCACCATCTTCAAGGCCAGTCTGCAGATTGCCGACATTGACCATGGCTACTATGCCGACCATTCGTTAACGTTGGCAAGGCACCCGAGCGAGACCGACGAGCGCATGATGGTACGCCTGTGTGCCCTGGCGCTGCATGCCCACCAACTGCAATCAGTGTGCCAGGGTGACGGGACACTGGCCTTCGGGGCTGGCCTGAGCGACCCGGATGAGCCCGATGTCTGGCTGCGCGACTTCACCGGTCGCACCCGGCTTTGGTTGGAGGTAGGGCAACCCGAAGACAAACCCTTGCTCAAGGCCTCCAGCCGTGCCGACCAGGTGGTGCTGTATTGCTTCAGTGCCTCGGCCGACATTTGGTGGCGCAGCATGCAGGCCAAACTGGCGCGGCCGTCTAACCTGGCCGTGTGGCGCATCGCCAGCGCGGCGGCGCAGGCCCTGATCCCGATAGCACAGCGCAGCATGCACCTGCAAGCCACAATTCAAGAGGGCGTTTTGATGCTGGGAGACGGCGCGCTCAGCGTGGACGTTGAACCCTCGCGCTGGAAATAGGCGCCAGCCCGTTCGGCATAGCGGTTGAAGCGCCAGGCGCTGGCCTCCAAGGTGATGCGGCGCCAGGTCTGGCGTTTTTCAGCCGGGCGCATCTGTGTCCAATGCTGCACCTCGGCAAAGCTGCGGCCGCAGCCTTTGCACTGCTCGTCACCCTGACTGGTGGAGCAGATCGCGATGCAGGGAGCGTCAGGCGTGGTGTCGTACCAGGTGAGCCAGGCGTCCAGCGCGGCTGGCGGAAAGGAAAACTCATCCGCCTCGGTCTCATGGAAAAAAACCAGGAGGGCATACACCTCGGCCAAAGCCCGCGTCGGCGCGGCCAATGAGAAGCCGTCGGTCGAAGGGCTATTGTCGCGCCAATAATTGATGGCCGACTCGACGTCGGTGATGTGAATGCCTGCCATGGGGGGCCGATGATAGCCGGGTGGGCGATGGCACAGCGAACGCACAGCCCCATCAACCCCAGGCTTTCAAAGCCTACCCGAGGCGTGGTTTAATTTCATTTGAAGGGGAGTAGCCCCCCGTTGATGAGTCGTCAATACGAGCAGCTTTGCGTTGCTCCGGTTCATCAGATGCCGCGGTTCGCCGCGCAGCATCGGGCAAGACCTTCGCCATGCACTTGCCGTGCAGCGCGCGAAAGCGGTCTCACACCAAACTTTGCTACAGCCCGGCCAGTGTTGACTAACCCAACATGTACAGGTATCTCAATGGAACTTTTTTCTGCCGCTTGGTGGTCAGCCCTCATGGCGATCATCTTGATCGATTTGGTCCTCGCGGGCGACAACGCCATCGTCATCGCGCTGGCTGCGCGTAACCTGCCGCCACAGCTGCAAAAGAAGGCGATCATGTGGGGTACCGTGGGGGCGATCGGCGTTCGCGCCGTGATGACGGTGGGTGTGGTCTGGCTGCTTCAGATCCCCGGTCTGATGCTCGTCGGTGGCCTGGGTCTGGTCTGGATTGCCTACAAGTTGTTGGTTGATCAAGGTGGCAGCGAGCATGACGCTCCCGTGGTGAGCACCTTCTGGGGCGCCATGAAAACCATCGTTGTGGCCGATGCGCTGATGGGCGTGGACAACGTGCTCGGCGTAGCCGGGGCCGCCCACGGTGCCTTCGACCTCGTGATCATCGGGTTACTAATCAGTGTGCCCATCGTGGTGTTTGGCAGCTCGGTGGTGCTCAAGCTGGTCGAGCGCTTTCCCGCCATCATCCAAATCGGCGCTGCCGTGCTGGCGCTGACCGCCGCCAAGATGATCGTCAACGAACCCATGCTCGACAGCGTGTTTGACGGGTCAGCCCTACCGAACACTGCTGCGCGCTGGGCCACCTACATCATCACGGTGGCCGCCGTGCTCCTGGGCGGGCGCTGGGCTACCCGGCGGGCCGCAACGCGCAGTTGAGGCTCTGACGGCGGTGCTATGCTGTGAGGCACCATGAAACTGATTCTGAAGTGGCTGCTCAGCGCTGCCGCCTTGCTGGCGGTGGCCTACATGTACCAAGGCGTCGAGGTGCGCAGCTTCGGTGCGGCACTGACAGCGGCCTTTGTGATCGGCCTTTTCAACATGCTGCTGCGCCCGGTGCTGGTGTTGTTGACGCTGCCAGTCACGGTACTCACACTGGGCCTGTTCATGTTTGTGATCAATGCCCTGATGTTTTGGTGGGCAGCCAGTCTGCTCAACGGCTTTTATGTCAGTGGCTTTGGCGCCGCTCTGTTGGGCTCCTTGATTTACTCGGTTTTTGGCGTCGTGATCGACTCAGCGCTCCAGCGCCTGTTCTCGCAGCGCTGATTCAAGCTGCCGGCGCCGGGTGTCGATGATCGACGCCTCGATGTGGTCCGCACTGGGGTTCAGACTGGCTCCCTGGCGCAGCAGGTCCTGCGCCGCCTTGAGTCGGTCCAGGGCCGCCGCCAGATCGAGCTGTGCCACTCGGACCTCAGCCTCGGCGCGCAAGGCGCGCAAGGGCTGGCGCTGTGCTGCATAGGCGCTTGCCAGCAGTTGCCAAGCCTGTGCGTCGCGCGGACGTTCCGCCACCCACAACTGCAAGCGCTCCGTCAAGGCCAGCCACAGCGCCACCTGCCCCGACTGCAGCGCCACTTGCCCCCTCAGCAGTAATTCAGGCCGGCGCATTTGGACTGCGTCACGATCTTCGGCCGAGCGCGTGTCAAGCTGGGTCTGAGCAGAGCGCCAGTCACCCGCCGCAAGGCTGAGTTCAGCCCTTAGCCAGCGTGTGAGCCGGAAGCCGACTGGGTCTGAGGACACCAAGGCCGTGAGCCGACCCAGATGAGTGCCGGCTGCCACATCATCACGCAAACGCCCGGCAGCCAGCACGCCGGCATACAACACACCGGCGTGTCGTGCGGCAGTTGATGGCGGTGCAGAGACAGGCCAGCTGTCAGCCTCGCGCAGAAAGCCACGCAACGCATCTACCCCGGGGTTGGACTGGGCTCGGGCGCGGCCCGCCATCATGGCGTGTTCGAGCGATGGCGTCGGGGCCGGCGTCACAGAGCCCGCTATCGGCTGGCGGCTTTGCATGTCGGCGATGCGCTCCGTCGTCAGGGGATGGCTGCGCAGATAGGGGTAGGCACCGTTGTCATTGAGACGCGAGGCCTGTTGCAGTTTGTCAAACATGGCCACAAACCCCCGCGCGTCAAAACCAGCCTCGGTCATGACCCCGTACCCGACACGGTCCGCCTCGCGTTCCATGTCGCGTGAAAAATTAAGCTGCCCCTGGGCCGATGCTGCCTGTCCACCCACAATCAGCGCGTTGGCCGCGTCTGTACTTTTGCTGGCGGCCAGAGCGCCAAGAATCATGGCCCCCACCAACCAGGGCGCCTGTTGGCCCTGACGCGCGATCAGACGGGCGATATGCCGCTGCGTCACGTGACTGAGCTCGTGCCCGAGCACCGAGGCCAGTTCGTCGGCGCTGCCGACCACGGCCAACAAGCCCAGATGAACGCCAAAGTAGCCGCCTGGCAGGGCAAACGCATTCACCGTGCGGTCGCGTCCAAGCATGATCTCCCAGGCAAATCGATCCTGCAATTCAGGCGACAGGTCACCCCGAGCCCGTGCCGCTGCAAGCAGTGGCTGCCAAATGCCCTGGACATAGTCACCCAACACCGGGTCGTCTAGGTAGTCAGGGTCGCGGTAGATTTCACGCGCGATCCGGTCACCCAACCGGCGTTCGGCGCTGCTGCTCATCTCACCGCCATCCCCCAGTGTTGGCAAAAGTGTGCTGTTGGGGCCGACCGTCTGAGCCTGCACTGGGGACACTAGAAGCAATTTAAATGCTATTAAAATAATAGCTGCAACACCATATTTCATAAGGCTTAGGGCCGTTTTTAGCATCAAACTTCGTCGCAACTGGATTTCCTAGAGTGGCTGACCGTATGATGCACGAGTGACGTCAACGCTGTGTAAACAAGGCGCTGACGACCCATCATGTCAACCAAGGTAAATATTAATGAATGCTTTGACGCATTTTGACAGCCAAGGACAGGCCCATATGGTCGATGTGGCAGCCAAACCCAGTACGCACCGGCTTGCCTTGGCCGCCGGGCGGATCGACATGCTGCCGACCACCCTCGCGCTGATTGAGGCCGGCACCGCCAAAAAAGGTGATGTGTTGGGCATCGCCCGCATTGCCGGCATTCAGGCCGCAAAAAAAACAAGCGATCTGATCCCGCTTTGCCACCCGCTGGCACTGACGCGAATCGCGATTGATTTTGCAACCGACCAGGCCAGTGCCGATAAATCCGCCAGCGTGATGTGCACCGCCAGGGTAGAAACCGTTGGCCCCACCGGCGTCGAGATGGAAGCCCTGACTGCCCTGCAGGTGGCCTTGCTGACCATTTACGACATGTGCAAGGCCATAGACCGTGGCATGACTATCAATGACTGCAAGTTACTTGAGAAGCATGGGGGCAAGTCTGGCAGTTATGTTGCGGGGCACCCATTGGCCTCCTGAACGGCTGCAGACCGCCTTTACCGTCCGTTTCGGCTGACCCAACGCGCATAGGGCTCCGCGAACGCGGCCTGGTAGCGCGCTAAATAGAATTGCAAGGCCTCGTCCTGGCCTTGCAGTTGCAGGCTGTCGAGCAGTTGTTCGACCACACGCGGTTCCGGCGAAAAATGCAGCATCTTTTCCGCCAGCGGCTGGACGGCCGACGCGTTGGCTGGACTGAGCACCGTGGTGGTGAGCTCAGCAAAATTGATCTGTGGCCCGAATAGCCAGGAACCTTGCAGCTTGGCGAGGGTGTTATCACGGTAGGGCGCTGCTCGCTCTGCGACGGGCAGGTAGATTTGGCGAATCCGTTGGTAATCCCAGGCTGCGTAAAGCGCGGCGAGCAGAAGGCTGGTCGCAAGGGCCAGTCGCCAAAGCTCAGGCGCGACCGATAAGGGTGCAGCCGACTCAACCGACTGTGGCTTTGGCACAGAGACCGACCGAGTCAGCCACAGCAGGGTGATGGACAGACCAGCGGCCAGTTGAAACGGCCCGTACCAAAGGGGGTACTCCAGAAGGCTGTGCAAGCCCAGTAACGCCAGGACCGCCCAGGCCAATTGGCGGGCTGGATTGGACTCACGCCAGGGTTGAGCCCGCCACAGCACCCACAGGCCGCCACCGCACAACAAGGTGGCGAGCGGCAGACCTAGTTCCACCGCCAAATGCAGCGGCAGGTTGTGCGCGTTGCTCAAAATGTCGCAAAAGCGCGGACCCGGGTAGAGGGTGATGAAATGGGCGTAGTCCAGTTCGCCCCAGCCCCAACCTGTCCAGGGCTTTTCCGCGATCAGATACAGCACGTTGTGCCACAGCGTGAGTCGGCTGGCACAGTTTGGCCCTTGCTCCTGCAGGCGCACCAAGATGCCGGCACCGCCAACGCCCAGGCCAGCCAGCCAGGGCAACAGCAATGTTGCGCTGGCATAGGAGACACCAGCTGCCAGCATCACCTGCCAGACCAGGGGACGCCGCCACTGCTGCCAGACCTGGAGCAGCAAGGCCAACAGCAGCAGTTCCATCAGGCCGGTTCGCGACGACGATGCGGCATTACCAAGCCCCAGCAGGGCGGCGGCGGCCAAAATGGGGGCCGCCTGCCAGGTGGGCAGCATCCGACCGCGCGGCTGGCTGCTTGGCACATTCGGGAGGGCAGTTTGCACCCACCACAGCAGCGACACCAAACCCACGGTGGTCAGGGTTGCAAATTGGTTGCGCTGGCGCAGGTTGGCGAAGGCCTCGCCAACGCCCGCGACATTGACCCAGGGCGCAAAGGCCTGACTGACCCCCAAATATTGCAGCACCGCCATCACACAACTAAACAAGGCCGCCAGCACCCAGGCTGGCGCCACCACCCTGACCAGCGCTGCGCCACCACCTTGCCACAGCGGTAGCATCAGCATTAGCGCCAGACAACTCAGGCTCAGCAGGCTTTGTACCACCTGACTGGTCGGGCCGGGGGCAAACGGATTGAGCCAGGGCAACAGCAGCAAAAAGACGCCACCCGCCCGGATAAGGGGGCCGTGGTTTGAGTGCGGCATAAGGCAGTCGTCTTGGAGAGGTTCGACGCAGACAGGTTAGCTGCGGACAGAAAAAAAGCGCTGTTAGCAGCGCTTTTTCAAACGGAGCGGCCCAATGAGGCCGCGCCCGCTGGCGTCAACCCTTACTTACAAAGGATCGGGCTCGACGACAGGCAACCGCTGCCAGCATTGGACCAGGTCATCGGCGCACCGGCAGTCATGGTCGGGGTCAAAATCAGCGTGGCGGTCGCGGACGTGGTGGCGGTCGGGGTGACGGTGATGACCCCATCAGCCACCGCAACCGACGCCACGTGGGTCGTGGCGGTGGTGGCAGGCACGCCGAGCAGACCAGTGCTGCAGCCAGCCAGGGCACCGGATTCCTGGGCGCAGGTGGCAACCGCCGTCTTGTAGGTATTGGCGACCGAAACCACCTCAGCATACTTGGCCTTCTTGGTGTAGTCCTGGTAGGCGGGCAGCGCAACAGCAGCCAAGATACCAATGATGGCCACCACAATCATCAACTCGATCAGGGTGAAACCCTTTTGCATAGAACGCTTCATAAAAACTCCTTGATAAAAAACTAAGTACCAGTCCCCAATTGCCGTTTTCCGCAGTATTGATGCCAATACACGGTGCGTCATTCTCCATCTAATTTGCATCATTTTCTGAGTTTTCAGATTTTTCAAAATCGATCTGACAATTTGGCATCTGCTTTTGTCAGTCAACGAATGCAGACCGCGCGCACCATTTTGAGATCGGTCAGCCCCATCATGACCTTTTCCATACCGTCCATCTTCAGGGTACGCATACCCGACTGCACTGCCGCTGCAAAAATCTCTGCGACACGGGCCCGTTGTTGAATCAGTTTTTTGATCTCTTCGTCGGCAATCAGCAGTTCATGCAGTCCAATGCGACCTTTGTAGCCGGTCTGGTTACATTTGTCGCAACCGACCGCCCGGTACAGGTGGATCTGCGCACTCTGACCATGCACCTGACGCCAGCCCTCAACCAAACGACTGGTTTCCCCAGCCAGATCAAGTTGCCAGGCGGTGGAGTGGCTGAGTTCTTCAGCGTATTCAGCCGCAAACAGCTGCAACTCTTCGGGTTCGGGCACATAAGCAACTTTGCAGGCACACAGCTTTTTGGTCAGCCGCTGCGCCAGGATGCCGAGCAGCGCATCGGCAAAGTTGAACGGGTCCATGCCCATGTCCAGCAGGCGTGTGATCGACTCAGGCGCCGAATTGGTGTGCAGGGTCGAAAACACCAGGTGCCCGGTCAGCGACGCCTCCACACCCATCGAGACGGTTTCCTTGTCACGAGACTCACCCACCATGATGATGTCAGGGTCCGCCCTCAAGAACGCCCGCATCACCAAGGCAAAGTCAATCCCCGCCTTTTTGTTCACCTGAACCTGGCGCAGACCTTTTTGCGTGATTTCAACCGGGTCTTCACAAGTCCAGATCTTGGTATCGGGTTGGTTCAGGTGGCTGAGGATCGAATGCAGGGTGGTGGTCTTGCCAGACCCGGTGGGACCACAGACATAAAACAAACCGTAGGGCTTTTCAACGGTTTTCACGACCCGCTCACGGTTGTGCGGCGTCAGGCCCAGCTGATTCAAGGGGATAGGTTCGCCGGCGGCCAGAATCCGCATCACCACATCCTCGACGCCACCGGCCGACGGTATGGTGGCCACCCGCAGCTCGATGTCAAGCGGCCCATACTTCTTGAACTTGATTTTGCCGTCCTGCGGCCTGCGGCGTTCTGAAATATCGAGGTCGCACATGATCTTGAGCCGGGTCACCATGGCCTGCCGAAAATGCGCCGGCACCTCGATATAGGGCATCAGCGTGCCATCGATGCGAAAGCGGATCCCGGTTTTGAGCTTGCCCGGCATCGGCTCGATGTGAATGTCCGAGGCCTTTTGGTGGTACGCGTCAATGATGACCTTGTTGACGAATTTGACCAGCTCATTGTCAGCTGCGGCTGACTCCAGAGAATCCTCACTGCTACCGTCATCGATCGGTGCGCCGTCCATGTCGGCCAGCATTTCATCAATGGACAGACCGCCAGCCGCGCCAAAAAACTGCGCCAGCGTCTCCTGGAATTCAGCTTGCGTCGTCACCCGGTAGACAAAACGGGCCACTCGGGGGAAGACCTGGGGCACGATGCGCGAACTGCGAACCGTCTCCGGGTCAGTACACATCACCACCAGACCGGCGGCGGACTCCTCCAACGGGATCCAGCCTTGTTTGTCGACAAAGTCGCGCTTGAGCATGCCGTGCAAGGGATCCGCCCGCAGCCGATTGGCCTGGAAAGGTTCATAGGGCACGTCAAAGTACCGAGCCAGCGATTGGCCGATCTGAGCCGCGGGCACCTTGAACTGGGTCATCATCACCTGCTCGACCGGGTGCCCCCCGGCGCGGGCGAGTTGCCAGCTTTGCTCGAGCGCCTCACTGGTCAGCGCGCCAGTCAAGACCAGCCCATCGTACTTGGTGGCCCGACGCCGCATGCCTAGCGAGGCCTTCTCGACGCGTTGGCGGATCGCGGTGGCAAGGGTTCGGCACAACTGCAGGGCCCCATCCACTTCAAGGTCAGAGAAAGTCTGGTTGTTTCGGTTGTTGATGACCTGCAGTACGCCGTGCAGCGTGCCGCCCTCGACGATCGGAGCGACCATCATCTGGCGCGTGCGGTAACCGGAGCGCTGGTCGACAGCCCTCAGAAATTTCAGATCAGGATGGATGCGCCGCAAGGCCTGCTCGTCATAGGCATCCGCCAAGTTCAGCATTTGACGGCTGGAGGCAACGTAGCCCGCAATACTTTGCGCCGAGATCGGCAGTTTAAGATCGGTGCTGCTGCTCAGGCCGGTCTTGACTTTGGACACAATCGCAGACTGCTCAGCGTTAACGGCGTACATCGTGAGCCGTTCCGCGTTAAACAGAGCGCAGATGTCTGCGCTGACGTCCAGCATGATCTGGTCGAGGTTGTCTGTCTCGTGAATACGCGCTGAGACTTGCTGCAACTGCTTGTAAAACAGGGCCTCAAAGGGCAGGCCACGCTGGTCAGCCGGTAATTTTTGGAGCGCTTCGAAGGACAGCTCAGGCAAGCCGACCTCGAGCGCGGCACTCACAGTTCAAACTCCTGACCAGCCAGCAGCCACCGGATATCGTGGGCTTTTCCCGACGCCAAAGCACCTGAACGCTCAAAATCCAGGATTTCCGCCATGATCAGCTCGGCTTCTGCCGGCTTGGTGTGCGTGATATAGATCGGGTAATGGCGCCCCTCGGCGATACAACTAAGCTCCTCGGCCAAGGCGATGGGCGAGAGATGCAGGCTGCGCCGGGCCAAATCCTGCTCGCGGTTGCTGAAGGCGGTTTCAATCACCAGCAGGGCCACCTCAAGCTGGTTGACGCGCTGCCAAAACGCCGGATTGCGCTCCGTGTCACCCGTAAAGACCCAGGCCGGTTGCTGATCCGTCGATACGGCAAAACCCACGGCCGGCACGATGTGGACCGCAGGCAAAACTTCCACGCGTTTGTGGCCGAATTGCAGGACCTGCCCGACTTCAATGGCATGGAAGCTGATAAATGGCTGTTGAGGCGTCGGGATTCGGCTGAAGTCAGGCCAGATCACCCCATTGAAGATATGTGCACGCAGGGCATCAAGGGTGGCGGGCAAAGCGTGGATCTGCAAAGGTTGGGTGATCGATCCGGCGATGGCATCGACCATCAGCGGCAACGCTGCCACATGGTCCAGGTGCGAGTGAGTCAGCAACACATGCTTGATGCCGCGCATGTCATCCAGGGTCAAATCACCTACCCCCGTTCCGGCGTCCAGCAACAGGTCGTGGTCGATCAGAAAAGACGTGGTCCTGCAATCTCTGGCAATGGCGCCTGAGCAACCAAGTACACGAACCTTCATTCCGCTTCACTCCTGATTGAATGTCGACATTGGCCGCTTCTTTCCGCTTTGGACCAACAAGCGGCGCAGATGACCGCTGTATCACAAAGGGGCAGAGAATAAACTGTGGCAAATCAACTGCACGAGCACAAATGTGACAGGCAGATTATTTGACCACAAATTGCATTCTGGTCCCGGCAAGTTCGAGGATATCGCCATCTTGCAAAATGACTGCGTCTGAACCGATCGGCGTGCCGTTGATCTGCACCCGGTCCTCGCCCTCCGCATGGTGCAAGGCGAATCCACTCGAACGACGAGTGATGGCTGCAACAGCTACGCCCGGCTTGCCCAGGGTGGTCACAGGCTTCGTCAGCGCCAGTTCCCGGCCGATCGCCCGACCCGATAAAACCTTGATCACCGCCTCAGCATCAGGCACGGGCC
The DNA here is from genome assembly GCA_945885775.1 of Rhodoferax sp. OV413. GTDB lineage: Bacteria > Pseudomonadota > Gammaproteobacteria > Burkholderiales > Burkholderiaceae_C > Rhodoferax. The sequence goes on along the minus strand of CAMCZF010000010.1, from coordinate 4,253 downwards.
CGGGCATAGCCGGTGGCGGGTCCACCTTAAAAACCAGCTTGTATTTAGCCACCGAGATGACATCGTCCTCCTGCAGGACACGTTGCCTCACAGCTTCGCCGTTGACATAGGTGCCATTGGTGCTCCCGAGGTCTTCGACCGTAACCTGCGAAGCGTCCAGGGTCAAAGCGGCATGGTCGCCGCTGACCGCCAGATTGTCAAAGACGATGTCATGGTACGGCCGGCGTCCCAGGGTGGTCCGCGGCTTGGTCAAAACCACTTCCTTCATCACCGCACCATCGATTGACACGATCAGTTTGGGCATGTCGACCTCCCTGGTTTGGACATCATTGCAATCACAGTCACTTTTAAGATCTTCCCAACAGTCTGGCGAGCAGATGGCGCCGACGTTTCGCCTCGTTGGCCCGCACCAAGACAACAGCGATATTGTCGCGCCCGCCGTTCTGGTTGGCCATTTGCACCAAGTCTCGCGCCGTCTGGTCGAGCGTGGCTCGTTGCCGCAAGGCGGCAGCGATACCCGTATCCTGAACCATATCGGTCAAGCCGTCCGAGCACAGCAGGTACAGGTCGCCGTCCTGCACCGGGAAATCATTGAGCTCGAGTTTGGCAGCGTTTTCCACGCCCAGGGCCCGCGTGACCAGGTTGCGGTCTGACGATAACGCAGCCTGCGCCGGCGTTAGCAAGCCGGCGTCAATCTGCTCTTGTAGCACTGAGTGGTCCCGAGTCAGTTGCAACAGCACCCCATCGCGCAAGCGGTAACAACGTGAATCGCCGACATGGCCCAGAATCAGGTGGGAACCACAAAAAATAGCCACCACCAACGTGGTGCCCATGCCGGCATGCTCAGGGTTGGCGCGCGCCGAATCCAGGATCAGCGTATTGGCGTTGGCAACGGAGCTCTGAGCCGCCTGACGGATGTGCCGCAAGTTGCCTGGCTCGCCGCTGGCCTGCAGCCAGCGTGCCAACTCGGTCTTGATATGACCGGTCGCCATGGCACTGGCGACTTCCCCTGCCTTGTAACCTCCCATGCCATCCGCCAGTACCGCCAGTCCACTGGCTAGGTCGAAGTCGACTGCATCTTCGTTATTGGCACGGACTCGCCCGCGGTCGGTCTGGGCGACAAACGTGTAATTCATACGCCCGGGTCAGGATCACCAATGGCCGCGGCGCGTCAGATCGCCGAATCAGCGAGCTTGGCCTGTTGTCTTCGGTGTATTCCACGGCCAATGGCGTAGACCAGTAAGGCGCCACCAACACCAAAACTCAAGGACCAAGGCTGGGTTTGCGGCCACCAGGTCTTCACTGCAGGGTCGCTGTGCGCCATGGTGCCGGCGATCCAGCCCAACAACATACCACCCAAAGTGATGATAGACGGGAAACGGTCCATTAACTTCAGGACCAACTGGCTGCCCCAAATGATGATGGGAATGCTCACGACCAGCCCAAAAATGACCAGAGGCAGTTGGTGCTGCGATCCGGCATTGGTGGCAGCACCGGCAATGGCAATCACGTTGTCCACACTCATCACCAAGTCTGCCAAGATAACAGTTTTCACCGCTGCCCAAAGCTTGTCACTGCCCTGAATATTGGCGTGTGCCTCGTCATCGGGCACCAAGAGCTTGATACCGATCCACAGCAACAGAGCCGCACCCACCAGCTTTAGATAAGGCACCTGCAGCAGCGTCAAGGCAAAGGCAATCAGGGCGACGCGCAAGACAATGGCACCTGCCGTTCCCCACAATATGCCTTTTGTCCGCTGATGTGCCGGCAACTGCCTGCAGGCCAGCGCGATGACGACCGCGTTGTCACCACCCAACAGAATGTCGATCATGATGATCTGTCCGACTGCGAGCCAGAAATTGGCGGTGAGGAATTCTTCCATGGCGAGCGCCTCGGTTGGGGGATGGTTGAAGCTGGATGAACAAAGCCAGATTTTCCTCCAAAAATCCGGCTTTCTTTTTGCGGCGCTTGGCACGCCAATGCGTGCTAACGAGCACTGGGCGAAAAACTAGAGCATGGCCTTGAGCAGCTTAGCCATCTCGGACGGGTTGCGGGTGATCTTGAACCCACACTCTTCCATCACAGCCAGTTTGGCATCGGCCGTGTCGGCGCCGCCCGAGATCAGCGCGCCGGCATGACCCATGCGTTTTCCGGCCGGCGCCGTGACACCAGCGATGAAACCCACAATCGGCTTTTTCATGTTGGCTTTGCACCAGCGCGCGGCTTCAGCCTCGTCGGGCCCACCGATTTCACCAATCATGATCACAGCATCAGTTTCGGGATCGTCGTTGAACATGCGCATGATGTCGATGTGCTTGAGGCCGTTGATCGGGTCGCCGCCAATGCCGACAGCACTGGACTGGCCCAGACCAATCTCGGTGAGTTGCGCCACCGCCTCATAAGTCAGCGTGCCGGAGCGGCTGACCACGCCGATACGGCCTCTACGGTGAATATGACCCGGCATGATGCCGATCTTGATCTCATCAGGCGTTATCAAACCCGGGCAATTCGGACCCAACAGCAGGGTTTCCTTACCGCCGGATGCGACCTTGGCTTTCATGCGGTTGCGCACTTCCAGCATGTCACGCACCGGGATTCCCTCGGTGATGCAGATCGCCAGGTCCAGATCAGCCTCAACGGCCTCCCAGATTGCCGCCGCTGCACCTGCTGGCGGTACATAAATCACCGACACACTGGCGCCCGTGTCAGCTGCCGCCTGTTTGACTGAGGCGTAGATAGGAATACCAAAAATCTTTTCGCCGGCTTTTTTGGGGTTCACGCCAGCGACAAAGCAGGCTTTGCCGTTGGCGTACTCCTGGCATTTTTCGGTATGAAACTGGCCGGTCTTGCCAGTAATGCCCTGGGTAATGACTCGGGTGTCTTTATTGATGAGGATGGACATGGTGTTTTCCTAGTCGGCAGGGCTTCAGGATTTCAGGGCAGCGACCACTTTTTGGGCCGCGTCGGCCATGGTGTCGGCGCTGATGATGGGCAGACCACTTTCGGCCAGCATCTTCTTGCCGAGCTCCTCATTCGTGCCCTTCATGCGCACCACCAGGGGGACGTTGAGGTTGGTCGCCCTGCAGGCGGTGATGACGCCGGTGGCAATGGTGTCGCATTTCATGATGCCACCAAAGATGTTCACCAGAATCGCCTTGACCTTGTCATTGCGCAACATGATCTTGAAAGCTTCCGTGACCTTCTCTGGGGTGGCCCCGCCGCCAACATCCAGAAAGTTCGCCGGCTCGGCGCCGAACAGCTTGATCGTGTCCATGGTCGACATCGCCAAACCCGCGCCATTGACCAAACAGCCAATATTGCCATCTAGGCTGATGTAAGCCAGATCAAATTTGCTAGCCTCCACCTCGGCTGGGTCTTCTTCATCAAGGTCGCGGTAAGCCACGATTTCAGGATGCCGGAACAGGGCGTTGGCGTCAAAATTGAACTTGGCGTCCAAGGCCTTGATGTTGCCGTTGCCCTCCAAAATCAAGGGATTAATTTCGACCAGCGAGGCGTCGGTCTCCATGTAGACCTTGTACAGCTTTTGCAGCACATCCACGGCCTGCGCGGTCGAGGCTTCTGGAACGCCCATGCCGTCGGCCAGGGTCTTGGCCTGCGCATCGGTCAGGCCAGCGGCCGGATCCACGATGGCCTTGATGATTTTTTCTGGCGTGGCATGGGCCACTTCCTCAATGTCCATGCCGCCCTCGGACGACGCCATGAAAGCGACGCGCTGGCTGGCGCGGTCGGTCACGGCGGAGACGTAGTACTCTTTTTTGATGTCGGCGCCGTCTTCAATCAACAAGCGGCGCACTTTTTGGCCTTCCGGGCCAGTCTGGTGCGTGACCAGCTGCATGCCCAGGATCTCGCTGGCGAGCTGCTTGACCTCGTCGATTGAGCGGGCCAGCTTGACGCCGCCGCCTTTGCCACGGCCACCGGCGTGGATCTGAGCCTTGACCACCCACACCGGGCCGCCCAGCTTTTGAGCGGCTTCGACCGCCTCTTGGACAGTAAAGGCAGGAATGCCTCGGGGCACCGGCACACCAAATTGGCGCAAGATGTCCTTGCCTTGGTACTCGTGAATCTTCATGAGGTCTCTCGCAGGAATATAGGGGTTTCTATCCCGCCGCCAGACTGCTGGTCCCTTCGGCAGGCACTTCTCTATGCAGCTTTGGAATGTATCATGCTGCAATGCACCAAACTTTAGCCAGTCTTACAGGGCCCTCAGTGGCTCACTGATCGGGAGCTCAGCA